>CAMRDW010000053.1 GCA_947041315.1 uncultured Enterovibrio sp.
CTACCTGGACGCTGGCTTACGCACGTTCAGCCCAATCACAGTGTCCTCTATGTTTAGAGGCTTCACGCCTTTGACACAGGCGCGCCTCTTCAATGACTTTCGGTATCGCGCACCTCTTTCTTTTTTTTAAAGAAAAAGTGCAATTTTCTCTCCTCTTCATGGGTCTTAAATCTCAAGGTGAAGACCGAAAATAAAAGAAAAGGAACCTCACTTGTATGACACATTTCTCTTGATGAAAATCAGCGGCGCTTCTTTATTGGAAAACCCGACCTACAATAATCAGAACTGACTGAATTCACGTTAATTTATATCTTATGCCCAGCATCAAACAGGTGATTAAATGAACAAAAGAAAAATAACGGCGCTCCTTGTGTTAAGCAGCTTTATTGCGCTGTGGTTTATGTTTGATCTGAATTCCTTTTTCACGCTTGAAAATGCCAAAGCGCAACATCTTGTCCTTCAAAATACCCTTGAAGAACATTGGCTTCTTGTCACGCTCAGTTATTTCATTATTTATGTTTTAATTACGGCCCTCTCCCTTCCCGGTGCCGCCATTGCCAGTTTGTTGGCGGCGGCCCTCTTTGGTTTTTGGTGGGCCTTGCTCATTGTTTCATTTGCAAGCTCCATCGGAGCCACCCTCGCCTTTCTCATCAGCCGCTACTTCCTGAAAGATTGGATGCAAAATAAATTCAAAAGTCACCTGACCACTATCAATAAAGGCATGAAAAATGAAGGCTTTTTGTATCTTCTGACCCTGCGATTGATGCCTGTTTTTCCTTTCTTTTTAATCAATTTACTGATGGGATTAACCCCCATCACGGCTCGAACCTTTTATCTTGTCAGCCAAATTGGCATGCTGCCAGGAAGTGCCATTTTCATCAACGCAGGAACCCAACTGGCTGATATCAACTCGATAAATGGGATCATGTCACCTGCGGTTCTTTTTTCTTTAACACTCCTAGGGATCTTTCCTCTTATTATGAAAAAGATAATTACAGGAATACAAAAAAAACACATTGAAAGCCAATGGGAAAAACCACAAACCTTTGATAGAAATCTCATTGTGATAGGCGCAGGTGCGGGCGGTTTGGTCAGCGCGTACATCGCCGCCGCCGTCAAAGCCAAAGTCACGCTCATCGAAAAACACAAAATGGGCGGAGATTGTCTTAATACAGGGTGTGTCCCCTCAAAAGCCTTGATTCGTTCAGCACATGTGATGAAAGAAATAAGAGAAGCCCATGAATTCGGGATCGAGGTCGAAAAACCAGAGGTCAATTTCAAACGCGTGATGCAAAGAATACACGGCGTCATTCAAAAAGTTGAACCGCACGACTCCATCGCCCGTTATACCGAGCTGGGTGTTGAATGCCTTCAAGGAGAAGCAAAAATCCTCTCGCCTTGGGAAGTGGAAGTTAACGGACACACCCTCACCACCCAAAACATGATCATCGCCACAGGTGCGCGCCCGTTTGTGCCGCCCATTCCAGGGCTTGAAAACATCGATTATCTCACCTCAGACACCCTGTGGGATCTCACCGATTTACCTAAAAAACTCCTGATCTTAGGAGGCGGCCCCATCGGGTGCGAGCTCGCGCAAAGTTTTGCCCGCCTCGGTTCGAACGTTTCTTTGATTGAAATGGCGGATCAAATTTTAATCCGTGAAGACAAAGACGCAGCCTCCTTGGTCGAAAAAAACCTTCTCGAAGACGGTGTTCAGCTTTTCTTAAACCACAAAGCGACCCGTTTTGAAAAAGAGGAAGACGAAAATCGAATTTACCTCGAGCATCAAGGTGAAGAAATCAAACTGAGCTTCACCCATGTCATTTTGGCTTTAGGCCGCAGCGCCAATACCAAAGGGTTTGGCCTTGAAACCCTCGGAATTGAACTGACAGAGCGCGGCACCATCCAGGTTGATGCTTATTTGCAAACCAATTTTCCCCATATTTTGGCCGTGGGTGACGTGGCAGGCCCTTATCAATTAACCCACGTAGCAGGGCATCAAGCTTGGTTTGCCGCCGTCAATGCCTTGTTTGGCATTTTCAAGAAATTCAAAGTCGATTACTCCGTGATCCCGGCCGCCACCTACACGGCGCCAGAGCTTGCTCGCGTTGGGATCAATGAAAAAGAAGCCATCCTTCAAGGGATTGAATATGAAGTGGCTTATTATGGTTTGGATGATTTAGACAGGGCCATCGCCGACGGAAAAGATCAGGGTTTTATCAAGGTCATCACCCCAAAAGGAAAAGACAAAATATTAGGGGCCACCATCGTTGGCGCACATGCGGGAGATTTGCTCGCAGAATTCACCCTCGCCATGCGCCATAACCTTGGATTAAATAAAATCCTCGGCACCATCCACCCCTATCCGACCTTCAGTGAAGCGGTAAAATACACAGCAGGGGTTTGGAAGAAAAACAACGCCCCACAGACCTTGCTTCTTTGGGTTGAAAAATTCCACGCGTGGAGAAGAAAAGCCTCAAAAGACGAAAAGAGCAAAACCGCTCTTGAATAAATAAGGCGGCTTTTTTTAAAAAAAGGGACGTCACAGACGTCCCTTTTTACTGCATGATGGTTTCCAGCTCGCTTTTGCTCCATTGAAAATCCACACTGTAGCCGTCTTTCCAAAACTCTTTAATAAAGGGCGACACCTTATCCACTCGCGTGCAAACCCAACACGCATGACGTGCGCGGGTTAAAGCCACATAAAATAATCGACGCTCTTCTGCAAAAAGCATCTCATCTTCTTGTGCTAACAAGCATTCTTCTAAACCTTCAGCCCCTTGCTTGGCCGGGAAAACCCCTTGATTGACGTCCAAAATAAAACTGTAATCGGCTTCCAATCCCTTGCTTCCATGCGCCGTCACAAAAGAAAAAGACACAAGAGGCCAGCGCGTTTTCCATCCCTCTAAATCCAAAGGAAGAGAAACATGATTACGCCCAATAAAAAGCACCTCTGTTTTTTGGCCCTTTCTTTGTTCACACAAATTCACAAGGGTTTCTTCAAGGCATTCAGAAGCAATCACATGCACCGCGTCTTCTTTTTGTATCACAATGCTGTTTAAGGGTTTTTCGACTTGCTGTGGGTTTGCCAAAATAAATCGGTTCGCCACATCTGCAATTTTTGAATTAAAACGGTAAGTCGTGTCCAAATAGCGGACTTCACTTTTTGGAAAATGCGTTAAAAATCCGGTCGTCAAGTTCACATCCGCGCCGCAAAAACGGTAGATGGCTTGCCAATCGTCACCCACACAAAATACGCAAGGGGGAGGGCCTTTTTTTGTGGCGCATAAAACCTCAAGCAGGGCCAAGCGGCTCGGTGAAATATCTTGGTATTCATCCACCATGATATGTTCAAAAGGCGTTAAATAGGGGGTGTTTTTTTCCTTTAAACAACGTATCGCTTCCAGAATCAAACCGTCAAAATCCAGTTCCTTTTTCTCTAAAAGATGGGCTTGATAGGCCGCAATAAAAGGCCAAATCAATTCGAGCTCGCTGTTTTCTCGTGGCTTGCCTTGGGTTTGATTTTTAAGGGTCGAATAAGGGATATTCTGCTGGGCAACAAGGCTGATTAAACGCCAAATCCACTGCAAAAAACGCGACTCGACCTTATCAAAGGGCAAGCGTTTCGCGCTCACGCCGGGTACAGGCCACAACTGAAGATGCGCTTTCCATTGATTTTGCGTTTCTTCTTTTGAAAAAATGCGTTTAATCAAGGCGCTTAACCAAATTGTTTTTTTATTTTCATCGGTCACCAAAGAAGAAATACGCGGCGCCTGGCCGCGTATTTCTTGTATGATGTCCATAGCAAAGCGGTGAAATGTCGCCACTTCCACATTGTCAAGAGAAGCCAAAGATACGTCCCCTCCACCTTCATGCAATTTAGAAAGCCGACTCGAAAACGCTTCTTGTGCTTTTTTGCCAAACGCCAAAATTAAAATGCGTTCAGGAGAGACCGCTTGACGAAACAGCAAATACTGCACTCGGGCAAGCAAAACCCCCGTTTTACCGGATCCCGCCCCAGCCAACAATAAATTATGGGATTCACCCATGAGCACCGCTTGGCGCTGAGAAAGATTTAAAGGAGAGGACTCAAGCCTTTCAAAAAAGAAAGCGCAAGCGTTTAATTCTTCTTCTTGCCAAGACTGATTGTGCTTTTCTCTCATGCTTTGAGGATTGCTCAACCAATCCGCTAAATCCGGCGTCTCTTTTAGATGAGGCTCTATGTCTTCAAGCCTCAGACTTTGTTTTTTCAAATAGGTTTTGATTTTTTTTTGTGCTTTTTCAAAGGGGGTTTGGGAGACATAGCCATTCGGCCCTTCCATCTCATCAACCAGGCTCTTCAAGTGATGCACAGTTTCATAAGGTGTTGTATTTTCTATTAAAAACCAAGATTGATAGGCTTCAGTCAAGCGCAGAGAAAAAGACTTTAACGCAAGCCAAGGTAAACCATGCACAGAAATAGAGGTGCGCTCTTTATTTTCAAGTGAGATATAAAAGGTTAATGTACCCCAAAGAAGGCCACGCGAGAGATGGCATTGGCCGTCCCACGCTGAAAAGTGCACCGTTTCTTTCAGGTATTTAGAGTCAAAAATAAGAAAATTATTTTTACTTTGAACCATGAAGTGTTCACCTTGAACACACCACTGAGCCAATCGGCTAGAAGACAATATCATGAATTTATTTTGTATTTTAAAGATAAATGAAAACACGAGAAAGGCGCTGACGTTGCGTTTCGCCTCTGAGAAGACGAAGACATAGTAACCCCAAAACAAATAACTTAAAACAGAAACATATAAAATACAGATATTTTAACTGCTCTCTGTTATCTTACTTCACACTTTTTTAAAAGTTCATAAGAGCATGATCACCAATAACATCGCCATCACCTTAAAAAAACTCTGGGGCAACAATCGCATCAATTACAGCATTCGGATTTTCATTTCTTTGCTGGGTGTGGCGCTGCCTTGTTGGCTCAATGGGATCACCCAAGCCATCACCCCTTTGATTTTAGGGGTCTTCGCAAGTGCATTGGCAGAAACAGAAAATACCTTATCAGAGCGTGTCAAAAGCTTGATCATCACCTTATTGAGCTTTTCTATCGCCACCTACAGCGTCACTCTTTTGTACCCCTATCCTCTGCTTTTTACCCTCGGCCTTTTTACATCGACCTTTGGTTTTATTATGCTCGGCGCCATAGGGCCTCGTTATGCCAGCATTTCGTTTGGCTCTTTGATTATCGCAATCTACACCATGCTCCTTGCCAATAATCTGAATGCCAGTCCTTCAAGCCTCATCTGGGGGCAATCTCATTATCTGCTTTTAGGGGCCAGCTGGTATGGAGCGGTCTCTCTTCTTTGGTTATTTTTTTGGCCTTTTCAAGCCATAAAAGAAAATTTATCCACTCTTTTTAAATCCTTGTCAGACGCTTTAGATCAAAATAACGAGGCTTTTTCTGATCCACAAACGCAGGCTCTACACCCCTTTCAAATTCATGCAGCAAAAACAAATGCATTGGTGGTGAATGACTTTAACAAAGCCAAAATGTCATTGCTGCGCCTTATTCGACAAGGCAGCATCAAGGATAAAAACCAAGATCTGTTAAACATGTATTTCATCGCCCAAGACATTCATGAAAAGATCAATGCCTTCCATTCTGAAATACCCCAAATAAAAAATGCATTTATACACAGTGATGTGGTCTTCAGGGTGCAAAAATTATTGCAATTACAGGCCAAAGCCTGCCTGAACATTTCTTGGGTCTTGCGTTTAAAGACCCAATACCAACACAATGATGAAAACAAACGGGCATTAAAACAACTTCAAGACTCCGTGGCCTATATACAATCACGGCCCGAATATCAAGGTACGACCTCGGTCTTGCAACTTGAGTCTCTTTTGGAAAACCTCACCACCATCGAACTGTTGCTTTTGGATGTCTGTCAATCTCGTCCCTCACAAGAAGACAAAGAAATCGCGGACTCACAACCCCAGGGATTTGTAGAAAATATCCTTCAAATAAAATCGCAATTCACCTTAAAATCACTCCTCTTTCGCCACGCCATTCGCTTGAGCGTCACGCTTTGTTGTGGTTATGGGATTATTCAAGCTTTTGAATTTCATCGTGGTTATTGGATTTTGTTGACCATTTTATTTGTATGCCAATCCAATTATTCTGACACCCACAGCAAACTAACCCAGCGCATTTCAGGCACCGTGCTCGGCCTGCTTGTTGGCTTCCCCTTGTTGGTTTTGTTTCCCGATTTAAATGGGCAATTATTTTTAATGCTGATCTTTGGCGTTTTATTCTTCGCGTTTCGAAACACACATTATACCAGCGCCACCGCCTTCATCACCTTGTTGGTCCTCATGTCCTTTAACCAATTTGGCGAAGGCTATTCGGTCATTCTCCCTCGCTTAAGGGATACCCTTATCGGGTGTTTCCTCGCCGTCATCGCAGCCCGCTTTATCCTTCCTGACTGGCACGCTCACCGTTTACGGGGGATCATGAAAGACAGCCTCACAGCAAACCGAGAGTACCTTGCCCAAATCATTCCACAATACAAAACAGGAAGCAGTGACACCGTCACTTATCGCGTGGCAAGAAGAAAAGCCCACAATGAGGATGCATTGTTGTCCACCGCCATTCAAAACATGCTGATAGAGCCCGGCCGATACCGTGTGACCGTGGAGGAGAGCTTTCGTTTTTTGTGTCTCAATCATGCCATGCTCAGCAATATTTCAGCTTTAGGCGCTCACAGAGTCCCTGTCCAAAATCCAAATACATTCAGGGCGTTTTGTGCTTTGCATCTCGAAATACAAGAAAATTTAAATCGCTTAATTGAAAAAATAGCCCATCCCGACATGGCCTCTGATCAAGAACTTGCCCCCCTTCAGGGGCCTCCTATTGAGGAGCTGAACGCCTCAAAAACAGAAAAAAAATGTTCTCTCAAAATAAACCCTTGTGCTGACAAAAACAGGGATGCCGCCAAAAACAATTCAGACGCCATCTTGTTTGAGCCACTGAATCTGATTCATTCCATCTTGCTTGAAATGAACCAGGTCAGCAGTCTCTTGCTTGAAAACACATTAAACAAGTCAAAAACATAAAATGCAGGCAAAACACCTGCAGTTTCATTCCGAGAAACAAATTAATATAACCTATTGAATCTATCGGAATAATCCATTATACCTATCAGGTCTTTTTCGTTATCTTTTATGAATCAAAACACTTAGGGGTACACATGAAAAAAAAATTAACAACGAGTTCTGGCTGTCCTGTTTCTGACAATCAAAATGTGCTCACCGCAGGCCCGCGTGGACCTCAATTGTTACAAGATGTTTGGTTTTTAGAGAAATTAGCCCATTTTGACCGCGAGGTGATCCCTGAGCGACGCATGCACGCAAAAGGATCTGCCGCGTACGGCTCTTTCACCGTGACGCGAGACATTTCCCAATACACCAAAGCGAAGATTTTTTCCACCATCGGCAAAAAGACAGACTTGATTGCGCGGTTTTCTACCGTTGCAGGTGAGCGCGGCGCTGCGGATGCAGAGCGCGATATTCGTGGTTTTGCCGTCAAATTCTATACAGAAGAAGGGAATTGGGATCTCGTGGGCAACAATACCCCCGTTTTCTTTTTGCGTGATCCCCTCAAATTCCCCGATCTCAATCATGCCGTAAAACGCGACCCGCGTACCAATATGCGCAGTGCACAAAATAACTGGGATTTTTGGACCTCTTTGCCAGAAGCCTTGCATCAAATCACCATCGTCATGAGCGAAAGAGGGATCCCTGCCACCTACCGTCACATGCATGGGTTTGGCAGCCACACGTTCAGCATGATCAATGCGAAAAACGAACGCGTTTGGGTGAAGTTTCATTTCGTGTCCAATCAAGGCATTCAGAATTTAACCGATGCCGAGGCGCAAACCTTGGTGGGTGAAGACAGAGAAAGCCATCAAGCGGATTTATACAAGAGCATTGAAGCCGGAGATTTCCCTTCTTGGACCTTGAAAATCCAAGTGATGAGCGAAGCGCAAGCCGAAAGCGTTTCATACAATCCGTTCGATTTGACGAAAGTGTGGCCCCATGCAGACTGCCCTCTCATTGAGGTGGGTGTCTTGGAATTAAACAAAAACCCTGAAAATTATTTTGCTGAAGTCGAGCAATTGGCGTTTAACCCTGGAAGCATTATTCCAGGTATCGGTTTTTCTCCAGACAAAATGTTGCAAGGGCGCTTGTTCTCTTACGGCGATGCACAACGTTATCGCCTGGGCGTCAATCACCAACACATTCCGGTAAATGCACCACGTTGCCCTGTTCACAGTTACCATCGTGATGGCGCCATGCGCGTTGATGGAAACTTTGGCAGCACGATAGCTTATGAACCGAATACCCAAGGAGAATGGCAAGAGCAACCTCAGTTTGCTGAGCCGGCGTTGCATTTATCCGGCGCGGCTGCCCGATGGGATCACAGAGAGGACGACGATTATTTTACTCAACCCGGTAATTTATTCAGATTAATGAGCGCTGAACAAAAAGAAGCCTTGTTTAGCAATACAGCAAGCTCAGTAGGCGGCGCCTCCATCGAGGTTCAAAAACGCCACGTAGAGCATTGTTTAAAAGCCGATCTTGCCTACGGGGAAGGTGTGGCCAAAGCCCTTAACCTCTCATTAGAAAACAATAAATAACGTCACTTCATAAACAAAAAAAGGACGCGTTCTCGTCCTTTTTTTGTTGCTTTTTAAACACAAAGACCGGCACGTCAATCCGGTTTTTGTTTTTTTATCTCTCAATAAGCGGGCGAAAACAGCTGCCCTGCGTCCGTAAAAATCCCATCGACGCCCCAAAGAAAAAGTTCATTGGCACGAAAGAGGCTGTTCACGGTATAAACGTGAAGCCTGTAGCCTTTTGATTTTATCTCCAGCACCGAAGCCTGTGTTAACCCCTCCTCAGAAAGATGCACACAGTGTGACTGGCAAGACCGTAAAGACGATTCCCAATCCGACTGAAAATCAATCTTTTCAAATAAACAAGCCACAGGCGTATTTGGAGATTGTTTTTTAAATTCAGCAAGAAGCGCATGCGAAAAACTCGACACAAGCACCTCACATTCCTGATGGCAGCCCTTCAAACCCGCAATCACGCCTTCAATAAGGTGCAACCTCTTCTTTTCATTTTTACTTGATGCTTTGATTTCGACATTGATGTTCAATTTGTGGGTCTGGGTGAGGGCAATGAACTCTGAAAACGTGAGTATTTTTTCACCCATAAATTGAGGGCCAAACCAACCCCCTGCATCGATTGTTTTTAAATCTTCAAAGGTTAAATCAGACAAAAAACCCGTTCTATCTGTGCATCGTTCCAAGGTGTCATCGTGAAAAATAACCAGGGTCCCATCGGCCAAAATATCGACATCGCATTCAACCCAACGCAGGCCGAATTCTGCGCACAAAGCAAAAGCGGCATGGGTATTTTCAGGAGCTAACGAAGACATCCCTCTGTGGGCAAAAAGTGTTTTCATGCTTGGTTTTTTCTGTTCATATTTTAAAAATCCCCTTTCCTTTAATCTAATTTAATCGCTTGCTGCTGAATTAATTGATCCAAAATTTGTGCTTCTGTTGCCCCTGCACTTAAACCCAAATCAGTCAATCCAACGTCATATAGCACAATATTTTGTAAAGGCGTACTGCCCGTCCCCGTTGGAAATAAATGCAAGGTCAATCCTTCTTCCGCCTCTTCTGGCACAATGTATTCAAGAAGCGCATTCAATTCGCTGTTGCTATCAATATTTGAAGGCAAAATTGCGGAAATATCAATCACATCTCCCGCGCTTCCCGGTCCAATCTCAAAATCACCCAGCGTGTCCGTGTTACTTGCCTGCATATCAATACTGGATAAAGCCCAAGTGTAGGTATCATCCCCTTCTCCCCCCATTAAAATGTCATTGCCTAATCCAGCAATCAAGGTATCGTCCCCGTCTCTTGCGATAAGACGCTCACCATTCATTGTGGCGGTTAATGTCTCTGCGGATTGGGTTCCAAATTGTGTCCGTTGAACATCAAAAACCACCAGCTGTCCGCTCACCAAGATGGACTCTAAAATATCGCTTTGCGTCATCCCTGCGGTTGCAACACCCAATAAATCATCCAATGTTTTTCCTTCAACGACAATCTGTTGTATTGGGCTCCCCCCAGTATCAGAAATTTGAATCAGGGTGTCGGTCCCGAGGGTTTGCACACTCACAGTGTTCGCCAGGGCTTCAAACGTAAAAAGGCCACTCGTATCAAGCGCCCCTGAAATATCAATCACATCAAGCCCGACTTCAAAATCTTTAATGGTATCAATAGAAAGCGTTGTTGCACTGCCAAAGTCTCCCGCTTGCCATCCAAAAATGTCTTTATAACCATCGCCAGAGCCACCACTCATCCCCCCCCATAAAACGTCATCTCCAGGACCGCCTATCAGAATGTCTTGACCTAACCCCCCAATCAAGGTGTCATTTCCCTTGCCTCCAAACAAACTGGTTTCAGCGCTGCCATCGGTAAAAGTATTTGCTGTGTTCAAATCAGATTTTAAAGACGACAAGTCAATCGAGCCTGTCACGGTATCGCCATCCACATCCATGACTTGGTATTGGATATTTTCATCCAGTAAACGCGATGCATTCACGATGCTGGAATGAAAGGTAAAAATCAATTCACCGATGTCTCCCACCCGAGGATTGACATTCACAGATCCAAACGGCATATAAGGAGGAACAGGGGAATAAAGAAGCACATCGGTGGACAAGGTAGTCGAAACATTCACCCAGGTTTTTCCGTTATAAATCGCGGTAAGGGCGGCCCCATCCGCACCTTCTAAACCCAATGCGATATTCGAGTCAAACACATCAACGCTGGCCACCAAAACCTGGCTTGAGGTATTGACCACCTCCACAGAAATCACAGTGTGTGCAGGCGGGGTGTCATCTTCCACCACAACCGGTATATGAAGTAAATCGGTGACGGCTCCTGAGGCGTCCTTGGTGTAAGCCTGAAGATCAAATTCCAAGGTATTGTTCCCTTGTCCCTGTGCATGGTTCAGTGCCGTCAGCAACTCAAAAGAATATTCTCCGCTCTCTTGGAGTGTGATTTTAAAAACCTCCACCCCACTTGTATCGTGGTTTGTTGTGGCAAGGTATTCTTTTGGGTACGCCGTTTGGGGGGTAGAGGATTGATGAAGAAAGACCGTCCAAAGATAAGGATGCTCAGGGGTATGATCGTGGGCATTCAGCGGCGTTCCGTTGGTCAATTTTATAGGGGAATTGGACTCTGCGTAGACTGAAAAATAAAAATCTTCCCCGCTTTTTTCACCATAAGGATCCAAGGTTAACGTCTTATTATTTTGAAATGTCGAAACGACATTGTTGTTTGTTTGGGTTTGAGAGCCATCACTTAATCCCGTACCGGGCCCAATCCCATTTTCTTTTACATACAAGGCATCATTGATCAGCGAAAAGGTCAGCAAGCGAGGGCTCTCCACTGCGCTGTTTTGTGGATTAACCAATAAACTTCCATCTTGATCTTTTACCTGCAAAGGAAGTTTAATGTCCAAGCCCGAGGCGTCCAAATTCACATATTTTGAGCTGAGATCCTCTGTTTCATTAAGAGGATGCCTGATAGCTTGATACTGGTTAAAGGTGGCCTCTACATTCATTCCAAGTCCGTCACTCCCTTGCTTCGCCATTAAAATGATCTCAAGAGCAGGCTCCCCTTGGATGAGCGCGGTCAATGTCAACTGCGTTTCTCCTGTGGGAAGGGTCACAGAAGGTGACACTGTCACTGAATCAATCCGCTCTCCGGCATTGTTCGAGATCATTTCAAGTTCGTTTTTTAAAGTTTCTAAATCATCAATATACAGTGTTTGCGGGAGCAATTTGTCCGCGTCAGCCTCGAAAATAAAGGTGTTTTCTCGCGAGTTGGGCGGAAGGCTTGCATTGTAGGTACGGGACGTCAATTGCTCATACAAATACACCACATCCAGCGGTTCATGATGGGCGTCCAACCGTTCTCCTCCGGCCGCCGCGCTGTCTGTTGTTACCAAGATCAGATTGACGGGAGATTGCATGAGATCCCCAAAAATATCGCGAGCCTGCAAAGGAAGATTAATCTCGATGCTGTCCCCATTTACGCTCACGTAAGTCCCTATCTCATTGTCATGATCTAAAGGCGCAAACTGAGAAAGTGACGCGGTAACAGAAAGACCCGTACCTTGAGCGGCTTGTGCTGTCATCGTGACAGATAAAACAGGACGTCCATCAAGAGAGCCCACCAAAGAAAAGCTCCCACTCTCTGGCGTGTTATTTTCACTGTTAAAAACCGTTGAAAAAACAAGAAATTCCCCACCCGATTGAAGGTCTTGAAGTTCCGCTTCTAGCAAATGGAATGCATTCGCGTCAATGTGCAGGGAGTTGGCTTGCAAAGGGTGCGTTCCCCCTGCAATAAAAAAAGACACATGGGTTTGCATGCCATCTTGAAAATCAGTAAGTTGGTTTTCATCCAAACTCAAAGAGGCCGACTCCCCGCCTTTAGAATCGACATCAAAACGACCGTCATCCTCTTCAATGAACACCGGATCCTTGACAAGCCCAGTGGTATCAAAGCCCGCTTTCGCAAGGGTTGCGGCATAGTGATAATCTAAGATCACCGCCCCCCCATTGGCAGAGCTAAGCGCCTCACCAGAGGCTGCCTCTTCAAATAAAAGGCTGGGGTCGCTTCCTTTTTCAATCTGATCTTGTAATTGTTCGCGTTCTCCTAAGGTTTTTGCGTCATGCAATAAATTCATTTTGTCTTGCTGCACCTCAGTCAAAGGAACAAGGCAAGAGGAACACTGATTGTCCACACTGAAATATTTTCCATCCGACTCGACGACCACCGACGCCCCCTCTTTTGTGAGGAGGACATGATTTGGTGTGACCTGCATCCCTGAAACCAACGTCGAAATTTTTGACCCACCACTGACCAAATACGCTGAACCACTCACTCGCTCAACATGAAGATGGGTGTTAAATTCATGGCTTATCATTTTTTCTCCCCTTTGACGGACGGCATTTAATCAATCAGAAAACCAGACTCAAATCGAAATAATAATGAAGGTATCATTGACAAATATATTTTTACTAAGGGTAGAAAAGTAACGTCTTTTTGAGACCACTTTTAGGATAAAACGACGCTTTTTAGTACTTGTCTCAGACTTACGCCAGTGTTCTTATAAAACTTATGTCATTCATCTGGGTGTTCTTTATATTTCAACCTTTCCTTCAGCCTCATAAAACAGAAGATGCTCAGATCCCGTCATAACGTCTCAGAAACATATTTATAAAAAAAACAATTTTTCTCCTAAAATCAGGCATTTTTCTTTTGTTGTGAGGGAATTTTTTCATTCCTTTTTACTCAAAAGAAAAAGGATCTTAAAGAGACCGCGTTCATATGAAAATAAACAACGCTTTGTTATAAATGACCCTCTCCCTTGTCATTTGACAGGGGAACACACATTAAGGGAAAAGGGATCCACGTGTACAAACAGATCCTTCATCGCCAATCAACTCGGAGAAAATATGTCCATTCACATCGGTATTATTGATGACGATCCTGTTCGCTTAGTCACAGCCATGCTACATCGAAATTTTAAAGCAGAAAAAATGATTTTTATTGGCGTTGAAAATCAAACGCAGCAATTTGAGCAATTAAGCCATGTATTGACATCCAAAGGCATTGAAACGGAATTTTTCCTTATTCCATCCGACATCAATATTCCCAACATCCAAGAAAAAATCATTTCTTTGGCCGAGCGCATCAAAGATGAAGGGAAAAATGTCTTTTTTAACGCCAGTTGTGGACTGCGTCACAGACTGCTCACCGCCTATGAAATTTTCCGTACTTACCTTTGGCCTATTTACGTCATTGAGGCTTTCAGTGATGAACTTTGCTGGTTGTACCCGAACGGTAAAATAAAAGAACAAGTGGAAGATCATATCAGCATTAAAGATTGCCTTTCAATTTTTGGCGCCCGTTGCAAACTGCCCGAAGAAAACATGCACTCCATACTGAATACCAGCATTGCATTTTTAGGCGAAAAATGGGCCAGCCATGCCTATGAATTAGGCCCAGGCTTTGCCACTCTCAATTTTTTGGCCACCTCTTGTCGAAAAACACAGCGCTTGGATGTTGAATTAACGGAAAAGCAGCAAGGCTATCGTGAACTTGGGATCTTGATCAGTGATTTAGAGATTGCAGGCCTTGCCACTTACCAAGAAGGGACTTTGACGTTCTCAAGCGACGCTGCACGACGCTTTTCAAATGGGGAATGGTTAGAATGGTATGTCAATGATGTGGTTGAACACATTCGTTCAGAGCTTATCACGATTCAGGATTTGGCGGTCGGTGTGCAAGTGTATCGAAAAATTGGAGAAAACGAAGTTCGCAATGAACTGGATGTGGTGACTGTGGTTAACAATAAGCTGCATATCATTGAATGCAAAACCAAAGGCATGTCCATTAATGGCGACGAAACCCTCTATAAATTAGAATCTTTACGCGATCTCCTCGGTGGACTCCAAGCCCGCGCAATGTTAATCAGCTTTCGCGCCCTTCGATACCATGACGTAAGCCGTGCACGGGATCTCGGTCTCGCATTAATTGGACCAGAACAATTACCTAATTTAAAGCAACACCTTTTGAATTGGTTCATAGAAGCAGGCGGAGATGAGAACAGTCCTTTTTTAAACACGCATTCTTGCCCTGTATAACGTCTTGTTGCCCCTGACTCAAGACATTTGAAATTGCATCTAAAGGACAAGTAAGTCAACCCAATCACATACGGCACCCGTGATTGGGTTAAACAAATGAAGCAAAGACATCCAAAACCCAGATAGCGTCAAAGATGACGTGGGAGGTTATGGATTCTTTATTAAACGTCTTGCCGCTTCAATCACAACCTGCGCAGCGCGTGCTTCCACCTCAGCCAATGCTTTGAAATCCGGTGTTTCTTTGTGTGTACGATTCACAATAACCCCTGCGACACACCCTGCTTTTAATCCTGAGCTTGCGCATTGGGTAAATAAGGTGGCCGATTCCATTTCAAAATTCAGCACGCCCATGCTTTGCCACTCTTGCAAAGAGCCTTGAAAGCGACGCACAACACGGCCTGTGGATGTATCATAGCGCTCTTGGCCGGGATAAAAGGTGTCACTTGAAGCCGTAATGCCCATGTGAACCGTTGAACCACACTCTAATGCCGCCGCATTCAACGCGGACGTGGCGTCAAAATGAGCCACGGCGGGAAATTCAAGAGGGGCAAAATGCAAGCTTGCTCCATCTAAGCGCACAGAGGCCGTGCTAATGATGATGTCTCCAACTTGAATATGAGGCTGAATCGCGCCGGTCGTCCCTACCCGAAGAAAGGTTTTTATGCCTAATTGTGCCAGCTCTTCTACAACAATCGACGTTGAAGGCCCGCCAATGCCAGTCGAGCAAACAACAACGGATTGCCCTTCTAATTGCGCTAGAAAAACAGTGAACTCACGGTGAGACGCTAAAAATCGAGGAGAGGTCATTCTTTGTGCGATTTTTTCAACACGCCCAGGGTCTCCAGGTATGATAGCGAGGGTCGCCCCTTCCAAGTCTTTTTTTGTGATCCCTAAATGAAATACGTTTTGATCTGTCATTCTCTTCCTCTCAATGCATTAATAAACAAACGGCACATTCATTTTTATGGTTTACCCCTCGTCTTTAATGACACAGGGTTTTTGTCTGCACTCTACAAAGCCCCATCACAGAAGTCGATTGTGATGGGGGTGACTGGCTCAGGGCTTTTCGTCCTTTTTGCCAAGCAGCATCTTCAGATCTCTTGAGTACAAGCGTCAAAATAAATCTAAATATGAAAATATAGATAGGCGAAAGGGTGTGTTTTTTCGCAAGAAAATGCAACAAAAAAGCATTATACCCCTGACATGAAATTGCGCGAGATCTTGTTCCCACAAGTGCCGCTTCATCACAAAATTTCTTTATAAACAAAAAGAAAGATAAAATTAAATCCCACATAGATCCCTTTACCTCTCTTAAAAATAAACAGAGTCGACTTCACGAATTTAAAGACAAAATTGAGGCTCTTGTTGATTTATTGATCTAATCCAATATTAAAACTTATAGATAAAGGCAGAATATATTGACCTTGTTTCTTTATTCCGCTTTGAAGGGCAACAAAAAAATGCTGCGTATAAATACAAAATATTTACTGCCCATTTTGATCCCACTCCTTATCTTGCTATTACCTGCATCGGCTTTTCCCATTGAAAACCTCACCATCATGCAACAAAGAACCATCGCTCTTTTCTTGCTGGCCGCACTTTGTTGGATCCTGGAACCCATACCGATTTATGCAACGTCTGTTCTTGTCATTGTTTTAGAGCTTTTATTTTTATCCGATAAAGGACTGATTTGGTTTAGAGAAGAGGCAGGTTTAAAGCAATTTGGCCATTTACTCGAATACACCGACATCATGGCAACCTTTGCGAACCCTATTATTATGCTGTTTTTAGGTGGCTTTTTTTTGGCGATGGCCGCGACAAAATACCGACTGGACGTCAATTTAGCGCGCATTTTATTGAAGCCTTTTGGAGAAAAACCCCATTGGGTGATGGCAGGATTGATGCTGATCACCGCTGTTTTTTCCATGTTTATGTCAAACACCGCCACCACAGCCATGATGCTGGCCATTTTGAGCCCCATTTTAAGCGCCTTTAAACCCAAAGATCCAGGTAAAATCGCGTTTGCCCTTTCGATTCCCGTTGCCGCAAACATTGGCGGCATCGGCACCCCCATCGGCACCCCACCCAATGCCATCGCCTTAAAATACCTGACCGGAGAAAACGCCATCACCTTCGGTGAATGGATGCTGTTTGGTGTTCCTTTTGTGATGGTCATGCTGGTGCTGGCTTGGCTTTTATTGCGTTCTTTTTTTCCTTCTGAAGAAGCCGCCATTTCTGTTTCTATCAAGGGGAAATTTCTTAAAACACCCAAGGCCATGACCGTGTATGTCACGTTTTTTATGACGGTTTTATTGTGGCTTATGGGATCAAGCCATGGCATGAATGCCTATACGGTCGCCCTCATTCCCGTCGCGATTTTTTCTATGACGGGGATCATCAATAAAGACGATCTCAAGAAAATTTCTTGGGATGTCCTTTGGCTTGTCTCGGGGGGCTTTGCTTTAGGTCTTGCGTTAGACAAAACAGGTCTTGCGCAACGTTTGGTCGCAAGCATTCCTTTTGAAAATTACGGGCCTGAAGTTGTTTTAGTGGGCGCCTCTTTAATTTGCCTCATCATGGCCAATTTCATGTCCCACACTGCCACCGCGAATTTACTCATGCCTATCATGGCAGCCCTCGGCGTTTCCATGTCCTCTTTGTCTTCTTTAGGGGGAGAGATCACCTTGATTTTAGCGGTCACGTTTTCCGCGTCATTAGGGATGTCTTTGCCCATCAGCACCCCGCCCAATGCCTTATCGCATGCAACGGGCAACGTGAACACGCATCAAATGGCAAAAGTAGGGACCCTTCTTGGCATTGCCGGTGTCGCATTGACTTTCGTCATGCTTTGGCTCTTGCATCTTGCTGAGTTCTTATAAATAAAAAAGGAATGCGAATGGAAAAGATAAACATTATTTGCGTTGATGATCAACCTGAGGTTTTATGCGCTGTACTCAAAGATCTCAGCGTCCTTTCTGATATTTTTAATCTGGAAGGTTGTGAGTCCCCAAGTGAAGTCTTGGCCTTGATGGACGCATTAGACGCAGACGGTGAACATGTCGCCTTGCTTATTTCCGACCATGTGATGCCAGAAAAAACAGGGGTTCAGCTATTAAGCGAGATCTCCCATGATCCGCGTTTTCGGCATACGAAAAAAATACTCCTCACAGGCCAAGCCACCCACATCGATACCATTGATGCCATCAACCATGCTCAAATCGATCGCTATTTTGAAAAACCTTGGCAACCTGAGCCTTTACTGAAAACCACACAAACGCTCATTACTCATTATGTTTTCGATGCAGGGCTTGATTATCAAGACTACGGCTCTGCCCTCAATACTGAGGTGATACTGGAACGTATTGCCACAAGTTAACCCCTCCTCTCACACAAAAAGCCCATAAAAAAGCCCTTCAAAAAGGGCTTTAAAAAAGGGCCTATAAAAGAAGGCTTTATACCCCTTCCTTTTGAAGCCGCTTCAGTGTTGGCTGCACTCTCAAAGCACAATCACAGAGTCTATCTATACTCAGGGCCTTCATTCGTTTGCCGCAGCCACGCATCTTCACGTGTCCTGGGGATAAATCAACATTGTCTTTTTTTATTTCGTCATATTCCCGAAAATCGAGAAAAGATCATAAATGATGATAAAAAAACAAATCAATTCACAAGGTCAATGTCATTAAAAAGATGCATTAGAAGTGAACGCCATTATTAACTTTAAAGTTTCACTCTTTTTTATTCGCCATAAAATCAAACAATACTCCATCATACCTTTGACTTTTTCACAAATAATCTTCATTCTCCCACAAAGAAAAAAAGTGTGCACCCTAATATCCATTCATAAAAAACACGATTTAAAATAAATATCAGGATTATTTATTTTTATCCGTCACTCCATACATAAACGTTATTTTAATTATCCCCCTTGCCTTTTTTCTTGCCAGGTTGTGAGCGAGGCAGCTTCAAGTGTCTTGGGTATAACGCATTGATGATTAAAACCTATACGGTCAATATTTATTAACCCATACAGTGGGGGCTCTGAATTTTAACACTCTATTTACAACGTTGGAGCCACCTTCAATAAATGAAAAACGTTAAGAGAAGAAAAATACAATGCCACATATACCCGAAATACCGAAAACAACACATC
>CAMRDW010000054.1 GCA_947041315.1 uncultured Enterovibrio sp.
TAGTTTGTTAATAAAACACATCACGACAAGTATTTCTGAGCAACTGAGCAACTGAATGAATCTTGGCATTGATTCCTCTCTCAGCCTGAAAGTGGCCTCTTGGTTTTTTTTGAAGGAGGTATTTGAGAAAACCCAAGTGAAATTCCAAGGCAAAGCTGCTGAACGAAAGCTTTGAAATGGTCCTCCTTGTTTTAACGAGGAAAGTTTGTTGGGAACGTTTTCGATGTTCAATCATCGAATGAATCTATAATTTCTTATTTTTGAAAGTGCAGGTATTTACCTGCGCCTTCAAAGCTCAATTAAATCGTTTATCTATGCTCTGATTTTGTTTTCTCTTGTTGGCGATCTGCAATTTCAAATTGCGGAATAGACATGGGTTTCGAGCATTGGTTGCTTGCTTTTAGACTTATACTTCTTGGGTGTGCATTCCGAGGCTTTTCTTTTTGCTGACAAACGGCATCTTTATATTGATTCACCCTCTGAATATGTTTCACGTGAAACAAATAAAGCCTCTCAAATGAGAGGCTTTATTTATTGGTAACTTATTGGTTATTTGTATGTTTGTTTCGTTACTTTTGAAGTAGCGATATATCAGCGACATTGAGAAACTGTCCGCGAAGCAGGTTTAGCAAAGCCAAACGATTCGCTTTTAGGGCTTCATCTTCTGCCATAACCATGACACTATCAAAAAAGGCATCAACAGGCTCACGCAGTTCTGCAAGCTCTATTAAGGCTGTTTGATAATTGCCAGCGACAAATAAAGGGGCCAAGGTATCAACCAATTTGGTGACTCTATCCGCTAAAGATTTTTCTGCGTCTTCAAGCAATAAAGATGAATTGATTGAAGAGGGCAGTTCGCCTTCAAATTTTGCCAGAATATTTCCAACCCGTTTGTTGGCTGCGGCCAATGATTCGGCTGCATCCAATGAGCGAAAATGTGTGACAGCTTTTACGCGCTTATCAAAATCTGCGGGTTTTGTAGGGCGAAGGGCCAAGACGGACTGAATAACATCAATGCTGTGTCCTTCGTCTTGATACCAAGCCCGAAAACGTGCCAGCATAAATTCGATGACGTCGGTTTCAACCGTGTCGTTTGTTAAGTTTTCACCCAACAAGGAACGGGCTTTTTGGATAAGGACGGTGAGATCTAACTCATAGCCGTATTCAACAATAATGCGCAAAACACCCAAAGCGGCGCGACGCAGTGCAAAAGGATCTGAACCTTTTGGCGCTTGTCCAATGCCGAATATTCCAACAAGGGTGTCGAGTTTATCTGCCATTGCGAGAGCGGATGAAACACCATGACTCGGGAGACTGTCGCCTGCAAAACGAGGCATGTATTGCTCGTTCATTGCTAAAGCGACGTCTTCTGCTTCACCGTCGAAACGTGCATAGTGCATCCCCATCACACCTTGGGTGTCTGTAAATTCGAAAACCATCGAGGTCATCAAATCACATTTAGAAAGCAGCGCTGCACGCTTTGTGTTTTCTATGTTGGCACCGATTTGTTCCGCAATAAAAGCCGCAAGTTCTACAACGCGGTTCGTTTTATCTTTAATGGTGCCGAGTTGTTTTTGAAAAATAGCGGTTTCTAATTGTGGAAGACGATCAATTAAAGGACGTTTTCTGTCGGTATTAAAGAAAAATTCTGCATCCGCGAGGCGAGGGCGAACGACTTTTTCATTTCCTTGCACTACATAATGAGGGGCTTTTGATTCGATGTTAGAAACGAAAATGAAATGAGGGAGTAGTTTTTTATTTTCGGTGTAAACAGGGAAATATTTTTGATCGCCTTTCATTGTATAAACTAAGGCTTCAGAAGGAACATCGAGGAATTTTTCTTCGAATGTTGCCGTCATCACGACGGGCCACTCAACCAAAGAGGTGACTTCTTCAAGCAATGCATCTTCTAAATCGGCTTCGCCTCCTACTTTGATTGCTGCATTTTTTGCATCGGTCAAGATCAGGGCTTTGCGCTCTTCGTAATCAGCGATCACTTTACCCCGTACTTTTAATATTTCAGGGTATTGGTCTGCATTGTCAATCAAAAACTCAGACTCACCCATAAAGCGATGGCCGCGCAACGTCCGTGTTGAGGGGGCACCCATGATCTCCCCTTCAATTAATTTATCACCGAGAAGAAGAACAAGGGTTTTGACTGGACGAATAAAAAGAGTGTTTTTGTCTCCCCAACGCATGGGTTTTGAAATAGGAAGATTTGCTAAGGCTTTGTCTGCTAACGCAAGAACAATGTCTTGGGTCTTTTGGCCTTTGACTTTCTGTTTAAAAAGGAGCCATTCCCCTTTATCGGTTTTAAGGCGCTCTGTTTGCTCAACCGTGATCCCACAGCCTCTCGCCCAGCCTTCTGCCGCTTTCGTTGGATTTCCCTCGAGATCAAAAGCGCAGGCAATAGCGGGACCGCGTTTTTCAATGATTTTGTCAGCTTGCTCTTCTTCAAGAGCAGCAACTTTAAGGGCTAAACGGCGAGGGGTTGCAAACCAAGAAATGCCTTCATGGCTTAATTGTGCACTTTCTAATTCTTGTTCGAAGTTAGAACAAAAAGCTTCTGCAAGTGTGCGAAGTTGTTTTGGTGGCAGCTCTTCGGTGCCAAGCTCAATCAAAAAATTCTTTGCCATTTTACTTGTTCTCATCCTTTTTACAGGTCGTATTTTTAAGCATAGGAAAGCCTAAAGCTTCTCTTGATGCGTAATAGGCCATCGCAACTGATTTAGTGAGATCGCGAATGCGCAGAATATAGCGCTGGCGCTCTGTTACAGAGATAGCTTTACGTGCATCAAGTAAATTAAATGCATGAGCCGCTTTTAAAATACGCTCGTAAGCTGGCAATGGGAGCGGAGAGTCCAAGGTAAGCAAGTGCTTACATTCTTTTTCGCATTGATCAAAAAAGGTAAACAAAAAATCTACATCTGCGTGCTCAAAGTTGTAGGTGGATTGTTCTACTTCATTTTGATGAAAGATATCGCCGTAAGTAACTTGTCCAAAGGGGCCGTCAGACCAAATCAAATCATACACGGAGTCGACTTCTTGAATGTACATTGCAAGACGCTCGATCCCGTAAGTGATTTCACCGGTTACAGGTTTACATTCAATACCGCCAACTTGCTGAAAATAAGTAAATTGAGTCACTTCCATTCCGTTCAGCCAGACTTCCCAGCCTAAACCCCAAGCCCCCAAAGTGGGGTTTTCCCAATTGTCTTCAACAAAACGAATATCATGAATTTGAGGATCTATCCCTAAGACGCGCAAAGAGCCCAAATACAACTCTTGAATGTTATCAGGGGAAGGTTTCATGATGGTTTGAAATTGATAGTAATGTTGCAAACGGTTTGGGTTTTCTCCGTATCGGCCATCGGTTGGACGACGAGAAGGCTGAACATAAGCAACAGCGATAGGCTCTGGGCCAATGGCGCGTAAACAGGTCATTGGATGAGACGTTCCTGCTCCCACCTCGATGTCAAGTGGTTGGACAATCGTACAACCTTGTTGAGCCCAGTAATCCTGCAAAGTGAGGATCATGCCTTGGAATGTTTTAACGTCGAATTTTTGCATCTTCAGGTTCGCGCTGTTTAATGGAAAATAACGGGCAATTATAGCCTGCAAGAGAAGGGATAAGTAGCGCTGATGCGGGTTTTTTGTGCGCGTGTTTTTCGTGGGTTTTGTGCGGTTTGAAAGCAGAAGATATCCAAACAGGCTAAAGATGTTTGTTATACCCGTTCCATTAAGTGGTAAGTTAGATATTGCGCTAGAAAAACCCCGAAGAGCAAGGCGTCGATTTTCTATAACGATTAATTCTAATTAAAAAATGTATAGCAATGTGGTCTGTGGTTTTAGCAAGTAAGAATGAGCCAATATTTATTGGAATGGGTATTATATACTCCTCGTCTTTGAAGCTGTGTGGGTGCTGGTTAGGCTCGTAGCGCCCAATCACACAACCCATCTATGCTCAAGGCTTCACTCGCTTTTTGTCGATGCAGCGTCAATAGGTTTGGGTATTAAATTTATTCTCGTGGATTATTTATCTTGGTGGTTAATTCATTGTGCTTATTCTTTTCTGCGTGTGTTTTTTGAGCTTGCTTGAGTTTTTCTAGGTTCAATGAGCCATCTGAATTTAATATTTCTTTCCCCATTTTCGTAACAAGCTGTTTTTGTATTAATTGCTGTATGGCTGTGTTTCCACTTTCTGAATGAAGCTTGACGATTAACATCCAGAGGGTCAGGGTGTTTTGACCTTGTATATCTTTTACGGGATATACAGCCTCGCCATCTAGATTGGGTTGTTCGAAAAGCCACAGTAAAAAGGCATACTTCATAAGCGCCGCACGATGTTGAAGTTCTTCTTCTGTATTAATTGATCTTAAAAAGAAAAGCGTTTGCTTTAAATCAAGCCAAAACGCCTCTAGCAGCATGAAGAAATTTTCGTTAAAGGTTTTAAATTGATTGGTTTCTATTTCTGCATGCGCCAATTCTATGTGCTGAGGCCAAGCATAAAAAACGCAATCGAGGGGGGGATTTAATCGAGCATTCAAGTGCGTCTTATCTGTTGAAGTGAGTGCTAACCGTTTTAGAATGGCCGCTATTTTAGAGGCAGAAGAACTCAATTTTGAAATTGAAGGACCAAAGGAGATTGAACCGAGTTCTGGGGTATTGACTGTATTCTTTTGCGTTGAAGCGCTTATTGTGTTTGATACGAGTTTTAATTTAGGTCTTTTTTTTAACGCGCCTGATGGGGGGTTTTCTGAAGAGGTAAAGATCACTTTTGGCGCAGTGTTTGTTGAAGGGGCTTGCACCGTGTTTGTTGTCGGGCTTAATGTTTTTTTTGTTTTTAATATGCATTTATTGTTATGTGGTTTTTTGATTTTATTAGAGAGATTAAGAGTCGGTGATTTTGGATTTTGATCTTTTTCTCGTTTGGGCGTTTCAACTTCGATTGCTTTTCGAAAGATGTTTGTTTTATTTAAAGAGGGCATAATCGGTTTATGAATGATTCATTTTTATATAGATATTTAGTATCCTTCTTTTGCTCGTAAAGTAAATAAGCAGTTATGAAAAGTTATCGTTGAAGTCACTGATTTGTTGTTTGTTTTGTTGTTTTTGGATGCTCCTTATCGCGAAAATGTACCCTGTATTTTTTTGAGTGTGAATTTTATCCCCCTTGCCTTTGAACCTGTGTGGGTGTTGAGCAAGGCGTGAATCTTAGATAAAGCATTATTCGCATTGTGAAATCCATAACCATGTTACTCGGTTATTTCAACCCGCAAAAATGATCAAATATTGACCGGGATGGGTGTTAAACCTTTACGTATAAAATACCGATAAGGTGGATTTTCTGTGTCTTGGGCCATCAAGGTATGATCCATAAATCGACAAAAGCTTGGAATGTCTCGTGTGGTTGAAGGATCATCCGCTGTAACAAGCAAGGTTTCACCTTCAGCCATGTTACGAATTGTTTTTCTGACCATCATAACAGGCTCTGGGCAACGCAGACCTTGGGCATCAAGGTGATGATCTGGATTTTTAAAGTTCATATGCATTCAGTGGGTTAATCGGGTTGGCTCATCATACTTATACTTACGCATTTTAAAGATGCAAGTTTTCGTTTTTTTTGAGTGTTCAAAAGAGCATTATTGCGCGTAAAATAAAAAAAATCTTATGCTCTCGCTTTTGAAGATGCAGGCTTGTTGGCTGGATTTTCAAACGCCCATTACATCCTTTTTTCTATGCTCTGAGGTTTTTCGTCTTTGCCGTCTCGCTGCATCTTCAAATAGATTCGATATTTCCGTCGCTTTTAAAGCTGCGCGGGTGTTGGCGATGCTCGTTCAGCCTAATCACAGAAGTCCATTTATGCTCAGAGGCTTCACTCGCTTGGCGCAGCGACGCATCTTCAATCAGTTTGGTTATACAAGATTTTGTTTTAGATTTTTATAATAACACGGCCTTTAATTTGCCCCTGCATGATGGCTTCAGCCGCTTCTGGCACGTCTTTTAAACTGATTTCTTGGCTGGCATTTTCATAATATTCATCTGAAAGCAAATGAGAGATATTTTCCCATGCTTTTTGGCGGCGCTCGAAAGGCGCATTCACTGAGTCAACACCAAGAAGTTTGACTCCGCGTAAAATAAAGGGCATCACCGTTGTGGGTAAATCAAAGCCACCTGCAAGTCCACATGCGGCAACTGCGCCATCATAATCCATTTGAGCCAATACTTTTGCGAGCATCTTGCTGCCCACAGTATCAATGGCGCCAGCCCAGAGTTGTTTTTCAAGTGGACGTGCCGTTTCACTAAACTCGCTTCGAGAGATGATTTTTTCGGCCCCTAAAGATGTTAACCAATCGGTATTTTCTGTGTCTCGACCCGTTACCGCAACAACCTTGTAGCCTAATTTAGAAAGCAAAAATACCGAAACAGAGCCGACGCCACCACTTGCACCTGTGACGAGAATTTCACCTTTTTCAGGTGTGATACCCGCATCTTGCAGAGCTTGGACGCAAAGCATGGCAGTGAGACCTGCTGTGCCGATGATCATGGCTTTTTTGGGAGATAAATTTTCAGGCAGTGGCACAAGCCAGTCTGCTTTTAAGCTGGCTTTTTCTGCCATTCCGCCCCAATGATTTTCTCCAACGCCCCAGCCCGTGAGCACGACCTTTTGTCCTTTTGTGTAACGAGGATCTGAAGATGTATTCACTGTGCCTGCAAAGTCAATTCCTGGGATCATGGGAAATTGACGGATGATTTTTCCTTTTCCTGTAATGGCCAAGCCGTCTTTATAATTTAAAGATGAATAATCGACATCAATTAAAACATCCCCTTCAGGAAGCTGACTTTCATCCATATCTTGAACAGAAGCATGGGTGAGTTTATCGGTTTGAGTGAGCACGAGAGCTTTGAACACGGCTTGTTTTCCATAAAAGAAAATAATGCATGTTATTTTATAGGTTTTGTATCTGCATTCCAATGAAAATGAAATCTCGCTTATTAAAGAGTCAGTATTTAATTCCTTATTTTGATTAACAAAAATAGCCTTAGGCGAATGTATATATTCAAAATAATTGACCTTGCGCGCCAGCACCAAGCGATTTTTGGCCCTGAACATTGATAGGGCTGCGTGATTGGCTTGAGCGAGTCTAGCCAAGACTCACACAGCGTCAAAGGCGAAGGATGTACACAAAATAATTGAAAGTGCAGTTAGGACAGAAAGAGGGGCGTCCCTAAGCGTAGAGATATTGGATACAGAGATACTGAGCGCTTGGGTTTTTAGAGGGCACAGAAGGGCTCAGTGCCTTCAAAGGGAAGGGATATACACCACTCATTTTATTTGCTGCGTGAATACTTGCGCGCTTCGTTATCATGCCAGAGGTGGGGTTTATGCGTCATTCAATATTGAGATCTTTGAGTTTGCGCGTTAAGGTATTTCTTCCCCAGCCCAGTATTTTTGCAGCTTCTTGTTTATGGCCGTGTGTGTGTTCTAAAGCTTCCCGCAATAAGATGCTTTCAAGCTCTGTTTGAGCGCGTTGCAATAACGCTTCTTCTTTATTTTTTAAGGCGGTTTTGGCCCATTTTGAAAGGGCCTCTTGCCAGCTACTTTCTTCGCTTTTTTCTTGACCATGATCAGATTTAAAAAGCTCTAATGGAAGGTCTTGGGGTAAAATTTCTTTTCCACTTGCCATGACGGTCAGTCTTCGGCAGGTATTTTCAAGTTGACGTACATTACCAGGCCAAGGAAGGGTGCTCATTAAATCAAGGGTATTTGGGTGAAGTGATTTTGTTTCTACTTCGAGTTCATTGGCCGCACGTTTTAAAAAATGAGTCGTTAGCTTTTGCATGTCTTCTTGTCTTTCGCGAAGAGGAGGAAGGTGTACGGGGATCACGTTTAATCGATGAAATAAATCTTCACGAAAAAGCCCTTCTTCTACCTGTTTTTCTAAATTTTTGTGGGTTGCGGCGATAATGCGTACATCGGATTTTATAGGGGCGTGTCCTCCAACCCGATAAAATTGCCCGTCAGATAAAACGCGCAGCAATCGAGTTTGTACATCGATGGGCATGTCTCCGATTTCATCTAAAAAGAGTGTACCGCCATTGGCTTGCTCAAAACGCCCTTGACGTACAGCACTCGCGCCAGTAAAAGCGCCCTTTTCATGACCAAATAATTCAGACTCGATTAAATCTTTTGGAATGGCCGCCATATTGAGGGCAACAAAGGGTTTTTGGGATTTTGGGCTGTGAAGGTGCAAGGCTTGAGCTACAAGTTCTTTTCCGGTTCCGGACTCTCCGTGAATCAGTACAGAAATAGAGGAGCGAGAAAGCCGTCCAATAGCCCGAAAAAGAGCTTGCATTGCAGGGGCCTCACCGATGATTTCATTGGATGATTCAATATGTGGATCTGTGTGTGCGTAGGTTTTTTGTTCTTGTGCGTGACACAGTGCGCGTTCAATGAGGCGTGTGGCTTCGTCAATATCAAAGGGTTTTGGAAGATAATCAAATGCGCCTTTTTGGTAGCTGCTAACAGCAGACTCTAAGTCTGAGTGCGCTGTCATGATGATAACAGGCAATGCAGGATAAGCGCTTTGCAAGCGCTGCAAAAGGGTCAGGCCGTCAGTGCCGGGCATACGGATGTCGGAAAGCAAGACGTCGGGCACCATGTCTTTTAACGCTTTAAGCGCAGATTCTGCATCGGTAAAGGTTTTACATTCCATTTTTGCCGCAATCAATGTACGTTCAAGTACCCAGCGAATGGCGCTGTCATCATCGACAACCCAGATAAGCCCTTTGCTCATGGTATTCCTTAGCGATTAATCGGAAGCAAGATGGTGAAGTTTGTTTTTCCAGGTTCACTTTGAACATTGATGTTTCCGCAGTGCTGTTCAATTAAATTACGAGTAATGGAAAGCCCAAGCCCAGTTCCTCCAGCTCGTCCTGTCACCATAGGGTAAAACAAGGTTTCTTGAAGTTCGAAAGAAATCCCGGGGCCGTTGTCGCAAATTTCAATTCTGGCCGCTAAGCGATGGGTTTGACCTTTAATGAGGACTTGGTGATCGATTCTTGTACGTACAATGATTTTTGCTTTAGGCGTGTTTTCTAAAGCTTGTACCGCATTATTGAGCACATTGAGTATGGCTTGCTCTAGTTGCTCTGAGTCTATTTTAAAGTCAGGTAAGCTGGGATCGTAATCCCTTACGATGTGAATCTGGGGGGCTTCAAGCTCCATTAAGCGGCGCGCTTTTTCCAGTACAAGGTGGATATTTTCTTCTTGGCGATGTGTGGGTTTTTGTGGGCCCAACAAACGGTCTACGAGATTTTTTAATCTATCTGCCTGTTCAATGATGATTTGTGTATATTCATGAAGGTTTTCATTTGGAAGGCATTTTTCAAGTAATTGAGCTGCACCACGAAGGCCGCCAAGAGGGTTTTTTATTTCATGCGCTAAGTTTCGTACTAAATCTTTTGCTGCGTTTTGCTGGGCGTTTTGTTGGAACTCTGCAGAGATCTTTTGTTGCTGGCTGATGGGTTTTATTTCAAACAAGATGTTTGACTCACCGTTCCATTTAATCGTTGAAGCGCTGAATTCGATTTGGCGTAATTGGCCATTAATTAAAAGGCTTACATCGCTCTGTGTTAATCCTGGGCCGTTTTTGAGGGTGTTTTTGATGTAGGGAAGATCAATTGAAGAGTGGACAATCAATTCTGAAAATGAAAAGCCATATAATCGACGAGCACTTGAACATAAAAGTTGCTCGGCTGCAGGGTTGGCATACTTCACAATAAAATCGTGGTCGAGAACGATCACCGCTGTGATTAAATTATTTAAAATCGCGTCCTTGACTCTGCTCATTCTTGTCCCGTCGAAATGCACAATATATGTGCAATCCAGTCTACCTTATCTTGTGCCATACCCAAAGGAATTGACGTTACGCCTAGGCGGCAAATGAGTGAGGCCCCTGAGTATAGGCTTGCGATGTGATTGAGCGCTGCCAACACCCACTTAGCTTCAAAGGAAATGGGTACAGTGTGTTGCGAGGTATTTGAAGAGGTTGCAGTCTCATGCATGACAGTGACATCCTTGTCGTTTTTCAAGATGCAGGATTCTTGAGTCTCTTCTCAAGGTGCAACCAGCGTATTCAATTCACTCAGGCTAGGCGGTGTTGCTCAGAGGCTTTTTTGCGCCGACTTGAATTTTAAATATTGTGAGATGCGAATCTTATTTATAGCTGCCTTGACGCTGGGTTGCTCGGTGTAAAAATATCGTTATTTTTTTCGTTGAATCAATTATTTTTTCATTTCTCATCAGTTGACCTTTTAGGCTGTGCTCCCCTCGATTGATGTTTTTCAAGATAAACGCATTTCCTTGTTGAGCATCCACTTTTTTTCCATCGAACAAGAGCTGAATGTATTGATCCTTGTCTAAAGGTTTATTTGTTGAAAATTGAATTAAAATATTGCCTTGATTATTACGTATCGTCTCGTCATTTTTTGGAGAGACCAAGTGTATTTCTGATGCCGTTTGAATGCTCTTTGTATGCTCTGTTTTTTCTGCAGATAAAGGGGTGTCGGGGGCCTCTGGTATTTCTGGAGATGTCGTTTCTGAAGAGGTGATTTGTTGTTTTATCACCTTGAGATCGAGCTGTATTTCTAAGCTTGCAGGA
Organism: uncultured Enterovibrio sp.; assembly: GCA_947041315.1. Taxonomy (GTDB): domain Bacteria; phylum Pseudomonadota; class Gammaproteobacteria; order Enterobacterales; family Vibrionaceae; genus Enterovibrio. The sequence goes on from CAMRDW010000054.1 coordinate 10,665, forward strand.
GGCGGCGTTTCACTGAAATGTGCTGTGCCGTTTTCGTCTGTCCAACGATAATATTCTTGTGAGAAAACCGATTCACAAGAAAAAAGGAATATGAAAAAGAGCATGAATAATGGCATGGTCCACTCCTTGGATAAGCTTGGTGTCCAATCATTTTTATTGGGCGGCGTTGTGTTTTACCTGTCGCTTTTGAAACTGCGTGGGCGTTGGTTGTGCTCGCTCGGGCTAATCAGATGTCAGCCGGTGCTCAGGGCCTTCACACGTTTGTCGCAAGCGCGCATCTTCAAGTGTCTTGGGTATTGAAGACTAAAAATAAAAGAAGGCCCGCGTGACGCGAACCTTTTTTATTTAATGCTTAAGTTCAATGTTTGTATACCCGCCGCCTTTGAAGCTGCGTGAGTGTTGACTATGCGCGCTCAGTCTCATTGCAGAGTCTATCTATACCCGTCGCTTTTGAAGTTGCGTGGTTGTTGGCTGCACTCTCTCAGCCCAATCACATAGTACCTCTATGCTCAGGGGCTTCGTTCGCTTGCCGCCTACACGCATCTTCAATTCCTTTGGGTATATACTCAGCCGATTCCTTCTTTTGGCGCAAGCACGCAAGGTCAAGTGTTTTGGGTATATTCAACAAAAAAGATCATTTTACACTGAATAATAAAGTTCAAATTCAAGTGGATGAGTGGTCATGTTGATTCTTTCAACGTCTTTTGATTTTAGTTCGATATAAGAATCGATGAAATCATCAGAGAACACGCCGCCTAAGGTTAAAAATTCACGATCATCACTGAGCGCTTGTAAAGCTTCTTGTAAGGAGCTGGCTACTTTTGGTATTTCAGCAGCTTCTTCGGCAGGTAAATCGTATAAATCTTTGTCCATCGCATCGCCAGGATGAATTTTATTTTTAATGCCATCAAGACCGGCCATTAGCATGGATGCAAAGCATAAATACGGGTTGGCGGCAGGATCAGGAAAGCGAACTTCAATACGACGTCCTTTCGGATTTGCGACCAAAGGAATACGAATAGAGGCGGAACGATTACGTGCAGAATATGCGAGCATAACTGGAGCTTCAAAACCTGGGACAAGACGTTTATATGAATTGGTTGCTGGGTTTGCAAAGGCGTTGATAGCGCGGGCGTGCTTGATAACGCCGCCGATATAATAAAGCGCGATATCAGAAAGACCGCCGTATTTATCTCCTGCAAACAAGTTCACACCGTCTTTTGCAAGTGATTGATGCACGTGCATGCCACTGCCATTATCGCCCACGAGAGGTTTTGGCATAAAGGTGGCTGTTTTTCCAAAAGCGTGTGCAACGTTATGAACGACATATTTGTAGATTTGAATTTCGTCAGCTTTGGTTGTCAGGGTATTGAAGCGGGTTGCGATTTCGTTTTGACCCGCAGTCGCGACTTCATGGTGATGCGCTTCAACAACTAAACCCATTTCTTCCATGATAAGGCACATGGCAGAACGAATATCTTGAGATGAATCAACCGGCGCCACGGGAAAATACCCGCCTTTCACGCCAGGGCGATGGCCTTTATTGCCACCTTCAAAATCGGTTCCGCTATTCCATGCAGCTTCAACATCGTCGATTTTGAAAAAAGATCCTGACATATCTGTTGCAAATCTTACATCATCAAACAAAAAGAATTCAGGTTCTGGGCCGAGCAAAACAGTGTCTGCAATCCCGGTTGAGCGCAAGTATTCTTCCGCGCGCTTGGCAATAGAGCGTGGGTCACGATCATAGCCTTGCATGGTGGTTGGCTCTAGAATATCGCAACGTATATTTATTGTGCTGTCTTGAGTGAAAGGATCAAGCACTGCGCTGGAGGGGTCTGGCATCATCACCATATCTGATTCGTTGATGCCTTTCCATCCTGCAACAGAAGAACCATCAAACATTTTTCCTTCTTCGAAAAAATCTGAGTCGATCTGGTGTGAGGGTATGGTAATGTGTTGCTCTTTACCTTTTGTATCGGTAAAGCGAAGATCGGCAAATTTAACTTCGTGTTCTTGAATTAAGGCAAGTACGTTTTCTACAGACATGTGAAAAACCTCTGATGTTGTTGGCGAATAGGCTTAGGTGCGCCACAATTATAAACTTAATTTTAACCCACTAAAGCGAAAATTATGCCAAGTTTGAAACGCCCGTCTAGCTTTTGGTATCAGGGGGTTTCGTAAATTAAAATACAGTATTTCTGTCATTTTGGTGCGCGTCCGCACCACAATGGTGCAATGGAAGGATTGCATAGCCATAAGATTATTCAGCAATGGTTATGCTGATATGTCAATCTCTGTTATTTAAGAATGAAAAGACTTTTGAAGCGCTGTGATATGGGTCCGAATCAATGGCATTCTATTGCGTAAGATCTAGATTCTTTCAGACAAAAAGCGCTTTATTCATACCCAAAGTAATTGAAGATGCGCGCCGACGGCAAGCGAGTGAAGCCTCTGCGCATAGATGGACTCTGTGATTGGGCTGAACGAGCCTCGTCAAGACTCATACAGCTTCAAGCGGCGGGGTATAGCAGGGGTTGAGGGCTTGTATTTTAACTGCTTCGCAAGCTGAATTGATCCTCTGTCACATTTTTGGTGGGTTTTAAGTGAAAATCTGTTAAATTATGGTCGTTTTTTTAATCAAGTGGCGATGATAACTTTCGGCAATAATGCGGGGAGTGCTCAGCGGCACGTTTTTTTGAGTGAATACTGAATCCATGTCCACGTTACAAAGAGATAAATTAAGAAATATTGCAATTATCGCCCACGTTGACCACGGCAAAACGACCTTGGTTGATAAACTACTTCAGCAGTCTGGCACTCTGGAGACGCGTGGTGAGCACGAAGAACGTGTCATGGACTCGAATGACATTGAAAAAGAGCGTGGCATTACCATCTTGGCAAAAAATACCGCGATTAATTGGAATGATTACCGCATTAATATCGTAGATACTCCAGGACACGCCGATTTTGGCGGAGAAGTGGAACGTATCATGTCGATGGTTGATTCCGTTCTTTTGATTGTTGATGCTGTTGATGGGCCGATGCCACAAACGCGTTTTGTGACACAAAAAGCCTTTGGACACGGTCTTAAGCCGATTGTTGTTATCAACAAAGTTGACCGTCCTGGTGCTCGTCCTGATTGGGTTATGGATCAAGTTTTTGACTTATTTGATAACCTGGGTGCAACGGATGAGCAGCTCGATTTTAAAGTTGTTTATGCTTCAGCGCTTAATGGCTGGGCCACTTTGGAAGAAGGCGAAATTGGCGAGAACATGGAACCTTTATTCCAAGCGGTTATCGACAATGTCTCTGCACCAAAGGTTGATCTTGATGGGGGCTTGCAAATGCAGATCTCTCAATTAGATTACAGCTCTTATGTTGGGGTTATCGGTGTGGGCCGTGTAACACGTGGCGCCGTTAAACCAAATCAACAAGTGACCATCATTGCCGCTGACGGAAAAACCCGCAACGGTAAAGTCGGTTCAGTTTTAGGTTATCTTGGCCTTGATCGCAGCGATATTGATGAAGCGAATGCTGGGGATATTGTTGCTATTACTGGTTTGGGTGAGTTGAAAATCTCAGACACCATTTGCGATATTAATGCTGTTGAAGCATTAACGCCTTTGTCTGTAGATGAGCCTACGGTAACCATGACCTTCCAAGTCAACACCTCTCCTTTTGCAGGTAAAGAAGGTAAATACGTGACGTCACGTAATATCCTTGAGCGTTTGCAAAAAGAGCTCGTCCACAATGTTGCATTGCGTGTGGAAGAAATGGGTGATCCAGATAAATTCCGTGTTTCAGGTCGTGGTGAGCTTCATCTTTCCATCCTGATCGAAAATATGCGCCGTGAAGGTTACGAGCTGGCCGTCTCTCGTCCAGAAGTTATCATCAAAGAAGAAAACGGCCAAAAGATGGAACCTTTCGAAATGGTCACCATTGACGTTGTCGAAGAAAACCAAGGTGGCGTAATGGAGAAAATTGGCTTACGTAAAGGTGAGCTGACCAATATGTCTACTGACGGTAAAGGCCGTGTACGTATGGATTTCATCATGCCATCGCGTGGTTTGATTGGCTTCCAAACAGAGTTTATGACCCTCACTTCAGGCTCTGGTTTGATTTATCACACCTTCGATCATTACGGTCCAATGAAACCTGGAATCATTGGTCAACGTAAAAACGGTGTTTTAATTTCGAATGCTACGGGTAAAGCCTTGACCTACGCATTGTTTAACCTCCAAGAGCGTGGCCGTCTTTTCTCTGAGCACGCTGACGAAGTTTATGAGGGCCAAGTTATTGGTATTCATAACCGTTCTAACGATCTCACTGTGAACTGTTTGAAAGGTAAGCAGTTAACGAACGTGCGTGCTTCTGGTACGGATGATGCCCAAGTCTTAAGTCCTGCAATCAAGTATACGCTTGAGCAAGCACTTGAATTTATTGATGACGATGAATTGGTTGAAGTGACACCTGTTAGCATCCGTATCCGTAAAAAACTCCTAACAGAAAATGATCGTAAGCGCTTTGGTCGCACTAAATAAATTCTTTTAGGTTGCTATGCGAATAGATATCTAAGGCAATGCCTTCTCATCCCCTTTTGAACGATTTGTTCGAAAGGGGATTTAAATTGTTGAAATATATTTGATAAATTGTAATATTGTCTAGAATTCAAGCTAATCCCATTTTTAATATTTCTCCTGAGATGCTTATATCGCACCCTATGACACTCAGAAAAAATTAAAGAAGAGATAGTTATTTGGTTTTAATGGACAAATATTTATGTATAAACAACAAATTGTCTTCATTGAAGAATCAGCAGTTGATTCATCGGGTATCTTTCCTGAGGTTGTTTTTGTTGGAAATATAGATAATTTACCAATAACAAATTCAGATATAACATCTCCCCCTCCTGCCCCTGAATTTAAATATTCTTTTCGAAAATCATCTGATACACATTAAGACTCAAATAAAAAATATTTGTACATAAGAAACCTCTGAAAAAGCAGGTTTGTTATACCTGCCGTCGATGACGCTGTTTGGGTGTGGGTAGGCTCGTTCAGCCCCATCACATAGCCATCTATGCTCAGGGCTTCACTTGTTTGGAGGCTATACGCATCTTCAATTTTTTTGGGTATACAAAAAATTCTTTTTTAATTTAATATTCAAAAGTTAATTTTATACTTTGAGCGAATGTCGTTCTTTTAAAAAAAGAAGAAGAGATGCTTCTTTGATTGAAAAAGAATTCTATTTTCTTTGAGAATCTTTAATCCTTTTAAATTTAATTATGAATATCAAGGTGTCTAATTGATACCAATTCCATTGAGTCGTTAGTCAGAAATTGCGCCAAAAAAATCACTGAGAACAAGCCCCTGAATTGTCGATAACGAGTTATTCTAATTGAGACATTCATAACGATGTTATCGCTGGTTTTAACAAGCAAGAATGATCAAATGTTTAATGGGATTGGTATTATTCTCATTGAACACTGAAGTTTTCCTTTTATGGCGGATCACGGCATTTCTTATATTTTTTCAAAATCTATTACTTTTTATTATGTTAGTTAAATTGTATTTATAATAAAGCAATGGGTTGTTGAAGTGAGATATGCTTCTTTTTTTATCTCTTCTCTTGTTGCACAGAGAAAAGCCACCTAGATCTTAAACAACTGAAAAACAATTGCATATTAATAACTGATTTTTTAGTTAGCGTTTTAAGGTTTCTAGAAAATGGTTTGATTTTTCAACGGCCGCTTTTATGTCGTGAATCGATAAATTAATCTTTATTTTTAAGGACTTAAATTCGTTTTGCAGTGCTCTAACTCCGACAGGATTTAAGTTGTGTTTTAAATACAAGGTGTTGTCGTGCAGGGTGCTTAATACTGGTTCCATCTTGCTTTCTGCTTTTTCCATGGCGTTTAGCATTTGTTTATAACTGTGTTCAGTATTCGCGAGCTTTATTTCACTCTCTTTTTTTAATCGAGAATTGGAATATAGCTTTAATTCTTCACGCCACTCTGCAAATAAGGCGTCAGAGACACTTTTTACAGAATTAATACGATTGTGAACATTATTTACTGCGTTTTTGCTTTCTTTGTATTGGTTGTGTATTTTTTTATACACATCTTCAGGTTCTCCAGCATTAGGACTTGAAATGTCTTGAATAGAAATGAGGGCTTTTGTGAATCCTTTACTTGCATCTTCTTGTGCTTTGGAGGCACTTTCAACGCGATCTGCCATAATTTCTCTTTTTTGAATTCCAACTTGCTCCATGGTTGCATAATAGGCAGATTGACAGCCCGTAAGACTCAAGAAAATAAATATAATGGATAGTAAACGCAAGATTAACTCCTTGATGGATTAATGTATGATTAACTCTTTGGTAACAGAATATGATCGAACAGATGAAAAGACTCAAGCATTCATTACCTCATTTGGTAGAAATAATCATTGCCTTTTTTAAGCACCTTTATCAGCGCACAGCTCACGACAGATTGATGGTCAGTGCTGGCTACATGGCATATGTCACTCTTCTTTCGCTCGTTCCATTGATTTCAGTGGTACTTTCTGCGTTATCGATTTTTCCGAGCTTTGCGGAAACGGGAATAGAAATTAAATCTTTTGTTTTGCATAATTTTGTTCCGGCTTCAAGTGAGGTACTTGAGCAATATTTGGATGAATTTGTTGCTAATGCAGGAAAGATGACGGCCGTTGGTGTGTCATTTTTATTTGTTGTTGCCTTAATGTTGATTTCGGCAATAGACCGAAGCCTTAATTATATTTGGCGAGTAGAGAAAAAACGTGCGTTGCTCATTTCTTTTTCTCTTTACTGGATGGTATTGACCCTTGGTCCTGTTATGGTTGGAACAAGCATTGCCGTGAGCTCTTATTTAGGGTCACTTAATTTACTTGATCTTCAAGGTATTGAGCTTTGGGCTCCTAAAATGCTGATGGCTTTGCCATTTATTTTAACCACCTTGGCGTTCTTTGGTTTGTATATCTTGGTGCCAAATTGTCAAGTTGTTGTGTGGCATGCCTTGCTTGGCGGAGTCAGTGGGAGTGTGTTATTTGAATTTAGCAAAAAAGCCTTTGCAATCTATGCGGTGAATTTTCCTTCATATGAACTTATATATGGAGCATTGGCTGTGATCCCATTGCTTTTTGTTTGGGTATATCTGAGTTGGTGCATTGTCTTACTTGGTGCGGAGATGACGGCCTCCTTAGGTGAAAGTGAATTATGGATCCCTAAAAAGAAAAAAACACCACCAAACTTTTCAGACTGGCCGAAAAAAATAGAGAAGTAAAACAATATGATAGCTTTAATGCAAAGAGTAAGTGAAGCCCGTGTTCTGGTTGATGGATGTATTGTTGGTGCTATTGATTCTGGTTTACTGGTTTTTCTTGGCGTTGAAAAAGGTGACGATGAGAAAAATGCGCACCGTTTACATGAAAAAGTATTGGGCTACCGTGTTTTTGGGGATGAAAATGACAAAATGAATTTGAATGTAAAGCAAATTGAAGGGAAGGTACTTATTGTGTCTCAGTTTACTTTAACGGCAGAGACTACAAAAGGAATGCGTCCAAGCTTTAATGGGGCAGATCCGAAAGAAGCAGAACGACTTTATCAGCTTTTTTCGAAACACTGTAAAGACAGTGGAGTACACACTGAAAATGGCATTTTTGCAGCCGATATGAAGGTGAGCTTAATAAATGACGGTCCAGTCACTTTTTGGCTACAAGCTTAATTTAAGGATTATGTTTTCGGAGTCTTCGATTTTAAATTCATAAGGCATGTTATATCCAAAATATGTGAAGGTGCAGGTAGGCTATAAGGGCGAAAAACGCCTGAGGATAGATTAACCATCTGATTGGGTTTTGAAAGCTCAGCCAAGAAGCCTGTGCCTTCAAAGGCGGCGGTATACAAAGTAATTTAAAATGCGTGTAGACGGCAAGCGAGTGAAGTCCTTGAACATGGATGGACTATGTGATTAGACTGAACGAGCCGAGCCAACACCCACACAGTTTCAAAGGCGACGGGAATAGGATGTATTTTATTGGAAAGAAGAACATATAAAAGAAGTCATATAATAGCAATCCCATTGAACATCTGATCATTCTTGCTTGTTAACTGATGTTACGCAAGAGCCTGAAATCGTTTTAGTTCCTCATATGCAC
>CAMRDW010000055.1 GCA_947041315.1 uncultured Enterovibrio sp.
TAGAAACAAAAAAAAGCCCCAAGAAATCTTGAGGCTTTTTTCATATTTTACGGGATGCTCAACTTTTATATTGAATGAAATAATTTCAATGTCAGGTGAAAAATAACCTAGAGATGCAGCAAGATTGAAAACAGGATCTCCAAATTAAGCTTACAAGGATGTGCTTGCAGCGCTGCGTAATCAATAGGTCTTTATGACCTCTCGAAAATAAAGCCGAGCATCGTGTTAATTTTTTTATTCCCAATCCAAAATCACTTTTCCAGATTGACCAGAACACATTGCATCAAAGCCTTTTTGGAAATCATTCACACTAAAATGGTGCGTGATAATGGGTGATAAATCTAAGCCCGATTGCAACAGGCTTGCCATCTTGTACCAGGTTTCGAACATTTCACGGCCATAAATGCCTTTAATCACCAAACCTTTAAAGATCACTTGGTTCCAATCGATGGCCATGTCTGAAGGCGGGATCCCCAAAAGAGCAATGCGCCCGCCGTGGTTCATTGTTTTAAGCATGCTATTAAAAGCAGAAGGATTGCCTGACATTTCAAGCCCGACATCAAAGCCTTCTTTCATGCCCAAATCGCTCATGACATCTTCAAGCTTTTCGTTAATTACATTCACAGCGCGAGTCACGCCCATTTTTCGTGCCAAATCTAAACGGTATTCGTTCACATCGGTTATCACTACATGGCGCGCGCCCACATGTTTTGCAACGGCAGCAGCCATGATCCCAATGGGGCCCGCTCCTGTGATAAGCACATCTTCACCGACCAAATCAAAAGAAAGTGCGGTATGAACTGCATTTCCGAACGGGTCAAAAATAGCGGCTAAATCATCACTGATATCATCTGGGATTTTAAATGCATTAAACGCAGGAATAACAAGATATTGCGCAAAAGCCCCTTCGCGGTTCACTCCGACACCAATCGAATTGCGGCAAAGGTGTGTGCGCCCAGCGCGGCAATTTCTACAATGTCCACAGGTGATATGCCCTTCACCAGAGACGCGGTCTCCCATATTAAAACCGCGTACTTCTTGGCCTATTCCAACCACTTCACCTACATATTCATGCCCAACAACCATAGGGACAGGGATGGTTTTTTGTGACCATTCATCCCAATTGTAAATATGCACATCCGTACCGCAAATGGCTGTTTTACGAATTTTAATTAATAAGTCGTTGTGGCCTAATTTCGGCAACTCAACGTTAGTCATCCAAATGCCAGGTTTGGATTTTAATTTAGCCAATGCTTTCATTGTTGTTGTCATTATCATTTATCCTATCAAGGCCATTTCTTTACCTACGCGGATAAAGGCATCAATGGCTAAATCTAATTGCTCACGGTTATGACCTGCGGACATTTGTGTGCGTATACGGGCTTGGCCTTTTGGCACCACAGGAAATGAAAATGCGACAACATAAATGCCTTCTTTCATCATGCGTTCAGAAAATTCAGCGGCCACTTTAGCGTCTCCCAACATCACTGGAATGATGGCATGATCTGCCCCTGCCAATGTAAATCCAGCCTCTCCCATACGGGATCTAAAGTGGCGTGCATTATCAAAAAGTTGGGTTCGAAGGTGCGTGTTTTCTTTTAGTAAATCAATCACGCAAATAGAGGCCGCCACAATGGCAGGAGCCAAAGAATTAGAAAATAAATAAGGACGTGAACGTTGACGCAACCAGTCTATCACTTCTTTTTTTCCTGAAGTGTAGCCACCTGAAGCGCCGCCCATCGCTTTTCCAAGAGTGCCTGTAATGATATCAATGCGGCTCATTACGTCATGGTATTCATGGGTTCCTCTTCCATGATCCCCCATAAAGCCCACAGCGTGAGAATCATCCACCATGACCAATGCGTCGAATTTTTCAGCCAAATCGCATATAGCAGGCAAATTTGCCACAACGCCATCCATCGAAAATACACCGTCTGTGACGACAAGAATGTGACGTGCCCCGGCTTCTTTTGCTGCTATAAGCTGAGACTCAAGCTCTTGCATGTTGTTATTTGAATAGCGAAAACGCATGGCTTTGCATAAACGAACGCCATCAATGATAGAGGCATGGTTTAAGGCATCGGAAATAATGGCATCTTCTTCGCCCAATAGGGTTTCAAATAAACCCGTATTTGCATCAAAACAAGAGGTATAAAGAATGGTGTCTTCCATGCCTAAAAATTGCGATAATTTTTCTTCCAATGTTTTATGCGCATCTTGTGTACCGCAAATAAAACGCACAGACGCCATGCCAAAACCGTGATCATCCATTCCTTTTTGTGCTGATTTAATCAATTCAGGATGATTCGCCAAACCTAAGTAATTGTTCGCGCAAAAATTGAGCACCTCTTGGCCTGATGCAACTTTAATTTCTGCTTTCTGCTCAGAGGTTATCACCCGCTCCGTTTTATAAAGGCCTTCAGCTTTTATTTCTTCAATTTGATTGCGAATTTGCTGATAAAAAGTGGCGCTCATCATTTACGTCCTTAAAAGAGAGGGAGAAAAAATGCTATATCCGTCGCCTTCGAAGCTGCGTGGGTGCTGGCTAGGTTCATTCCGCCCAATCGCATGTCATCTATGTTCAAGGGCTTCACTCACTTGGCGCAGGCACGCAATTTCAAGTGTCTTGGGTATAAAAGGTTTCGCATAAGAAAAGTGAATTTCTTTAAGCGCTGATTTTACGCTCTCACCCGTAATCGACCTAATGCTTCATAACCAAAATGTGTTGCATTGATGAGTAATTTTCGACAAAGTTCGAATGGATTAAGCGGGTTTGTGATACTCAAACATTCGAGCCGAAACGGTGCGCAAATTGACATGAAAATCGGGTTATTTTTGCTTCTTACTGTTTTTATTAGCGATTTTTCTCAATTAAAATTTGATATTCAAATCTTTATGTAATTCTTCCGCCTTTACACCGTCTTTGGTTGGTCGCGCTGATTGAGCCATGAAAAGGTGTTTAATCACGCTAAGCCAGACACATGGCGCAGGTGTTTTATGCTTTGTTTTTAAATGTTTACTGCGAAACCTGAAGGGAGGAGGCTCTTTTATCCAGACTTGCCTGAGGGAATGCTCTGCTAAATCCAGGTCATTGATGTATGGGAAATGCTTTTGTTTTCCACCGACATTGCAACCTAATTGATTATTGTTGAGTGCAAAGATGAAATGCTTGGCTTTAGCGCAGATAAAATTGAAATTGTCGTAAATTAAATCAATAAAATGAATACGGCATCTTCAGATTCTATTGTTCGAACTGTCGATTTGACTTGATGTCATCAGTCGTTGAGCGAGCGCAGGAAGCGGCAAGCCTGCTTCAAAGGCAAAGGGGGTTATGGCTATTTCAACGAATATCCCCATGACAAATGCGACTGAGATGAAAGAAAGAGCGCACGAAAGGTGCGGCTGCTGGGGGCTCAAGTATACAATGAAATTTAAGCCTCTCAAGAGACAAGATAATGCCTGCTCCTTCTCGCCGTACTTTTAATAATTTCCTCATTCTTGGGGTTTTAGTCTTCATTGCTTTAATTAATTTACCCGCCTATTTAAGAAGTTATCTTACTGAACTTGAAGAGGAAAAATCTGCCATTGCTTCAGATGTAATTTCTTTATTTCCTAAAGAAAAAAACGTTGACCGTTTTATTTTTAATCGTCTCGTTTTGAAAGAGGGGACGCCTTGGCAAACGAACCAGCCTTTGTCTGTCAGTGCGTCTGAATTGGCAGCGCGTTGGTTGCATCTTTCAGGATCTCAAGTGGATGATACTATGTATAAAAGATTGGAAGCTCATTTGCCTGAGGCTTCCATTGTCGAGGTGCATTTCAAAGATAAAGCCGAAGCATTACGTCTCGCTTATTATCAACTTCCTTCTTTTTGGCTTATTCAAAACCAAAATAAGCAATGGTTGGCAGTGTCAGTGGAAACCGAATATTTATTTCCTTTTCAGGAAAAAGAATAAATATCTCACTGCAGGTTTTCATCAATTAAAAATGCATTGACTTGTTGAACATAATCCAATTTAAAAGAATATTTATTGCTGTCATTTGACGCGACAAGATTCACAAAAACAAAGAAGATAAATAATCCACTGATAGACCGAATAAAGAGGATTTGTTTTACTTTTGCCCATTTTTCGGCGGCGACCAAAAGAGGAAATAATGCGAGAGGAAAGGTTAAAATTAAATGCCAATAAGAGAAGGTGATGGGGGAGAGCATCGCATTAATGATGATAGAAAATACAGCTGCGCCAGAAAACAACAGAACCCAAATGTGATTATTTGAAATAATCTCGCCCCGTTTTATGAAGGGTTTAATTCTTTTCAAACTTCGCCAATTTATTTTTGCACTAATAACCAAGCTGACAATGCCGAGGACATAAAGTAAGGCTTCCCAAATAAATTGGAAAACACTTTGTAGCCATTGGGTGTGGGTTAGCCAATCAAAAGTGACATCGGAAATGATGCGATTTGAAAAGAGACTGGATCCATATCGAAACCAATAAATGAGTGCTTTTATGACAGGGTAAACATGTACGGCGCCATAGCCAATGTAGCGATCACTTTCTCGTTGAATACTTTCGTTCTGGATCATCTCTTGAAAATACGGAATAAGAGAGATCAAAATAATCGCGCCTGCACTGAAAACGCCAACCCAGGAAGGATGAGCCATTTTTCTGTAAAGCAAATAACAAGAAATAAGCGCTAAAATAGGCCAAGAATAATGAAGCTGCATCGCGCCACCGATGGCTAACACATGAAGCAGGGTATAAATAAAAGAAGGCTGGTCTTTTAATTTAAAGGCAGACCAAAAATGCAAGGCGCTAAAGAAACAAAGATAGGCCGGGTTGTATAAAAGACTGTCATAAAGGAGCCAAGGGTTTAACCAAAATCCAACAAGAAAAAGCAGACGAACAGGCTGGGTGAAGACGGATTTAAAAACAGCATCAAACATAAAAAATGCACAAGCTCGAAGAGCAAGAAGCAAGAGCATCGGAGCCCAAGGGTTATCCCAAATGAGCAAGGGGCCACCAACCAACCAAGAGGAAAGTGAGCCAGGGACATTTCCAACAGCGCTTGCGGCATTTCCAAAGGCAAGCCAAATGTCTTGATAGGCTCCAAGGTAGCCTTTGTACAACATTTGAGTTTGATCACCCGTTAAAATTTGATTACTGGCATAAAGAAGCGAAAGCAGTATCCCTAAAATGAATCCAACACGATGAAAGATTAAGAAATGGCGGTTCAAGAAATCAATATTCATAAATTGACTCAGCTGTGTGCCGATGGACCTTGTTTATATGTCCAAAGGTTGTGAATAAGGTAGGTAATAACAGGGAGCATGAAAACGATAAGTAAGGTTTGAATATAATTATTTGTTGTGTCAAATAATCCGCTGATTATTTGCGAAATAAGTAATGCTGAAAATTGAACAATGAAAAAACGGAAAGCATTTTTTCTCGTGAGACTTTTTCTAAAAACAAAAAGAGATTGCATTAAATATGAAAGGCCAAAAGCGACGCTAAAGCCGAATATATTTGCAATAAAAACGGGTATGGCGGAAAAATAGATAGCGGAGAATGCAACCCCAATGTGAGTTAGAGTTGCAAGGCCACCGACAAAAACAAACCGGGTTATTTTATGATGGAGGATTGTCAGTAAAATGCTTTTCATTGAGGGGGGGCTTTTTGATGTTCAGAGAAATTATCTGTATCAATGATATAAATAGGCCTTCGTTTCGATTCCATATAGAGACGGCCTAAATATTCACCCATCACACCAAGACCGATAAGCTGGATCCCACCTAAGAATAATACAACCGTTAAAAGTGAGGCGTAACCAGGAAGCGTAACCCCTAAAATAAGGGTTTTTAAGATAATAAAACTGCCATAACAGAAGGACAATCCCGAAACCATCACGCCTAAGTAAAGCCAGATGCGAAGCGGAGAGGTGCTAAAGCTCGTGATCCCTTGAAGGGCAAAATTCCATAAACGCCAACTATTAAAACTGCTTTTTCCTGCGCTACGAGGTTGGCGCACGTATTCAATGGTGGATGATTTAAAGCCAACCCAAGAAAATATGCCTTTCATAAAACGTTGATTTTCTGGAAGAAGCTGGATGGCTGTAACCACTTTTCTCGTGATAAGACGAAAGTCACCCACATTATTTGGGATTTCCACGTCGGCGATGGCGTTATGAAATTTATAAAAAAGATTGGCCGATAATTTTTTTCTTAAAGTGTCGCAGCTTCTGTCTATGCGTTTTGCAAGGACTACGTCAAAACCTTTCTCCCATTCACGAAGAAAATCAAGAATCAGTTCAGGCGGGTCTTGCAGGTCTGCATCGATAGGAATAATCACTTCGCCTTTTGCGTGATCGAGTCCTGCGGTCATCGCCGCTTCCTTGCCAAAATTGCGAGAAAGATTAATAACACGCATTTGGGGATCATTTTTGGAGAGTTCATTTAAGACGGAAAGCGTTTTATCTGTGCTTCCATCATTAATAAAAAGAAGCTCATAAGTGTACTTGGTTTGCGCCAAAATGCTGCGTATTTTTAAGGTAAAAGAGCGCAAAGCCTCTTCTTCATTAAAGCAAGGGCAGACAATGCTAATAATGGGTAATAAGCTATTGTTCATTTTCAATTAAGCTCCATTTTATAGAGGATGGGTCTCGTGTTTTATTATTCTGCCCAACAGGTGTTTTTTCTGATTATTTTTGCAGGATTACCGGCAAGGCAGGTGTTTTCTTCTTTAAAGATACCCGTCACAACGCTGGAGGAACCCACAACGGTGTTGCTTGAAAGTGAAACACCTTTTAGTATATTTGCGCGTGCGCCAATCCAGCAATTATTGCCAATGATAACGTGCTTATTTGGGTTTATTCTCTTGTTTGTGTCTTGGTCAAAAACGGCATGGTGATCTGTGTCTGTAATTAAGGTTTCCCAAGAAACAAGCACTTTTTCTCCAAATTCAATGTCTTTTCTACAAATGATTTTTCCCGCAGCAGAAAGATGAAATTGGTCACCAAAGGTGCATTTTCCTGTAATTGAAATTCTGGAGCCTTTTCCTATTTTTGCTTTTCCCTTGAAATGGGCATGCCCTTTTATAAATAAAAGTGTCCGTTCATATTGGTAATCGAGCGTTTCTACACTTCCAAATCCAATACGAACGATTCCGGGGCGCACTTTGTCAAAGGTGGCATAACCGGATAAAGAGACAAATTTCACTTTTCTGGAGACAACAATCGGAAGCTTTACGGCATCTTTTAAACGGCAAAGGCGAAAATTGACGTACAGGGTTTTCGGTACTCCTAAAAGGTAATCAAGTATTTTTTTCAATTTTGAATAAACCCAGTTTGATTTTAGCATTGAAAGGAAGGCTAACGGCCTGATTTAATAGCCATTCAGAGCTTCTGTAAAGCTCTCGTTGGACTCGTTTTAAAACAGGTTGAACGCATTTTTTCCTTTCACCTATCTCGGAATCGACTTCAAAATCATGAGTCAAGCAGGGGGGTTCCACACCAAAAATTTTCACATTGTGTAGCCACTCTTTTTCAAGAAAATCATCCGCAGGATCGTGCCAATCTTTTGTTTTGTTTATCAGTTTTTTGGCAGCTTTTGGCGACAAAACATACCCCATACCACCTTTTGCCGGTTTTGTGTACTTCACCATCATCGATTCATTAGGCATAGAAAAGAGCTTAATAAAAGAAGGCTTCAGTGTTCGAGAGAGCCTGACGAGCCCTAATTGGTGAATGTATTTTTCTATGCATACAAGGATTGTATTCAAATGCTCATTAAAATGAATGTCGTCCTCTAAGATGACGATGGGTTCATTTAATAAGAAGCATTTTTGCCATAAAGAATAATGGCTCGCGAAGCATCCAAGCTCTCCTGGATTTAAAGAGTACCCTTTTTTCGCAAGGCGTTTTTCATTGGAATAGTCATTTAAAATGGGAGGGTGCTCTGTCGCCCCATTTATCGCATCAAAAAATGTAAAATCCAAAGAATGCTCTGTCATTTGCATGATTATTTTTTTTCTGCGTTCTAATGATGAATTTAAACTGATAACGAAGATTTTCATGGCATTGACTCAATTAAATAAGGTTAATTGCCTAAATTTATGTTTTTAATTCAATGGCATTAAGGATTGACTCATTTTTTGGAATAGAGGCGTCAGGGTTTAAGATAATAGTGTGAATGGGTTCATATCTTGGCATGACGCGATAAGGGTTGGTCGAATAAAACAAGCCGAGTGTGGGTGTGTGAGTTGCAACCGCGACATTGAGCACGCCGGTATCGACAGAAACAACCAAACTGGCTCTGGCAATAAATCGGATCAATTCACTGAGTGGCATGCAGGCTTGAATTTTGAAGTTCGGTTTTTCAAGTAAAGGGGAGAGATACCCGCCTTTTTCACTTTCTTGTAAGCCTTCAAGATAAATGTGTGTTTTATCGGGAACGCGCGCACTTGCTTCTTCAAGTAAACCGAACATTTGACCGTTGCTCAACGTGCGTCTTGGTTGGGAGCAGCCATTGAAATAAAGCACAAAAGGATTTGTTTTATCACATAATTCTTTATGATCTGGGTAGGCGAAATCCAATCGAGAAGGAGGGCGGTGCCCGAGCAGTCTCAACATATCGAGCATGATTTCAACTTCTGCTTGGAAATCAGAGCGGGCCACGGCCACGTTATAAAGAAGGCCTTTTAAATAAGGTTTGTGGGGGAACCCAAATTTTAATTTGGCTTTGCTGAGGGCCATCATCCAATAAGAGCGATTTGTGCCTGCAACATCAAAAATAATGTCTTGCTCGCCAAGGGCTTTGATATTTTCTAGCTTGTCTTTATATGTGATCTCTTTTTTTTTGTCTTTGCCGTGCATGATAAGGATTTTATCGGCAAGATCGGATGGAAGACCATATTGGTAGTTGGAGACCCCAACGAGGGTGATCTCTGCTTTAGGAAAAAATTTACGAAGCTCGACGAGAAAAGGTCGAGTGATCACTTGATCCCCTAAGGCCGCATGACGAATAACGGCCACTTTTTTGATAGTGAGGGGATTAAATTCATGGTTTAAATATGCTTTTGCACTTTTCGATGTATAAGCACCTCGTTCAAACCATGCATAAGGTGAGGCTGTTGGTTTTTTTTTCATTATTATCTCATTTATTGAATGGCTTGTAGTTCAGAATAGGCTTTCATCACGACAGCAGGAGTCAGCTCTGTTAGGCATTTTAAGTGTCCAAATGGGCATTCTTTTTTAAAACAGGGACGACAACTGATGTCTGTATTAACCATTTTCACTTGTTTAGACAGTGGTGGCGTGTACTTTGGGGAGCTTGAACCATAAATGGCGACAATTTTTGCGCCGACAGCGGCTGCCACATGCATTAATCCTGAGTCATTGGAAATCACGCTATGGCAAGCGGCAAGTAAATCAACGGCATCGTTAAGGGCTGTTTTTCCAGCTAAATCAAAACAGAAATCTTGTTTTTCGAGAGGGAGGGACTGAATGATTTTATGGGTTGTTTCGGCATCTTTTGGGCCCCCGAAAAGGCAAATTTGATTACCTTGCTCGATAAGCTTAAGGGCCACTTCGGCATAATATTGTTCAGGCCAGCGTTTTGCAGGGCCAAATTCAGCGCCAGGACACAATCCCACGATAGGCATATTTGCCTTGATGTTGAACTCTCTTAATCGTAATTGTTGATTTTCATCGTTTACAGTTAATTTCGGATAGGCAAGGGTTTCTAAGTTAACCTCTTGGCGCATGTTTTCTTTGTCATAGGCAAGGGCGACGTATCGCTCTACCATGTACTGGAATTCCTCTTTACTTGGACGAAGATCATTGAGCAAGCCGTAACGCATTTCTCCTTTCCAGCCCGTGCGTACAGGAATACCCGCAAAGAAAGGAATGAGGGATGATTTTGCCGAATTGGGTAAAATAAAGGCGAGATCATATTTTTCTTTTTTCAGTGATCTTGCTATCTTCCATCGACCAATAATATTGACTTGACCGTGGCCTATCGGCATTTCAATAGGGTGATTGATTTCAGGCATACGTTCAAGGATGGGCTTGCACCATGCCGGAGCTAATACATCAATTTTTGCTGTAGGATATTTATTAAAAATTTGAATATAAAGGCTTTGTGACATAACCATATCACCAACCCAGGACGGTCCGATTACAAGTATTTTCATTGGTTTATCATTATTAAAATGTATGTTATCAGTGTTATACATCCAATTTCTCTTTTATTTATGTAAAGAAAAAAAGTTGTAAATATATGAATATATAATTACTAACTTTGTCTGTTTTGAGCAATGAAATTATTCTAATAATGCGTTTTTTTTTGTTAAAGAAGGCAATAAAAAAATAAAGAAGACGCATTAGCGAAAGATAAATTTTTATTGCCTAATATTGTCTGCTTAATTGTTTTAAAAAATATACCCGTCGCCTTTGAAGCTGCAGAGGTGTTGGCTGCGCTCTCAAAGCCCCATCAAATAGAATATCTATGCTCAGGGGCTTTTTGTTCTTGCCGCCTACCTACAAGATTAAATATCTTGGGTATACCTGTCGCCTTTAAAGCTGCAGGGGTGTTGGCTGCGCTCTCAAAGCTCAAACAAATAGAATATCTATGCTCAGGGGCTTTTTGTTCTTGCCGCCTACCTACAACGTCAAATATCTAGGGTATACCCGTCGCCTTTGAAGCTGCAAGAATGCTGTAGCATTTGTTCAATTTAATCACATAGTGCATGTATGCTCAAAGGCTTCACTCATTTTTTGCTCTTTTTACCAAGTTGCATCTTCAAATATCTCGGGTGTAAGTCAGCTTTTCGTCCCATGAAATATCCTTTTTGATGACTTTTGCAGGGTTTCCAGCTGCCGTTGCGTTTTCTGGGATATCTTGCGTCACTATGGATTGGATCCCAATCACAGCCCCATTTCCGATGGTGCGCCCTTTGAGTACAATAACACCATCTGCAAGCCAGACGTGATTTCCAATCGTGATGTTTTTAGCCTCGTTGATACGCTTGGCACTTTTCAAGTCGATAATATCATGTCCATCACTGGTCATGATTTTTACATTGCGCGAAAGCATACAGTTATCACCAATTGTAAGATGAGTCTTGTTTTCTTTTGTAGACAAGTAAGTGCCTTCACCGATGACGCAGTCTTTTCCAATGCTCAAGGTGCAGTTGTTTCCAACGATTTCGATGTGTACCCCTTTAAGGTTTGCGCCATTTTTGAAAATCAGTGTGTTGCCCTTTCCGTGAATGTCGATGGTGCATTTGCGTATTCTATTTTTGAGACCAAATTCAACCTTGTTTCCTGCTGCGATGGTGAGCTTGTTTCTTAATTTAAATTTGAGGCTCGCAAATCGGTCTTTTTTTGGGGCGGCTTTTCGAAACAGATAATGGCCCGTTATTTTTCTGAGGAGCGAAAAAGAGTCTGTTCCTGGGAAAATACCAATACGACGAATTAAAAACGGGTCTTCATGAAGCGCTAAAGGGCCGCTGTTGGTTGCAACGGCGAAATCATAATTTAATTCTTTTACCAGGGTTGGGGTGTGTTTATCCCAGTCTCCGTAGGGGTAGGCAAAAGAAATCAGTTTTTGGCCCAATATGGTTTCGAGTTGTATTTTGTTTTGCGCTATTTCGTGTTCTTGTTCTTTGGGTGAAAGGGCATTGAGGTGAGGATGTGTTAAGGTGTGTCCTCCAAACTCGATGTGTCCTGAATCTGCCATTGCTTTTATTTCTTGGGCGTCCATTAAAAAAAACGATTTTTCAGGCGTTTGCGGATGCTCTACATCCCATTGATTAAAGTCAACCCCAGTGACCGCGTAAACAACGGCTTTAAAGTTGTATTTTTTTAAAAGCGGAAGCATCAAGGTGTAATTGTCTTTGAATCCATCGTCTACGGTGATGATGCAATAGCGTTTTCCTGCTTCAAAACGAGACATCATGCCTTTGTTTTTTAAATCAGAAAAGGTCAGGGTTTCAAAACCAAGCCGTTTAAGTAGCTTCAGGTGTTTTTCAAACATTTTGATGTCAAGGTAAGGCGCAATCGTGCCTTTTTCTGATCCTTTATCAATAAAGCG
This sequence comes from uncultured Enterovibrio sp., assembly GCA_947041315.1. GTDB lineage: Bacteria > Pseudomonadota > Gammaproteobacteria > Enterobacterales > Vibrionaceae > Enterovibrio. Next base: position 12,089 of record CAMRDW010000055.1, read on the forward strand.
GTGGTACATCAAAACGGGAATATCTTTGCGTTTGGTGTAAACGTAAACAGATTGATAGATGGACTCGATATGAGAGACGATATTTTTTAAGCTGTAGTTTTGTTTGATTTTTTCTGTGACGTCTTTTTCGCAATGCCGTTCAGATAAAGCGCTTCGAATTTGCTCTGGAATGGCTGAAAAATCGATATCCAGCTCTTTTTTACCGACATCACCAAAGTTACTTGCCATCGCTTTGTCTAGGTTTTCAAGGGTCACGGGGCCAATATTAATGGCTTCGCCTATCGCAATCGTTGGGCGTCCACAAAGAAGAGACTCCATTGCAACTCGCCCGGCCCCTATCACTAAATCGGCTCCTGCAACCAAGCTTGGAATGTCTTCGACATATCCAACAAAATCAACTTTGTCTTTGAATTTATCAAATCGGGCGCTTCCCTTACTGCCTGTGGCCAGTTTGACATCGTATTTTTCAAGATCGAGGCATTCATCTAAAAGGCGAAAACATAAATCGCCTTTTGGTCCGCTTAGTCGTCCTATAAGGGCGATGATTTTACGTTCATTCTGGGGAGGCGGTCCCCAAAGATAACGAGAAGTATCAATGCCGTTTCGACTGACTTCTAAGGTGCATTCTGGGACGTTTAATTCATCGATCAGTTGATGATAAATCGCCTCGCATACGGGCATGGCTTTATTGCCCATGGCATGAAACTTTTTGCGTGAAGCATGGACGGGCTGGCGGCCATGCACTGTTGTGACCATGGGGGTATTTGTGATTTTACAAGCAATGTGACAGCTCCAACTGGACGCGCGTGAGTGAGCGTGAACCATTTGAATTTTGTTCTTTTTGATTAAATAAATCAGGTAGGCAAGATGCCAGAAACGACGAGGGATGCTGCGTTTGTTAAACGCGAGCTTAAAAAAAGGTCCGTCATGGGGCTGAGTTAAGGTATCTGAAACGTAAAAAACCCGGTGGCCATTTTGAGTCAATGCGTTACCGAGCGTTGTGGCATATACTTCTGCCCCTGTTACTTCAAGCTGGGATAGGGCCATTAAAATGTTCATTAGTGAGGGCTCCATTGAAAAGGGCGCTTATGTCCATCAGCTTAAATGAAATGATGATAGGCATTGATTGAGTTTATGTGTTGTATCCGTCGCCTTTGACGCTGCGTGGGTGTTGGCCGCGCTCGTTTAGCCCAATCACATAGCAGATCTATGTTCAAGGGCTTCAGTCACTTACAACAGGCGCGCATCTCCAATTATTTGGGGTATATCAATAAAGCTGACTGCCGTCGGGTTGCGAGCGAAGCAGGTTCATTATCCACATGTATTGAGCGAGATCATTTTCCAAAAACGCTTCTATACGGGCGTTCATCATGCGGGCGTCGGTTTCTTCACTTTCTGATGGAAAAGGCTCAAGTGGCGGCTGAATGATCACCTCAAAATTTCCTGTTTTTCGGTTATATACAGGCATGAGTGGAACAATTTTGGCACGACAGAGCTTAGCCAGCTTGCCAAGCCCTGATAGCGTGGCTTTTTGAGTTCCAAAAAAGGGTACAAACACGCTGTTTTCTGGGCCATGATCTTCATCAGGAAGGTAATACCCCAGAAAACCTTCACGAACAGATTTAATAAAAGGCTTCACACCGTCTGCGCGCTCGTGGGTTCGTGCATTGTATTTTAAGCGTTGGGTATTCATTAACCAGTCTGTTAAAGGGTTGGATTGTTTCTTAACCATGGCAGCAACAGGCAAGCCGCGAGAGGCAAGTTGGGCGCCGGGATAATCAATGGCCCAAGAGTGAGGAACAAGCAAAATGATGTTTTCGCCCTTTTCGACCAATTGGGTAAGGATGTTTTCGTTTTGAAATAATGTGCGTTTTTTTAAATACCTTTTACTGCGCACCATGATGGTGGCAAAGCCAAGTAAAACACAGCCTGCATTTATGTAGCTTTGTTCTAAAATCGCGAAACGCTCCTCTTGCGTCTTATCTGGAAAACACATCAATAAATTGGTTTGAGCGCGTTTATTTGCTCTGTTATTGAATCTAACCAAACGCTTTGCAATGATTTCGGCCAGTTTATCTCTCAGTCTAAAAGGAATAAAAGCCAAGATGATGGCAAGACCGATGCCAATCCAAGTCCCCCAAAATCGAGGATGAAGGAAGGCCCATTGAAATTTAGGGAGATAAGAGTGTGTATGAGGTTTTTGAGGCATAGAGTTAGAGGCTATTCATTATGCCCATCGAATGTCTTCTTGGTATGAAGAATTCATTCGACAGGTTTTTGTAAAAAAAGGATAAAACGATCAGAAGTCCGTTTTAAGTCGTTATTTATTCAAAATTGACATGTACTCGGCAACGCCTTCTGCCACTGTTTTGAATTTTTCGGTGTAACCTGCTGCACGCACTTTAGTGAGATCGGCCTCTGTAAAGGCTTGGTAGCGTCCTTTTAGGTGATCGGGAAAAGGGATCTCTTCAATTTTAAGGCCGACTTTACCCGCCTCTGCATGGTGTTTTATTACGGCTTCTGAGACTGCAGCAAAGGATTCTGCACGGCCTGTTCCGCAATTGAAAATACCGGATTGACCATTTTTTAAGAACCAAAGGTTCATTTTGCATACATCGCTGACGTAAACGAAATCGCGTTTGAAAGACTCACTGCCTTCAAAAAGCCTTGGATTTTTGCCTTCTTTAATTTGGTTATTAAGATGAAAAGCGACAGAGGCCATGCTGGCTTTATGGTTTTCTCGTGGGCCATAAACGTTGAAATAGCGAAAGCCTGTGATTTGAGAAAGGGTTTCTCCGTGAGCTTTGGCGTCTTTCCAAAGACGGCGTACGTAGTTATCAAAAAGTTGCTTGGAATAACCATAAACGTTCAATGCACCTTCGTATGCTTCTTCTTCTATAAAGGTTTTATCTTGTGCGCCGTAAGTGGCAGCGGAAGAGGCGTAAAGAAAGGGGATTTCACGATCAAGACAGAAGTGTAAAAGCTCTTTTGAGTATTCATAGTTATTGAGCATCATGTACTTTCCATCCCACTCAGTGGTTGAAGAGCACGCACCGTCATGGAAAACCGCATCAATTTTTCCGAAGTCATCGCCAGCCATAATTTGTGCGATAAAATCTTCTTTGTCGATGTAATCTGCAATTTTTAGATCAACCAAATTGACGAATTTTGTGCCGTCTTTTAGGTTGTCCACAACCAAAATATCTTCGCGGCCATGCGCGTTTAAGGTTTTTATTAAATTGCTGCCGATCATACCGGCACCGCCTGTCACTATAATCATACTTTTACCTAATAGTTGATAATGAAAAACGCATCATGACGTATAAATAAAGAGATTAACCATTATTTTCAGCCAGATATTGAAGATGTTAAGTTAGCAGTTTAACCACTAACCTCTTTGAGGGCATCATTCTTTTTGTTTTGTTTTTCATGCAATAAATCTATGTCCAAAGTACTTGAAGATGCGCCCCTGCGCCAAGCGAGTGAAGGCCCTGAGCATAGATGGATTCTTTGATTGGGCTGAACGAGCTTAAGCAAGTCTCACGCAACTTCAAAGGCGAAGGGTATAGCATTTCATCATTTCAATGATTGCAGTGAAAAGAGCGTTTTTTCTGTCAACGTACAATCGGCTAGATTTTCTCGTTATCTGATTTTAATTTCAATCGATTGAGTTCTTCATTAAGGAAAAATCTGGAGGGGCTTAATAAAAACGGCTTTAAAAGAGAGCTTAATCAAAGATCCTTGTTATTCAGGGATTTCATTTTTAGAGGCTTGTCTTTAAGTGTCTTGGGTATATCTAGAATGTATTTGCTATATAATTCGATTTCTAAAAATAACAAGTCTGGATTTTTATGGCAAACACAGCGCACGCCTTGCACATTTTAGTGAAGCATCAAGACAAGGCTGAAGACATCCTCCAACAGATAAAAAAAGGCGCAAAATTTCAAGCTTGCGCAAAGAAATATTCCGTGTGCCCTTCAGCTAAAAAAGGGGGTGATTTAGGGGAGTTTAAAAAAGGGCAAATGGTGCCTGCTTTTGATAAATTTTGTTTTCAAGGTGATATTTTGACACCGACGATCATCAAAACGAAATTTGGATGGCATATTATAAAAGTTCTTTATCGGACCTAATTTCTTTTTTAAGGCTGAAAGAGATTTTACTCGCGCCAATGCTTATGCTCCTTGTTGTTCTTGTGCTGACTATGATAAAAAACCCTATACCCCTCGCCTTTGACCTTGCCTGGGTGTTGGCTGCGTTCGTTCAACCCGATAACATGTGCGCTTGTGCTCAAGGTTTTATTTACTTGCCACCTGCATGAAACTTCAAGTGTCTTGGGTAAAAAAATGAATGCGTTCATGGAACGAAAATGTGTTTTTTTGAATAGACCCCCTGTCTCTTACTCTTTATTTACGTTGAGTTTTTCTTATCTTTTTATCTTGTCAATCGGATAAATTTTATTTGCATCCTCTTGAGCTGATTTCTTAAAAGAGGTCTTTTTGTGGAGATGTTTTCTTGATTCAAGATCAAGCAAGGAAGAAAAAGAGGGCGTTATGGAAGAAAAGCGGAAAACTTTTAGATCGTATTTTACAGCAGAGGGACGGATGAATTCTGGATTGTCTGCTCGAGATTTGTGTTTAGACGATGTCATTAATATCGTGGATGAAGCCTCAGAAATTGTTGATTTTAACCGTGGTTTACTTCAAGGGGCGATAGAGCATATCAGTCAAGGGATCTCGGTTGTTGATAAGCATTTGCGACTTGTCGCTTGGAATCGCCGATACATAGAACTGTTTAATTTTCCAGCCGGATTTATTCAGGTGGGAAGGCCTATTGCTGATGTTGTGCGTTATAACGCTGAGCGAGGTTTGTGCGGCCTGGGTGACATTGAGGGATTGGTTAAAAAGAGAGTGGCTTATATGTATGAAGGGGCTTCTCATATTTCCTCAAGAACTTATCCTGATGGACGAGTGATTGAAGTGCAAGGCAACCCCATGCCAGGAGGGGGCTTTGTGATGAGCTTTGCAGATATCAGCGCTTTTCGGAACGTAGAAGAAGCCCTTAAACAATCCAATGAAACATTGGAAGCCCGCGTGGTAGAAAGAACCCAAGCGCTTGGGGCATTAAACAGCCGTTTGATCCATGCAACCCAAGAAGCGGAACTTGCTTCTCAGTCTAAAAGTCGTCTTCTCGCAGCGGTAAGTCATGATTTAATGCAACCACTGAATGCAGCGCGTTTGTTTGCGTCTTTTTTGAGCAGTCTTGAGCGGGATGCTGAAGTAAAAAAAATTTCTTCTCATATTGAAAGCGCGCTGGGCGCGGCGGAAGAGCTTATTGTGGATCTTCTTGATATTTCTCGTCTTGAGTCGGGAAAAATGGAAGCTTGCATTGAGGACTTTAATTTAAATGAAGTTTTTTCTATTTTAGCCGCTGAATTTGGGGTGATAGCGACTCAGCAGGAAGTGTATTTTTCTGTTCAGCCAACCAGTCTTCAAATTCGTTCGGATAAACGACTGTTGCGGCGAGTATTACAAAATTTTTTAAGTAATGCATTTCGGTATAATCCGAAAGGCAAAGTTTTACTTGGCGTGCGGCGTAAAGGAAAGGGTTGTCAGATTGAAGTTTGGGATAACGGACCGGGGATCCATGAAGACAGACAAAAAGACATATTTAACGAATTCACTCGGGCCGACCTTAAGGATTCAGAATTAGGTTTAGGACTTGGTTTGGCTATTTCTCGTGGTATTAGTCGTATTCTTAATCAACCTTTGCATTTACGATCATGGCCTGGACGGGGTTCTGTTTTTTCTATTTCGGCGCAATGCCGAGATGTCTTTCTTTCTCCTAAGCCAGTTGTTCATTTTTCTTTGCCTTTACAAGGGGTTCGGGTTCTTTGTGTTGATAATGAACGAGAGATACTATTAGGAATGGATACCTTGCTTTCTCGTTGGGGTTGTCATGTGTGTGTGGCCGAAAATTTAGAGATGGTAATGCTTTTGATTAAAGAAGGTTTTTTGCCGGATATTATTTTTAGTGATTATCATTTGACGAGTAATTTGACGGGTCTTGATGTTTTAGAGCAATGTAAAAAAGAGTTAGTTGGTCATGATTTTAAAAGTGTTGTGATAACGGCAGATAAAACAAAAGAGACGGCTTTAAAAATATTAGAGCAAGGGTATGCCTGTTTAATTAAGCCTGTAAAGCCTCTTAAATTACGGGCTTTTTTAGAGGAAGTGGCTCGAAAATAAAGAATGTAAGTGTGTTAAGTGTCGTCTTTGAAACAGAATTGTGTGAGCTGCGTCCGTGAAGCACAATCACAGAGTACGTCTATGTTCCGGGATTCTTCTTCCTTGCCTCCGACCTGCGTCTTTAAGTCTTTTGGATATACTTGTATAAATGAACAATAGGAGGTTCTAATGGAAGCGTTTTCAATCTCAAGGCTCGATACCGAACTGGGTTTAGTTCGCGTGGAAGGGGTTTGGGACCCCTTGACGGCTGAAATTTATATTCAAGATCTTGCTTTATTCACTCAAGACGGCTGGACCGATGTGCCTTTTTGGTTAACAGAGCAAGAGCATGAATTGGATCTTTTGCTCATTAGAAATGCAATTAAAATCCACCTTATTTGAAGAGCAATACCCAGGGCCGTTAAGCGTTTACACACGAACACTTTTTAAGCCTGAAATATTGTAACTGTTCACCAAGAAGCTATTGATAATTAAAAA
>CAMRDW010000056.1 GCA_947041315.1 uncultured Enterovibrio sp.
TAGATAATAAAATACAATCATTTTTTGTTTTTCAGGATCTGAATGAGGAAAGTGCATTACCATTCTGCTCTTCATTAAATCTTTTTGTCTTGTCTTTTTTTCTTTGCTGTTACCTGGCAAATATAATAAATCGCGTAGACCTTCAAGATATTTTTTTATATTTAGTCTTCTTATCATTGGGAAGCCCCTTCACGGCAAATTTATCTTCAGAGCATTTTTCGAACGAAAAACCACCAAATGACATTTAATTTATCATCAACTTTTTCTTTAATTGTTTTATTCACCCAGATAATGCCAATAAATAGTGGATCATTCTTGCTTGTTGCAATCACCGCTCACTTCTATACATTTCTTAATTAAAATAAACACTTAGAGAAAACTCACACCTTGTTCAGGGCGATTTTTCCAGCCTAATATCTGACTCACTACTTAATAGAACGGGTATTAATGCAATATACCTATGGTAATTGAAGATACATCTAGGCGGCAAGTGAGTGAAACCCTGAGCATAGAGAGACTCTGTGATGGGGTTGAACGAGCCAAGCCAACATCCACGCAGCGTCAAAAGAGACGGGTACAACCCCATCCTCAGCAAATCGCTTTCCACCAGCCCTCACCTGCGCTCTTTTATCTCTTAATTTTTATTGTTTTTAAACTTCTTTGTCGATAGAAATGAGCGCCTTGCTCATCAAAGCAGCACGTATCGAAATCGCTTTTAGAAAATATTTCAGCGTAATATGCCATCGCTTTTCGTTTATGAGAAGAGATTCACAACAAAATCACACTGAAAAATTTCTGCCAAAAAGCGGCTTTCACAAAAAAGAGAGATCCTAGTCAACAAAGTACCCACCCTCAACAAATAGCACGCTATACATACCCTTAATCAATAGTGAGCACACACATATTTATGTTTTTTAACCCCCTAACAAGCAATGTTTGACTCAGATCGCCCCTGTTATGACTCCGTCAAATCCGTTCATTTTGACGTTTTTAACAAAGGAGAGAGGCGTTTTGACGTTTTTGACGAGATAGAGGATTGACCCGAAAGGCAAAGGAGCGTTTCCTTAGCATGCACAGCGCTTGTACGGCCATTTAAATAGCCAAATTTTCCTTCGTTATTTAAAGCAAGCTCCGGCCTGATCCCTTCCATAAGATCAGAATTTATTAAAGTAATAAGCAACGAAAAAGGAACTGCAATGCTTGCTAATTTAAATAAAACAAAACTTTCAGTGGCCGTTGTTGCGGCTGTTGCATCATTGATGACACCAACTGTCGCTGCGGAAGATAAAAACTACCTCACCGTTGTTCCACAATTTTATCCAACAATGGTGCGTAATTTTAATCCTTTCCTGCAAACTTCTCGTGAAACCACAACCGAATTCATGTTTGAGCCTCTTGTTATTTTTAACCAAATGCAAGGCAATATGCCTGTAATGCGTATGGCGCAAGATTACTATATGTCAGATGATCTGATGGAGGTGACCTTTGTTATTCGTGATGGTGCGAAATGGTCTGATGGCAAACCTTTCACAGCAGAAGACGTGGCTTTCACCACGGAACTGCTAAAAAACAAACCCGAGCTTGACCGTACAGGTCTAAATACTTGGGTGAAATCCGTTAAAGTTAAGGGCAACAAAGCCATATTTTCTTTAACTCAAGCCTCTTCAAACGCGCCGTTTGAAATTGTTAAAGCCCCAATTGTGCCAAAGCATATTTGGAGCAAAATAGAAAAACCTGAAACCTTCACGAACGAAAACCCTGTAGGCTCTGGCTCATTCACTGAGATTGAAACCTTCACTCCAACCTTATATGTTCAATGCCGCAACCCAAATTATTGGGACAGCGACAATCTTGAGGTTGACTGTTTGCGCGTGCCTCAAATTGCAGGAAACGATCAACTTCTTGCAAAAATCATCAATTCAGAACTCGATTGGACCTCTTCTTTCATTCCTGACATTGACAGCACCTATGCTGCAGCCAATCCAAACCACAAGTATTGGTACCCTGCATCAACAGGCAACCACGCTTTCATGCTGAACTACAAATCGCCAAAAGAAGGCAACAAAGAAGCCATTAACAATTTGGATTTCCGTCGTGCATTCTCTATGGCCATTGACCGTCAAACCATCATCGATATCGCGTTTTATGGCAGCGGTAATCCAAACGACTACGCATCCGGTCTTGGAAAAGCCCTTGCACCTTGGTCTGATAACACGGTTTATAACAAATACAAAGGCTATAACACCTTCGATCTTAAAGGTGCAAAAACGCTATTAAATAAAGCAGGCTTTAAAGACATCAACGGTGATGGTTTTATTGAAACGCCAAATGGCAAAGAAATAAAACTTGAAATTCAATCCCCTAATGGCTGGACAGATTTCAACAACACAGTGCAACTGGCTGTTGAGCAATTAACAGAAGCAGGCATTCATGTTGTCGCTCGTACACCTGATTTCCCTGTCTATAACAAAGCCATGGAAGATGCAACCTATGACGTAAGTTATACCAACTTCTTCGACGGCCCAGATCCACACATCTATTGGAACACCGCGTTCCATTCAAGCTTCCAAAGTGGTAAAGGCATGCCTCGCTTTGCGATGCACCATTACAAAAACGAAAAGTTAGATGCGCATTTAGACAGTTTCTACAAAACAGCAAACCGTAATGAGCAAATGGAGATTGCGAAAGAAATTCAAAAAATCATTGCTGAAAACCAAATTACGGTCCCTGTCTTATCCGGTGCTTTTAACTTCCAATACAACACTGCGCGTTATGATGGTTGGTGGAATGAGAAAAATCCAAAAGGCCGCCCAATGATTTGGTCTGGTGTTCAAGAACGCGTTCTTCAAGTTCTCGACTTAACTCCAAAATCATAATTCGGCTTGTAAATTTGGTGGTGCACATTTCGTGCACCACGTTTCCCTCCCTATCAAAATAAATGGCAATAATTCATTGCCTGTGAATGGGTTTGTCCTAAATTCAGTGGCGCAAGCTTCAGGATTGGAAAGGTGTGAGATATGGGTTATTTCCTTCGACGTCTGACGTTTTACTTTATTGCTTTTATCGTGGCTGCCACGATCAATTTTATCTTACCAAGAGCCATGCCGGGTGATCCCGTCACCATGATGTTCGCCAATGCAACAGTGCAAGTCACGCCTGAGCGTATTGCTGCCATGACGAAATTACTTGGTTTTGTTGATGGACCTATTTATGAACAATATTTTACTTATTTAAAAAGTATTTTAAGTTGGAACCTGGGTATTTCTATCCAAACCTACCCTCAAACAGTCAATGCCATTTTGGGTAATGCTGTGGGTTGGTCTCTTTTTCTCGCAGGATCGGCTGTTATTATTTCTTTTTGTATTGGCTCCATTCTAGGTATTTATGCAGCCTGGAAGCGTGGCAGCCATTACGATGCATTTATTTCTCCTTCCATGCTCATCGTACAAGCGATCCCACCGGTCGTGACCGCCATGGTCGTTCTCTATACCTTTGCCATAGGCCTTAAATGGTTCCCAACGAGTTACGCCTATACACCCGGAACCATGCCCGATTGGACAAGCTGGGCCTTTTATAAAGACATCGCCTACCATGCGGTCTTGCCTCTATTTTGCGCCACCATCATTCAAATTGGTGGGTTCCTTATCGCCATGCGTAACAACATGATCAATCTTCTCAATGAAGATTACATCACGATGGCTAAAGGAAAGGGTTTATCTGAAAACCGTGTTGTCTTTAATTACGCAGCCCGAAACGCCCTTCTTCCTAGCGTCACCTCTCTTTCGATGGCGCTCGGTATGGCGATCGGAGGACAGATGATTGTTGAGATCATTTTCAATTATCCAGGTCTTGGCACCGTGTTACTGAACGCCATCAACAGCCGTGATTATCAAGTCCTTCAAGGACAGCTTCTTATCATGACCTTGTTTATGCTGTTTTTTAACTTCTTAGCTGACTTGCTTATCGTGGCGCTCGACCCTCGTCTACGCAAAGGAGGAAAATAATCATGAAAGCGTTAATCAACCTTTTAAAGGGAAATACAAAAGCACTTTCCGGTGTGATTATCTTGTCTCTTTTTATTTTTGCAGCCATTTTTGCCCCCTTTCTTACAAAGCATGCTCCAGATAAAAAAACAGGTAATCCACATGAATACCCTGCATTTGTCGCCAAAGCAGCTTCGAGCAACCCGGATGGCTGGATTGCAGATAACCTCGCGCAAAACAAACGCACTCTCGCCCTTTCCAAAAAAGCCGATCATGCCCTTGGCACGTCACGCATGGGCCGTGATATTTGGTCACAGGTACTTTATGGGGCACGCGTTTCTTTGTCTGTTGGTTTTGGCGCCGGGCTTTTAGTGTGTTTTTTAGCAACCACCATCGGGGTGTCTGCGGGGTATTTCGGAGGGCGTGTTGATGATGTCCTCTCTGCCATGATGAACATCATGTTGGTGCTTCCACAATATCCTTTGCTTTTTGTTATTGCCGCGTTCATCGGACAATCTGGTCCTATCACCATTGCCCTTGTGATCGGTTTAACCTCTTGGGCTTGGGGCGCCCGGGTGGTTCGCGCTCAAACCTTGTCCATTCGAGAAAAAGAATTTGTAAAAGCCGCTGAAGTGCTCGGTGAGTCGACATGGCGCATTATTTTTGTCGAAATTCTTCCTAACTTGATTTCCATTGTCGGCGCCAGCTTTATTGGCTCTGTGATGCTCGCCATCGTCACCGAATCGGTGATCTCCTTTTTGGGGATGGGCGATCCGAACACCGTCAGTTGGGGGATCATGCTTTACAACGTACAAACCTCCTCATCCATGCTCATTGGGGCTTGGTGGGAAGTGCTTGTTCCTTGTGTCGCGTTGACCATCGTTGCAACGGGTCTTGCTCTTTTAAACTTTGCCGTCGATGAAATCGCAAACCCACAATTGCGTGCACAAAAAGGCATGAAACGTTGGAAAACAATGCACGAAAAAGAAAGCAAAAAGCGTGCAGAGCTTGAACTCACTCCACAATCAGCAGCTTTAGGCGGAGAAAAATAATGACAAATCCACAACTGTCCATACGTAATTTGTGTGTTGACTACATTACAGATGCCGGAGATGTCCGCGCCGTCAATAACGTCAGTTTTGATATCGGTAAAGGCGAAGTATTCGGCTTAGCGGGAGAGTCTGGATGCGGTAAATCAACGGTGGCCATGTCACTGATGCGCCTTCATAAGCCCCCCGCATTTATTAGCTCAGGCGAAGTCTTCTTTAACGGCGAAAATATCATGAAATACAGCGATGAGCGCATGAGCCGTTTTCGCTGGAAAGAAGTTTCAATGGTCTTTCAGTCCGCCATGAACGCCTTAAACCCCGTTCTAACAATGGAAGAGCAATTTTGTGACGTGATCATGCGCCACACAAACATGACCCGCGCTCAAGCCGTTCGCCGCGCCGAAGGTTTATTAGAAATCGTGGACATTCATGCAAGCCGTTTGAGCGATTTTCCACACCAATTTTCAGGTGGCATGCGTCAACGTCTCGTGATCGCCATCGCTTTAGCATTAAACCCAAAAATGATCATCATGGATGAACCTACCACTGCGCTTGATGTGGTCGTTCAACGTGAAATTCTACAAAAAATCTATGCCTTAAAAGAAGAATTTGGATTTTCCATTTTGTTTATTACCCATGATCTTTCTTTGATGGTTGAATTTACAGATCGCATTGGGATCATGTACGCGGGACAACTCATTGAGGTGGCCCCTGCAAAAGAGATCCTAAAAACCCCTTTTCATCCCTATACAGAAGGATTGGCAAGCTCCTTTCCTCCATTGACAGGCCCCAAAACGCGTCTGACTGGCATTCCAGGCAACCCGTTGAATCTGCTTGAAATTCCCAATGGATGTCGCTTTCAATCTCGTTGTACAAAAACTCAAGCGCATTGTTTCAACGTGGCAAACACCTTGACGCAAGTCGAAAATGCCCGTTTCACCAACTGCCATCTTTTTACAGGCAAGTAATCCGTCTTTGAGTGATTTGTAGGAGTCCGTATGACAAAAGAATTAGGTCAACCCATTATTGAAGGAAAAAATCTGGTAAAAGATTTCCAGATAAGCAGCAACTCCCTCAATAAACCCTTGATGCGTGCCTTAAATGACGTGTCCTTTAAAATGTATAAAAGCCGTGGTTTGTCTGTTGTCGGTGAGTCTGGCTCAGGTAAATCAACCACAGCAAAAATCATTGCAAAAATGTACGGTGCCACAGCTGGAAACATCGAATACAAAGGCCGTGACATTGAAAGCATTACCAGTAAACACGATTTAATGCTGTATCGCCAAGGGATCCAAATGGTATGGCAAGATCCCTTTGGCTCGCTAAACCCAACTCACACCATCTTTCATCACATTGCACGCCCTTTGAAAATTCATAACAAGGTCGGAAACAATGAACATGAATTAGAAGAGCGCGTGTATGAATTGCTCGAACAAGTGGGTCTCACTCCTCCCAAAGAAACTGCTCAAAAATACCCGCATCAACTTTCAGGCGGACAACGTCAACGTGTTAATTTAGCGCGTAACTTGGCGGTAGGTGCGGAAGTGGTATTGGCTGATGAACCCACTTCCATGCTAGACGTTTCCATCCGCGCGGGTGTTTTAAACCTGATGGAAGAAATGAAATTTGAGCGTGAAATGGCCCTGCTTTACATCACGCATGACATCGCAACAGCGCGCTATATCGCGGAAGACCTTGCCGTTATGTATGTTGGGCACATGGTGGAATGGGGCGATTGTGAAGAGATCATTCATCATCCACAACACCCTTATACCAAGCTCTTGGTTTCAGCGGTCCCAGATCCCAGTAAATCAATTCACCAAAAACTAGAGGGAAACAAAGGGGAAATTCCTCTTTGGACGCCAGAAACAAAAGGATGTCCTTTTGCCGGACGATGCCTTCATGCATCCAGTAAATGCCGTGAAGCCTTGCCAGGTATTAGCAAACTTGCAGACAACCATTTTGTGCGTTGTTACTTATTTGAATAATGATTCATAACCCTCGAAAAAAGTGAAAATGCGTGCAGTCGGACAGTATATGAACGCCATGATACCCAAGACACTTGAGGTTGCGTCTCGCCAGCAAGTGCGTGAAGCCCCTGAGCATGGATGAATTCTGTGATTGGGTTGAATGAACCAGGGCAATACCCAGGCAAGTTCAAAGGCGACGGGTTGAACATAAAAAACAATAACATGAACGTAAATATACAGTCTGCTCATGCATTTTCAGAAAATGAGGAAGACCCGGTTTTTGGAGAGAACATGCAATTATTGATAAACCATGTCGGATATGAGCGCTTTGGCACTAAAACCGCATTTGCTTTAAGCGAAAAAAACATCAACACGTCCGTTGCCGAGATCATTGATTTCACATCGGGTCTTTTCGTGATGCAGTTGCCCATTGTCTCTTGTGACACGGTTGATCAATGGAAAATGAAAGATCTTTATCAAATCGATTTCACCGTCTTTGAACGATGTGGCACCTTTGCTATCAAAATAGGGGAAACCCTTTCCCCTCCTTTTTCTATTGCAGAAGGGATTTTATTTGATAAAACCTTCTCCGATGTTCTGCATTATTTTAAATCTCAGCGTTGCTCTGGTATCTATAACAAACAAGACATGAAAGCCCCCCTCCTCGGTACCCAGCGTACCGTGGATGTTCGTGGTGGTTGGTACGATGCTTCGGGAGATGTCAGTAAATATTTAAGCCATTTGTCCGCGTCAAACTACCTAAGTCCTCAACAAATTCCCATGATTGTTTGGAATATGTTGCATGCATTAGAAACCCTCTCCCCTGAATTGGATTCTTTTTCTCGCACAAGACTGCAAGACGAAGCCTTGTTTGGTGCCGATTTTCTTGTGCGCATGCAAGACATCAGTGGTTTCTTTTATATGACGGTCTTTGACAAATGGAGCAAGGATCCTGAACAAAGAGAAATTTGTGCTTATTATTCTCAAGAAGGGCATAAAACAGAACAATATCAAGCTGGTTTTCGGCAAGGCGCAGGCATGGCCATTGCTGCACTTGCGCTCGCCGCCCGTTTAGGTGAAAAAGGCAGATTCAACACAAAAACATACAAAAATGCAGCAGAAACAGGTTATTGGCATCTAAAGCAACAAAATATCCATTACCTTGATGACCGATGCGAAAACATCCTCGATTTTTATTGCGCTTTAATGGCCGCAACCGAGCTTTACCAACTAACCCATAACAGCACCTATTTAGACGAAGCGCGTATTTGGGCATTGCGCCTTGAAAGACAACAACAAAGTGATCCTCAAATGACGCATTTTTGGGCCGCAAATGCCGATGGATCCCGTCCGTATTTTCATGCAGCAGAAGCGGGATTACCCTCAATTGCCTTAATGCAATACCTCAAAATTGAAAAAGACCCAATACAAAAAGAGACCTTTGAAAAAGTCTTGCTCAACGCCTTGCGCTTTGAATTGAACATCACAAACGAAGTCCATAACCCATTTGGCTATCCTCGTCAGTACATTAAAAATATCGACGGTGCCAAACGCAGCAGCTTTTTTATGGCCCAGAAAAATGAAACCGGCTATTGGTGGCAAGGCGAAAACGCACGATTAGGCTCTTTGGCCAGCATGGCCTTCATGGGCGCGTCCTATTTCTCCCATGATGAAATCCTTAAAACACGCCTGCTTCAATACGGTCAAAATGCCTTGAACTGGATTTTGGGATTGAACCCTTTCGACATCTGCATGCTCGATGGACACGGACGTAATAACCCTGATTACTTGCCAGAGCTCGGTTTTTTCAATGCCAAAGGGGGGATTTGCAATGGGATCACGGCAGGTTTTGAAAACGAACACGACATCGCCTTTAAGCCTTTAGCTCAAAAAGAAGACATGCTTCAAAACTGGCGCTGGGGGGAACAATGGATCCCACATGCAGGCTGGTATTTATTGGCCGTCGCCATGCAAAAAGAAGCCACAAAAATAAAGAAAGAGGCCCCCTAAAATGAAACTCTTTTTTTGTGGCGTTGACGGCGGAGGCACATCATGCCGCGCTCGCATTACCAATGAACAAGGGCAAGTTCTAGGAGAAGCTCAAACAGGCTCTGCCAACATCTTATTGGGTGAAAAGCAGGCAATGTGCTCGATTCAAGAGGCCATTTCAAACGCCGCGATGCAAGCAAACATCCGTGACCTTTCCTCTTTGTCTGTCGGACTCGCCCTTGCGGGCGCTGAACAAAAATCAGCATGGCATTGCTTTATGGGATTAGCGCATCCTTATCAACACCTGACGTTGAATACCGATGGATATGGCGCCTGCATGGGGGCATTTAAAGGTGAAAATGGCGCCGTGGTTATCTCGGGTACAGGCTCTGTTGGTGTCTTCATTCATAAAGGAAAACAACTGGTTATCGGCGGTCGTGAGTTTCCTATTTCAGACCAAGGCGGTGGCGCTATGATGGGGCTTCGCCTTATTCAAGAAACCCTGCTCGCTTACGATGGAATGCGTCCTTCCACCGCCCTTTCTGAACATGTGCTCCAGCATTTTGGTCGCAATCTTGACGCCATTGTCTCCTGGTCAAAAACAGCCAAACCCTGTGATTACGGACAATTTAGCCCCAAAATTTTTGAATTAGCCCTGCAACAAGATGAACTTGCCATCGCGTTACTGAAAGGTTCAGCTCAAGATATCGAACGCCTTATTCTGACTCTCGCCCACAAGGGCGCAACACAAATTGCATTGATGGGGAGCATTGGCGAACGCATTGTTGCCTGGCTATCCCCTGCGACTCAATGTTTATTGGTTCAACCCAAGGCCGATGCCATGGCTGGCGCGTTATTAATGGCCCGTGGTGATCACAACTTATACCCGTTTTCGAGATAAGCCATGAAATTTCGTTTAGACCTCAACGTCATTGACGCTCAAGAGCATAAAAGCCGGTTTGCACTGGTACTTCACAATCTTTCAGAGAGCAATATTGAAACCTGGCAGCTGACCTTCAGTGTGAGCCGTTTCGTTATTCCAAGCAGTGTATCTCATGGCAGGTTAAAACAAGTCGGCAGCTTATGTACCTATGAAACAGGTCAGCCACTGAACACCAACGATCATTTGTATCTCGAATTTAGTCACGGAACCAAACCATTTTCACTCCATGATGAAGGCATTGGAGATGCGTGTTTGCTCGTCACGACCGCAGATGGCATACAAGCCATCCCCGTGGAAACGACCACCATTAACCTGGGCGCCCAGACATCGGAACGTATTCCATTGTCGTTACCCGAAGCCAAGAACATCAATTTAATCCCACAACCAAAAGCGGTGGTTATAGGTCAGGGTCAATTTGCTTTTTCTGATGAGACCTGCGTTACCTGTGAGAGCGAAGATGCTAAACCTGCAGCCCTCTGGCTTATTGAGGAACTTTCTACACAGCTGCGTCAGGATGTCACATTAAACAAAGACGCCCCGATCTGCCTTAAGCGCAATAACACATTAAGGCCATCTCAATACCGATTAAGCGTCAAACAAAATCAGGTGATCATCAGTGCGTCGGATCAAGCAGGCTTCACCCACGGTGTTTCAACGCTTCTGCAATTACTCCCCGTGAATGCCTCTCATCGACATTACGCACGATTTTCGATCCCTTGCGTTGAAATAGAAGATCATCCTCGCTTTGCCTATCGCGGCATGATGCTCGATTGCGCACGTCATTTTCATCCTGTGCGCCGAGTGAAAGATCTTATCAACCAATTGGCTCGATTCAAATTTAACTATTTTCATTGGCACTTAACGGACGACGAAGGCTGGCGCATCCAAATTGATGCATTTCCTGAATTGACTGAAATAGGTGCATGGCGAGGTCCTTTCGAAAAAATAGAACCCCAGTACAGCGCACTCTCAAAAGTTCATGGTGGTTTTTATAGCAAGGATGATATTCGAGATGTGATTGCGTATGCCGCCTGCAGAGGGATCACTGTCATTCCTGAAATTGACATTCCAGGTCACTGCCGTGCAGCCATCAAATCACTTCCTCATCTTTTAACAGAAGAGGCGGATACGTCGGTCTATCGCAGTATTCAAAATTTCACTGACAACATTTTAAATCCAGGTATTGAAGGTACTTACACCTTTTTAGAAAGCGTACTTGATGAAGTCTGCGAACTTTTCCCAGGCCCTTATGTTCATGTGGGAGGCGATGAAGTACCCGAAAATGTTTGGACAGGCAGCCCTTCATGCCAAGCATTAATGAAAGAAAAAGGTTACGTAGACAATAAAGAACTGCAAGGCCACTTGCTGCGTCATATCGAGAAGTATCTCAAGACAAAAGGCAAACAAATGCTGGGCTGGGAAGAGGTGGTCTTTGGCGATAAAGTCAGTAAAGACACGCTTATTTTTGCCTGGATCAACGAAAAATCCGGTTTGGAGTGTATTCGCAATGGCTACAACATCGTGCTCCAACCCGGCCAAGAAACCTATCTCGACATGGCTCAAGACTTTTCAGCAGATGAACCCGGTACAGATTGGGCGAATAAAATCACACTTGAAAAAGCATATCACTACGAGCCGCTCTCTCACACCAACGCGACTCAAAATGATTTTGAGAAACTAAAAGGCATTCAGTGCGCATTGTGGTGCGAAACAATCCATACCCAAACCCGCCTCGAATACATGATTTTCCCGCGTCTTCTGGCGATAGCAGAGGTCTGCTGGAGCGCAAAAGAACAACGCGATTGGGCTGATTTCCAAGCCCGCCTTTGTGGACAATTGAAATACCTCGACCGCTTAGGTATTAATTACCGACGTTAAATTTTCCAATTGATTAAAAATTTGTAGAAGGAATTGCACCATGAAATACGGCTTTTTTGATAATGAGAACCGGGAATATGTCATCACCCGCCCAGACGTACCGGCCCCTTGGACCAATTATTTGGGTACAGAGAAATTTTGTACCGTGATCTCCCACAATGCCGGTGGATATTCGTTTTATCAAAGCCCTGAGCATAATCGTGTCACCAAATTTCGTCCAAATGGCACCTTCGATCGCCCCGGTCATTTTGTGTATTTACGTGATGATGAAACCAAAGATTATTGGTCCATCTCATGGCAGCCTGTTGCAAAGAGCCTTGAAGAAGCAAGCTATGAAGTACGCCATGGCATGTCTTACTCGAAGTTTAAATGTGAATATAAAAACATTACAGCCACAAAAACCTTGTTTGTTCCCAAAGGAGAAAACGCACAAATTTGGGATATCACCCTTAAAAATGACGGGGATAAACCACGTACTATCAGTGCATTCTCTTTTGTTGAGTTTTCCTTTAGCCATATTCAATCAGACAACCAAAACCACCAAATGAGCCTCTATTCTGCGGGCACGTCTTATAAAGACGGTGTGATTGAATACGATTTGTATTACAACACCAACGAAGAAGACGGTTATTACTACATGGCTTCAAGCTTTGAGCCAGACAGCTACGACGGACAAAGAGACAGCTTCCTTGGAATGTACCGTGATGAGTCCAACCCCATCGCCGTCGAAAATGGCCGTTGCTCAAACCACGTTCAAACCTGTTATAACCATTGCGGCGCCTTGCACAAACAATTTGTGATACAAGCGGGTGAAGAAGTGCGTTTCGTGTTTTTACTGGGTGTTGGCAAAGGCGAAGGAACGCGTTTACGCAAAAAATACCAAAACGTTGAAAATGTAGATGCCGCATTTGCTGAGATTAAAGAACACTGGAACACACGTTGCAATCAATTCCAAGTCAAGTCCCCGAACGAAGGCTTGGACACCATGATCAACGCATGGACCTTATACCAAGCTGAAACCTGTGTGGTTTGGTCTCGTTTTGCCTCCTTCATTGAGGTGGGGGGGCGCACCGGTCTTGGTTACCGTGATACCGCACAAGACGCTATTTCTGTGCCCCATTCAAACCCGATAATGACCCGTAAACGCTTGGTTGATTTACTGCGCGGGCAAGTTAAAGAAGGCTATGGTTTGCATCTTTTCGAACCCGATTGGTTCGATCCTGCTAAAGCAGACGTTAAACCTTCAAAATCACCGACTGTGGTCCCAACCCCCAGTGATGAAGATAAAATTCACGGCATCGATGACACCTGCTCAGATGATCATCTCTGGCTTATTCCCACCATTTGCAAATACATTGCAGAAACAGGAGAAGAAACCTTTCTTGATGAAATGATCCCTTATGCCAACGGCAATGATGCGAGCGTATACGATCACATGAAAGCCGCGCTTGATTTCTCTGCTGAATATGTCGGTCAAACAGGCATTTGCAAAGGATTACGGGCAGACTGGAATGATTGCCTTAATTTAGGTGGAGGTGAGTCTTCGATGGTCTCTTTCTTGCATTTTTGGGCTTTGCAAGAATTTATTCAACTGGCAAAATACAAAGGAAAACAAGAAGACGTTGAAAAATACACCATTATGGCTGCCAATGTCCGTGAAGCCTGCGAAAGCCATTTATGGGATGAAGAAGGCGGTTGGTATATTCGTGGCCTCACCAAAAATGGTGACAAAATCGGCACCGCCCAACAAACAGAAGGACGGGTTCATTTAGAGTCCAACACTTTGGCCGTTTTGTCAGGCATGGCCTCTCAAGACCGAGGTGAAAAAGCCATGGACGCCGTGGATGAAAATCTCTTCTGTGAATACGGCTTACACCTCAACTCACCTTCTTTTTCAACACCCAACGATGACATCGGTTTTGTTACCCGCGTGTATCAAGGCGTAAAAGAAAACGGTGCCATTTTCTCTCATCCAAACCCTTGGGCTTGGGTTGCAGAGGCCAAACTTGGCCGCGGTGACAGGGCCATGAAATTTTATGACGCCCTCAATCCTTACAATCAAAACGACATGATTGAAAAACGCATCGCAGAGCCCTATTCCTATGTGCAGTTTATCATGGGCCGCGATCATGAAAATCATGGCCGAGCGAATCACCCTTGGTTAACAGGGACCTCTGGCTGGGCCTATTTTGCCGTGACTCATTTTATTTTGGGTATTCAAACAGGCTTCACGGGTTTAGAGATTGACCCTTGTATCCCAACAGATTGGCCAGGATTTGAAGTCACGCGTCAATGGCGTGGCGCGACCTATCAAATCAAGATTGAAAACCCAAATAACGTCAGTAAAGGGGTTAAATCAATCACCTTAAATGGCGAAAAAATCACAGGGGCCATTCCAGCACAAGCGCAAAATTCTGTGAACCTTGTTCACGTTGTGATGGGCTGATCAACATCCAAGGGCCTTTTGGCCCTTTTTAATTTCGAAAGAAAAGGAGTTCTTGCATGATCCAATTTGGTACAGGCGGATGGCGCGCTTTTATTGGTGAAGAATTTACCCGAGATAACGTGCGTTTAGTCGCACAATCCGTTGCCAATATCATGACGATAGAAAAAGCCCGTGAGCCCGGTTTTGTGATTGGATACGATCGACGGTTTTTATCTGATAAAGCCGCAATCTGGTTTGCTGAAGTTTTAGCCGCAAACGGGATCACAGTCAGCTTTATCAATAAATACGTTCCGACTCCTATCGTGATGTTTCAAGCGATGAAAATGAATACACATTATTCTGCATGCATTACAGCCTCCCATAACCCAGCCGATTACAATGGGATAAAAATATTCATCAAAGGCGGTCGCGACGCCGATGAAATTATTACCGTTAAAATAGAGTCACAGGTCAATACCCTTCAACAAAGCGATGTAAAATCAATCGACTTTGAAAATGCAAAATCCCAAGGGAAAATCAAGATCATCAACCCTATGAATGATTTCGTGGACTCCATTATTGATTTTATTGATATCGAATCCATTAAAAAAGCCAACTTACGGGTACTGATCGATCCCATGTTTGGCGTTGCGAAAAATGCACTTCAAACGGTGCTCATTTCAGGGCGCTGTGAAGTGGATGTCATGAACGACACACAAAACCCTGGTTTTGGCGGCATGATGCCCTCACCCAATGCGAGCACGCTTTATCGCTTAAAACACAGGGTCGCCCACGAAGGATATGACATTGGTATTGGCACCGACGGAGATGCAGATCGTCTCGGGATCATCGACGAAAAAGGCAACTTTATTCATCCAAATGAAGTGCTTTTGCTTCTTTATCATTACATGCTTGAACACAAAGGCTGGAAAGGGTCTGTTGTCAGAAACATCGCAACCACCCATCTTTTAGATAAAGTGGCCGCCGCCCATGATGAAAAATCCTTTGAAGTCCCTGTCGGCTTTAAGCACATTAGCGCACAAATGGAAGCGGATGATGCTTTAATCGGAGGAGAAAGCTCGGGCGGATTAACCATTCGTGGACACATCAAAGGAAAAGACGGCGTTTTTGCTTCGAGTTTACTTGTAGAAATGATCTGCGTGACAGGGAAAAAAATCTCAGAATTACTCGATGAGATCTACGGAAAATATGGCTATGCCTATACCGCAGAGGGAGATTGCACTTTTAAACCAACGCAACGCGAAACCCTTTACAACAAAATTTATGTAGATAAATTATTGCCTGAATTTGCTTATGAAATAGAAAAAGTCAGCTACGCCGACGGCTTAAAAGTCTATTTCAAAAACGGCGGTTGGGCACTTGCTCGTTTTTCAGGCACTGAGCCACTGCTGCGTATTTTTGTTGAGTGGGAAAATAAAGAAGGCGCTGAGAAATTGGTTTCACAACTTAAACAGTTTTTGCAACTTTAAAATATAAAGGATGTTGAACAAGCCAGAATAATTATTTATTTTATTCCTTTGCATAAAATATTTGTTAAAAGGGGTGCCTTAAAGCACCCTTTTCTTTATAAGAAAAACAATAATATAAAACAACACAAGCGCACTCACTCAAATTAACATAAAGGAATAAAATGAGATCATCTCTTTCATAGCCCGCACCCTAATAATACCCAAGACACTTGAAGATGCCTGTTGGCGGAAAACGAG
Organism: uncultured Enterovibrio sp.; assembly: GCA_947041315.1. Classification (GTDB taxonomy): domain Bacteria; phylum Pseudomonadota; class Gammaproteobacteria; order Enterobacterales; family Vibrionaceae; genus Enterovibrio. The sequence continues at coordinate 15,965 of CAMRDW010000056.1, forward strand.
TGAAGACCCTGAGCATAGAGAAACGATGTGATTGACCTGAGCGAGAGCAGCCAACACCCACGCAGCTTCAAAGTTGATGGATATAATACCAATTATATTAAGTGGTTAGTCAGAAATTGCGCCAGAAAAATCACTGCAAAAAAACGTGAATTCTCAATAACCCATTATTCTCATTGAAAGATCCATAAGGATGTTATCAGTCATTTTAACAAGCAAGAATGATCAAATGTTTAATGGGATTGGTATCATTTGTATAAAAAAAGAAATAAACGCTTCTTCATCTATTTTTTCAGGGCGATTCCTTTCTCCTTTCTCCATAGACACTGAAAAAAGCGTCTTAAATAAAGATTAAAATATCATCCGATATTGCCCTCTAAGCCTATTTTATATTTTATTCCTATAGATTTAAGAAGATTAAATAAAATAATTTTTGACGTCACACAGGGATTTCATTTTAATTTATTTCGTTAAATATATTTTTTGTGAGCAAATGTGCATTAAATTTACTTAAGCGAGCCCTCCTCATGCAGTCGACCAATCCCGCACAGAAACCGATTCAGGCCGTTAATCCAAATAACACTCCACCAGAAAAGAATCAAAAAGGACTGGTTCCCGTCACGTCAGTGTGCAACACTCAACAAGAACCCGCAACCACTGACAGTCACGGAACTGAAGCCAGAAGAGCAGAAAACAGAACAACACCAGAAACCCCCTCCACAACAGACACACAGATCGAGATAAACCCAACAGAGACCGAAGCAAACTTAAGCCCCAGAACAAGGTCATTGAAAACCTGGTTAGAACAAAACATCAGTGCAATAGGGAGTCACTGCCAAACGGCATTCAATGCGCTTCCAGAAATTTATCAAAGCATTAATCCAATACTTATCCTTCAAGCAAAAATCGGTAGTTCATCAACTTTAGGAACAATAAGAGAATCCTCAGTCGAGGGCTGGGCACAAAACGGCTTTCAAATGAACGTAATATCAAGAGGGATCACTGCCGGTGATAAAAAACCCATTATTCAGTGTCTTCTTCACAATGAAATGGGCCTTGCTTCCGGCGTTTCAGGAATGACAGTGCTCAATACCGGCCTTTGTTTTGAGCCTAACGAAAATGAACAATACACCGCAGCAACAACCTCCTTTATGACAGAAGAAGTCCATCGTATAGAACACAGTGGCGCAATGGCCGAAGGAGGTTTTTATGGAATAAATGCATCCCTAAGAGGCAGTGTGGGGGCAGATCTAGTGGAACATCATTATTGGGATAAATCCAGCTCTAGAGTGGCCGCGGGTGTCGCAATCACCACAGCACAAGCTCTCGGTTCAGGCCTTGGATGGATTGCAGGCTCATTGCTTGATACAGCTTCCGGGCCATTAGCTGCATTAAATCAAGCCAGCACACCCAATATTCCCACAGCGACATCGGCATTACCGTCAACTCAAAACCTTGCTTCTTCTGTTTATCAATGGGCTGATTTAGGTGCATCTTTAGGCGGGGTTTTTGGAGCGAAAAGCATGCTCGGTTTAATGAAATCAACCAATGCGCTCGTGCCATCGAAAACATTATCAATGAAAGAAATCACTGTCGGCGTCGCTGAATGCTCCTTTGAAATTCCACTCGGTAATGGAGAAAATCTTTACTTGATGGGATTCTTAAGAGCGAATTCAACATCCATAACATCGAATACCCTAGACAATACAGTTCTATACCCTAATCCACGCGAAACAGTAAGCGCACACGAACCGCAAGAGACTCCAGAGACTCCAGTGGAGACTGAGCTATAGTGGTTTCTGGTGTATTTGTAGAAAAGAATGCGGTGTAACCTGTTGATTGATCTTGCCAGATCAACAACCAACAAGGAGTACACCGCATGGATGATAATCATAACGTTACTGGGCTTCTTAAACTAGAAAACCCGCTCAATGAATTGCTTAAACAAGGTGCTCAGCAATTATTGGCTCAAGCTATAGAAGCTGAAGTTCAAGCCTTGCTTGATAACTTTGAATCACTTCACGTTAACGGAAAACAGGCCGTCGTTCGCAATGCTCATTTACCTGGGCGAACCCTACAAACGGGGCTTGGCGATATTAGCGTCAAAGTCCCAAAGGTTCGAGACAGAACAGGAAGGGGGGATCAAGTTTAATAGCACGCTGGTGCCGCCCTATCCGCGAACCAAAAATAGAGAAGATCTTATCCCCTGGCTCTATCTGCGGGGGATCTCAACGGGCGATATGCAGCCAGCAGTGGAGTCGCTCTTGGGTAACAAGCTAAAGGGTTGTCATCAAACAGCGTTTCTCGACTCAAGCTGCAGTGGGAGGCGGAATACGATACATGGCGTAAGCGTGACTTAAGTAAACGGCGATATGTTTACATCTGGGCCGAGGGTGTTTACTGCAAAGTTCGGATGGATGACAAGCTTTGCCTGCTTGTTGTCATCG
>CAMRDW010000057.1 GCA_947041315.1 uncultured Enterovibrio sp.
GCGCTGAGTGAAAGCGCTGAGTGAAAGCGCTTAGTGAAAGATCAGTGGCAAGACCCTGTCTTTTTATTTTATCGAGATCCAGCCCGATATTTTCATTTTTTGAAAGGCAGAATAACCGAAAATGGCAGCGTCTTCACGTTGAATTTTCAGTTTTTAATGAGGCGCGGTTTTCTTTAAATAAGCGGCTTGCACCGCCGTTCGTAATCACATACTCTCTGCTTATTTTGATGGCAAGTGAAATAACGTAAAAAAATTAAACATGAGTCATATGCATTGTGATGCCTCAGATCTCATTGTGACGTATTTATGTTTTCGTGAAAAAAAGAATTTTCGAATTAATCGACGTGTATTTATTCACCATTTTGATAAATAAGTGAAATTAATGAAACATTATCCGTTTTCTTTATTAAGTGCCCTTATTGTCGTTGCTTTATCCGGTTGCAATGACGCATCTCCTTCATCGTTTCCTCTTCCTTGTGAAGGTGAAAATTGTTCTGAAATTATCCCACCGGAGCCTATCCCACCCGAGCCTGAACCTGAACCTGAACCTATCCCACCCGGCCCCGATCCCGTCGTTTATAATGGGACGCTTGTCAGCTCGGGAGTGGCGGTGAAAGGGGATCTGGTTTGCAATGGAAAAACCCTCGATACTCCTGACTTTCCTGTCAATGCTTCCGATACGTTTTCTTGTCAATTTGGTGACATTCAGTTAGCTGAATTTACCGCGCCGTCCTCTGTTGAGGGGGAGAATACGCCCCAAAGAAATCTCAATGTCTCTTTTGACATTGCCAATGTGCAAGGAGAGAATGCGACCAAACTGCTTCAAAGCATTGATGCGTGCATCAATGATGAAGCCATTTGTTTAGAGGAAATCAACAGTTTTGATCTTGTTGATATTTATTTAAAAGTAAAAGATGACAAGGAAGTTGAGGCTTTTTTAAAGGCAAAAGATGAAGAAGCGACCCAAGAAGTCGGGAATGCCCCAAGCTCGCATGTTGACAGTAATTTGGTGCCCGCAGTGACACCGGGAAGTTCGAATGATCTCAATAATGCATTTGTTTCGCCGGAGGCAGAAGAAAGCACCCGTTACACGCCAAGCGCCGAAGCTCAAGTCCTGACGGTAAGCATCTTGACCGATAATAATGGCAAGCCTTTGAGCGGGGTTGATTATTATTCCACCCATTCAACGGGGAAAACCAATGAAAAAGGGGAAATGGAATATTTATGGGGAGATACGATCCGTTTTGGGATTGATACCTTTAATTTTGGCGCTTTGGTCGGAAACCAAGTGTCTTATAAACTCACCGACATCACAGACAACGAAATAGAAAAAACGAACATTCAATCTCTTCTTGACCGATATGCAATGCAAAGCGCTGAAGGGCTTGAAATCACGCCTTTGATGCAAACCACATTCGCTCAATATCCCAACGTTATCAATGATCTTATTAAGTTAAGCTTGCCCAATGGCGGTTTACTTGATGGAACAAATTTCAGCTTGCCGAATGAATTTGAAGCGCAATTTGAGCAAGGGTTAACAAAAGAAATTGATTTGATATTAAAGGGAAAAAGAGAGGAATACAGCTCTGAAAAACCGCGTTATCTGTTTGAAAAAAATGCAGAGGTGACACAAGCATTGAATGCGCTTTTTAAAGATGTGGGTGTTTTTCATGTTTTTCATGACAATACGTCTTTTTATGGTGCATCAGGGTTTGCCCGTGGCATGAGTGGACTCAATTTATCGAATCGTGCTTTTCCTGTGATGATGCCACGAAATGACATCAATTACCGTATCCCTTTCGGGCAGCCACAAGCTTGGACTCGTGAAAGTAAACCTTATATTGCGCAATGGCCCGGGATCACCATGCCTTCTGTGCCGCTGGTGGACAAAGACATGGCGACCTTTGGTTTTCCTTTTATTACGGCCGGCATGATAGGGAAAGGCAAAGTGCTCTTTATGGGGAACAGCATGTACCCCAGTATTTTGTCTTGTCCCAACAATTATTGGGCTAACACGGAATTAAAGATTGATCCAGAAGCGAAAGATTGCACCCTCAGTGCAGTGCAAGAAAATGAAGTCCGAGATGACAAAGGGAGCATGAAGACATTTTTTGATAATCTTTTTGCTTGGTTCGTTCCCAATACGCCGATGAGTGACATTCAGGTTGCCACGAACATTGAAAAAAGCAGCGCCAGTAACCATAGCAAAACCAATGGATTAGAATACGATTTCTTCATTCATCCTCAATATGGTTTTGGTCAGGTCGAGCATCTTACCCAAGGTCAATTTTCAGGTGTTTCTCCAGAACAAACCCCCATTTTAATTTTGCAAGCCTATGAGACCCGTATTCTCTCTGATGGTACGAGCAATCGCTTTATTGCCGATTTAGAAAAACCGCGCTTTAGCCAAGAAGACATTACTGCCTTGATAAAATACATTTCAGACGGCGGGAATATCATTTTAATGGACGCCATTGATGGAAAGGTGAATCCCGAGCCTCTTGGCCGTCTTGTTGATGCGGCGGGCATGTCTGTCGGTGGAATGAACACGGTTCCCACCAAGCAAGAAAATTGTGGCTCCTCTCATTATTGTCCGAACTCGGCGCCCAATGTGCATGTGAAAGGACATGCTGACATGGTGGTGTATTCTCGTTTACCGGATGTGAATGGGAAACCGCTTTATTCGGTTCAAGAGGACGGGACTGTGGTCTGGGCGCCTCCTGCCGAAATGAAACCGCTTGAGATCCCGACATACACTGTCGAGAAAAAAGACGAACAAGGAAACCCTGTTTTAGGTGAGGATGGCTCGCCTGTGCTTGAAACTAAAGTCGCGCGCATTTTTGTAAAAACAGAAGAAGAAAAAAGCGCTGCCATTGCAGAGATTAAAAAAGCCTTTGAAGGGGTTTCTGAGTGTACTCATGCGTATGAATACGAGATTGATTGCATTGAAACACGTAAAGGAGAAGGCGGAGTTGCTCGCGGGACTTACGGTCGAAAAGATTTTGACCGCTATCCGGTGAGCGCAGATGTGCTTGAAAGCATGATCAATGCAGCCAATTTAGGGAAAAACCTTCATTCTTTGTTTGAACACGAGCGTTATTATCGGACGAAAGGAAAAAAAGGAACGCGTTTATCGACTCTTGCTTTAAATCAAACCTTTGATAATACCGCCATGTGGTTATGGAATGACAATGACTATCAATTTGATCCCACGTTAGGCAAAGACGAATTGGGCTTTGAAACCTTGGTGGGCTTTTTAAATTGCTACACATCAAATCAACATCAAGGCGGCGCCTTGTGTCCTGAAGCACTGAAAAGTGCCTTGTATGAGAATAAAATGATCCATGAAAACGGAGAATTAATGGGGCAGTTAAATCCCAGTTATCCTTTAAATTACATGGAAAAACCTTTAACGCGCATCATGTTGGGACGCTCTTTTTGGGATCATGAGATTAAAGTGGATGTGAGCCAATACCCAGGGCGTACACCGGGTATTAAAACCACGTCAGAGGTGCTCATTGAAACGAAAGGGAAAGGTGTTTCTTATTCAGCAGGAAACAATCAATCAACGGGCCTTTGGGCGCCTCAGTTGAGTGAAGTGACAGTCACAGGCGGGGTTGAGGCGAACATTACCGTCATGATGGCGGATGATTTAACGGGGATGCCTGAACATGAAACGCGTTTAAATCGACCGCCTCGTATGCGGATGAATTTTCATCATGATGGGCGTTCAACGCAATTTAAAGTCCCTTATGGCGGGTTAATTAGCGTCCAACCTCAAAACTCAACAGAAGCAGAAAGTCCGCCTGCGGCCTTTACTTTTTCAGGCGTTGAAATAGCAGCCTGGTGGAAAGACGGAAGCTGGACTCATCCCCTTGAGAGCGCGGTCGCCCCACTTGCTGAAATCGACACGGGCAGCTTTATATACACCTTGCCTAAAGACAACTTAAAAGAGACGGATTTGAACCAATTTGCATCGGATTCTAATCGCTTTTTCGAGGCGGCCAATGCCTTTTATGGACGGGACGAAACGACAGACGATGGCCTGCATCGTCGTTTTACTTATGAACAATTAAAGGGCTTTAGACACCGTTACGTGGAGGATGTCCAAATCAGTATCGGCGTGGCGCATTCGGGGTATCCGGTGATGGGCACCGCTTTTTCTCCGACAGCCCAAAAGATAGCCATGGATCCGACGACCAGTTGGTTGTTGTGGCATGAAATAGGGCATAATCTTGCAGCGAAGCCTTTTATGGCTCCCGGCAGCACGGAAGTGACGAACAACATTTTGGCTTTGTACATGCAAGAGCTGGATGATGGACGGACAGAAAACCCTGCAATGATACGCATTAAAACGGACATTCAAAAAGCGCCTTTGTGGTTGGCGAAAAACAAGGGGCACGCTTGGAGTCATGGCGGCGCGGGCATGCGTTTGGTGATGTTTGGTCAACTTAAAATTTGGGCTGAAAATCACTTTAAATTAGCGAAGTGGTACCCTGATGCGAGCACCCTACCTTCGCTGTACGGATCAGATGAAGGGTGGAACCTGTTTAAGCTGATGCACCGTAAAGCAAGGGGAGACACCCAAGGGGATCTCAACAAAAACCATTGCAGTGCTGAAGAAACAGGCTTGGCGTCTCCTGATTTAATGATGGTGTGTGCCTCTTATGTTTCAGGCTTTGATCTCAGTGGCTTTTTTACTGAATGGAATGTGGGAGAGCAAAGTTACACCCCGCCAAACGGGAATAAATTCTATGAAGGCGGGATCTCTCAGGCAGGGAAAACATATTTAACGAGCTTGAACTTGGCATCGCCGAGCGTCAGCCCATTGAGCATCAATGCGCTGCCTTAAGTGCGGGCTTTTGCTTGGCGTTGAACTGAAAGAAAACGTAAAAAAAAGAGCTTAAAGACCGCTCTTGGATACAAGGAGCTCAGCGCTTGTCTTTTTGACGGCGTTTGAGCCCGCCTTACATCATGCGTTTTAAATCAAAGAGGCCTTTTCCTGATGGAAGAGGCCTTTTTTTGTGCGCTTTAAATAGACAGCTTCCCTTTGAGGCTTCTGGAGGGAGGGCACCGCCCTTAATCAAAAAAGACAAGGATGTGAAAGGTTTCACTCGTTTATACCCAAACGCATTGAAGATGCACGCTTGCGGCAAATGAATGAAGTTCTTGAGCATAAAGAGACGATGTGATTGGGCTGAGCGCGCGTAGCCAACACCCAGGCAAGGTCAAAGGAGACGGGTATAAGGATCGAATGGCTTGATTTTTATATCAGATGCATTATTTTAAACGCGAAATGAATAAGATAATGAAATAAGCAGGAACAAATATAATAATAATAAATGTGTTTATTCTATTTTATTTGCTGTGCGTATTAGCCATTTCTTTTTTTATTGCACTTTATTGTCACTTTTGAGTTTGCTGTTCATCATAATTCACCGCTACTCCTTAATTCATGTCACAATATTTCTGCAACAACGTTCATTCTATTATGGTGAATTCATGTTTTTAAATGTAACTATATTGTCCACCCTCTTTTTTTGCTCATTAATAACGTTTAAAACAATGGCTTCTTCTGAAATAGAGCAGATTGAAGAACCAATAAAAAGCAAAGATTTAAATACGTTAAGAGATGAGCGAAGTAAAAACTGGGGGGTGGCCATTGGATTGAGAAATGCAGGGATCCCTTATACAGAAGGAGCGGGGAACATCATATCAAGCACCGTCCCCATGATGTTTTATTCCGGTGAACACCTGTATTGGTCCGGTTTAGAAGGCGGCGTTCATCTGTGGAAAAAAGAGGAATTTCAATTAAATGGCATTATAAGGATGCGCTTTTTTGATATTCCCACTGTGTCTCAAAATGAGGTGGGAGGCGATACTGGGGACTTTGGTTTTCAATTAAAACGGACATTTCTTGACGGAATGTATTTAGATTTAGATTTTCTTTCTGATGATGATTATCGCTTGCAGGGTGTTGCAAGCTTAGGAAAAATAATTCATAAGAATGATTATTATATTGATGCCAGTCTCTCTGCTCGATATAAAAGCGCGCGTTTTAATAGTTTTTATTATGGGTTGTCTGAGTATCGACAAAATGGTGTTGATATTGGGGCGGGAATGGATCTTAAAGCCGGTTTAAAAGGGCGCTATCATCTTGTTTCTAATTTGTATTTATTGGGGGCCGCCTATGCCACTTATTTCGACAAAAATGTGCGTCATGCCCCAACGATAGATGTGAATTGGCAAGGTGAAGTCTTTGGTGGTTTTGGGTTTTTCAATGACAATAAACGACACACGGAACGCGATATTTCAACCCGTCCTTATTGGCGTATCGCACATGGTTTTGCCACAGAATCAAACATTGGGGATATTTTGATGGGGGACACCATCGAAGATCCTCACCGTAATCAGCTGACCTCTCTTGCTTATGGGCATCCATTGAGCGACAGCTTGTTTGGGGTCCCTCTTGATATTTATTTTACCCCCATGGTGGCCTGGCATTGGGCTTCAGACGTGCAATCTTCCTCTCTTGAATGGGTAGGGGCGATTAAGGCATATTATACGGTCAATTGGCCTTCAAAATGGCGAATCGGGCTTGCTGAAGGTTTGTCTTATATCAAACGGATCTCTTATATAGAAAGCAAGGAGTTAAATCAAAAAGGCTATAAACCCAGTCAATTGTTGAATTATGTGGATGTTTCACTTGATGTGAATTTAGGGGATTTATTGGGAATGAAAAGTTTGGACAGAGCCTGGTTGGGTTATTCTGTGCATCACCGTTCGGCTATTTTTGAAAAATCAAGTCAGTTTGCTCGCATCAAAGGGGGAAGCAATTACAATACCCTTTATCTTCAAATTGATTTTTAATCTTTGATTCGTTTTTTATACCCAAGATCATTGAAGATGCGCGCCTGCGCCACGCGAGTGAAGCTTTTGAGCTGTGAAGTTTCTTAGCATTGATGGGTTCTGTGATTGGGCGCCGCGAGCCTTACCAACATCGAGACCGTTTTAAAAGCGACGGATATATTGAAAAAAAAGCCTGAAATAATCAGGCTTTTTTTGTTTATACCTTTTTTTTAATGATTTATTTTTTATTGTCGGTTAAGAATTCGATGGATGAGCTTGTACAATCCGTATGCTGGTTTTGAAGGTGTTCATATGTGAGGCCTAATTCAGCACAGGCTTCATCAAAACTCATCCCTAAGTGGCAACAAAAGATATCAATTGCAACACGATAATTTTCTTTGTTTGCCATGTCTTTCTCTCCTTGAAATTGCATACAATTTTCGCTTAGCAGCGCGGTGATTAATATTGTTAGTACTTTATTCATTCTCAATCGAAATAACAACACGACCAAAGTCTAACCTTTTTTACTTGCCTTTTTTTCGACTTTTTTTTGTGCGCAATGTGTCTAATTTATAAGCATCTTTTCTATTAACGATTGATTTTTGAGCGGCGCTCCATTTTCTCCATTTCGCCGTTTTGCGAGGGAGATCAAATGCCCTAAATAGAAGAGGCATAAATTATTGAGGAGGAATAAAGAAAGGAAGGCTTGATTTTGAAAAGTTTGACTCTACTATCTGTGCAATAGCCTCTATCCAAGAGACTTGAAGTGGTGTCTAGATGGCAAACGGGTACAGCCCACACGTTCACGGCTTCAAAGGCGAAAGGTATAATACTCATCAGGAGAGCAACCGGAAAATGAAACGTATAGCCTTATTTTTGTTGACAAACCTTGCTGTAATGATCGTGTTCAGCATTGTTTTAAATATTATTTACTCTGTAACAGGGATGGACCCACGCGGTTCTTCTGGGATCTTGGTCATGGCGGCCTTGTTTGGTTTTGGTGGATCGCTTGTTTCACTTTTGATGTCAAAATCAATCGCTTTGCGATCCGTTGGGGGAGAAGCCATTGAACATCCACGCAATGAAACCGAACATTGGCTAATGAACACCGTCAGCCGTCAAGCGCAGCAGGCAGGCATCGGCATGCCGACAGTGGCAATTTATCACTCAGATGACATCAACGCATTTGCAACAGGGGCAAAACGAAATGACGCCCTTGTCGCGGTTTCAAGCGGTTTGCTGGACAACATGACAAGAGATGAAGCTGAAGCGGTGCTTGCGCATGAAATTAGCCATGTTGCCAATGGCGATATGGTGACCATGGCCTTGATGCAAGGTGTGGTAAACACCTTTGTTATTTATATTTCGAGAATGATCGCAGGGGCCATCAGCGGCGGCAATGAAGAAGAAGGGGAAGGCGGCGGCAGCGTTATCACCTATTTTATTGTTTCGACAGTGCTTGAAATTGTATTTGGTATTTTGGCGAGCACCTTAACCATGTGGTTCAGTCGTCATCGCGAATTTAAAGCCGATGCAGGCTCTGCAAAATTGGTGGGCAAAGAGAAAATGATCGCGGCACTTGAACGCTTGAAAGTCAGCCAAGAAAGTCATTTAGAAGGTTCCATGATGGCCTTTGGGATCAATGGAAAGAAAACATTGAGTGAGTTTTTTATGTCTCATCCTCCTTTGGATAAGCGCATTGAGGCTTTGCGCAACGGAGATCATTTGTAATCTTCATGTCTTGAAGAGGGCAAAACACAAAAACGCCGACGTGGTTTTTATTACCTCGTCGGCGTTTTTATTGGCTTAAAAGCGGCTTTTAAGTGGTGGGGTTTTCTTCTTGCACCTGCAATGGTGCGCTTTCTGTCGTACGTCCTAATAAAAAGCCAACGCTGACCGCGCCTGCCGAGACAAAGATCACGCTTGAAACGCTCACCAAACCGTAAGACAAATAATGAGAGACGACCCCGCTTGCAACAAAACAAAGGCTTGTTTGTAAGAAATTTAAAAGTCCCGCCGCGGTGGCGCTGCAATGCTTGAAAGGGGACAAGGCGCGGTTAATCACCAGAGGATAAAGCCCGCCATTGGCGACGGCTAAAAAACAAAATGGGATCAAAGGAGGCCAAATTGTGGTGAATGTGTTTTGAAAACAAAGATAAAAGATGCTGGATGCGCTGAGGATAAACAAGCAAACAAACGCTGTGATTAAAGTAGAAGGGGGGAGTTTATTTAACAGAAAACGACAACCGTACCCTCCTATGAGAAAGGCGATGGTTTGAGGCACAAAACTCAGTCCAATATCAGCACCTGTGTAGCCCATGTTGCTCATGATAAATGGCGAACCGGTCAACCAAGCAAAAAAAGCGGTAGAACATCCTGAAAAAATAAGCATATTTGCAAAGAAGACTTTTGAGCTTAAGAGATCTTTATAATCACTGAAAAGACGGGGTAAAAAGGGCGCATTGGATTGGATTTTTGGTGCGCTTTCGGTTTCTTTGGATGTGAAAACAATTAAAAGAAGGCCAAATACAATCAGCGAAATGAAAATCGCGCGCCATCCCCAAAGGCTTTCGATTCCGGCACCGAGTAAAGGGGCGATGGCAGGAGAAAGGGCGACCAATGGCATAATGCTTGCGAACAAACGCTGCGCCGCTTTGCCTTCATAGCGATCAATGACCACCGCTTGCCAAATGACCGTTGCGCTGCATGCACCAAGTGCTTGAATAAACCGTGCGATAAGCAGAGTTTCAATGTTTTGTGAAAAATAACACAGGGTGGTTCCAATCAAGAAAAGGACAAGACCAGAAATTAAAACGGGAATGCGGCCCATTTTGTCAGAAAGAGGACCAAAAACAAGCTGTCCTATGGCCATTCCCAGTAAAAAAACAGTCAAGGTTAAGCCAATCATGGACTCAGAGGTTTGCAATTCACTTCGAATGCTTTCAAAAGCAGGAAGATACATATCCGTTGCTAAAAAGCCCAACATGCTTAAACCTGCAAACCAAATGAGGGTGCTAAATGATGCGGATGTTTTCACTGAAATGCCTTGTATTAAAGAGGGTGCTTAATAAATACCAGTTTAAAGTTTTCTGGTTTGCATTGATAGAGCACTCTTTTAAGACGGGCTGTATGCCTGCCTCTTCTTTGTGTCGTCTTTGATGTTCTGAGGGGGGGCTGCACTCGTTTAACCTGCGCCATTTTTGATCTTGAGCGAAAGGATTTCATTCGTTTGGAGAGGAGCGGAGTCTTCAACGCTCTTGAGTAGAAAGGTTTTTTTTGAAAAGAAGCAAATAAACGTCCTCTATTTGACGTTGACGCTAAACTGTATCAACATTAAAACAATTGTATCTTTATTGAAATTTATTTCTTTTTTGTGTTTTGCTCTTTTTCTTCGGTTTTCAAATAATTAAAAGGTTTGCTTTTCAATGGTGCATCATTTTTTTGTTTATTTTAATCCATCGTGAAACCCGACATCTGGCAGAGGAAATGGCACGCAATAAAATGGGAATTGCTGATAATGCGTTGTTTTTATAACTGTTCTGTAAAGATATGATGCCTGATGTAACCTGAAAAAAGGATCAAACATTGACGTTGATAGGGCTTTATTGGGGGCGGTGTCTGTCCGCAGCATGATTGAAAGGATCTCAATGAGGACGTGATTTTGTATGAAATGGGCTCCGAGTCCAACCGGGATCTTCCCTCCTCCTTTTTCCCTCTCATTTTTATTTGAATGATGATTCAGATGCTTTCTTAAAGAGAGGATTTGAATTTTGATAAGGACATTGAATGAATACGCAATCGACATCCACCAAAAAGCCCTCGACGAAAACAAAAACAAAAGAGCGTGTTGTCATGGGGCAACAGGCCATGGATTTCATACAACATGGTACAGCCGCTTCGATGGAAGTCGTAACCCCCTTAGGGCGTCGATTTAATTTTAAGTCCAACTTTATCGGTTTTGATGATCAACAACATATCTATTTTACCCTTCCAAAAATATCAAAGATTGAATACGAAGAATTTTTTGTTGATGGATTTAATGTGGACATTGAGGGCATTTCTGAGCAGGCGGAAGGCACCTTGGTGCGTTTTAGAAGCCGCATTGAACATGTGATTATTCGTCCAGTGCAAGTGCTTGTGCTTTCCGTACCACAAGAAGCAAAATTGGCCTTGCTTCGCAATGAACTCCGCTATGAATTGCAATTATCGGGAGACATACAACTTTCAGCGCGTAAATTAAACGTGCTCCTTACGGACGTCTCTGCTGGGGGGTGTGGTTTTACTTATGATGCTATCTCGCCTGTTTTTGAAGTGGCTCAAAAAATTGTTTTAGAAGTCTCAAATACGACGACAGAGGACATTTATGCCCTCAGCGGTGCGATTAAAAACGGCCGAAAAAAACGCGGCCGCCAAATATACGGCATGATTTTTGATGAACCAGGAAAAGCCAATTGCAGAAGACTCCTTTCCACCTTGGTGTATGATGGCACGAAGTATGTCTTTAAAAATGCAAGAAAAAATCAATCGATAGGGGATTGATTTTTTTAAACCTTTTTCTTCAATGTCCCTCTTTTTAATGCCTGTCACCTTGAAAGATGGGGTCTCGTTCAATTCGTCGCGATAAACACGGAAAATGCCCGGTAAAAAAAAGCCCCGAACAAGGGGTTCGAGGCTTTTGAACGAGCTGACAAAACAGCGTTATTTGTTGGTTATTATTTTATTTTTGTTCGGCATCGAGATGGCGTAAAACAAGGGGATCACCACCAAGGTCAACACGGTGGCGAACAACAAACCAAACATAATGGTGACGGCCATGCTTTTGAAGAAAGGATCTATCAAAAGCGGGGCGACCCCTAAAATCGTGGTAAAGGCCCCCAATAGAACGGGACGCGCACGACTGAGTGAGGCATCAATGATGGCATTGTTCAGTGTTTTCCCATTTTTAATTTCCAAATCAGCTTCATCGACCAAGACAATGGCATTTTTCACCATCATCCCAATCAAACTCAAAAAGCCAAGGATCGCCATAAATTCAAAAGGCGTTTGGAAAAGCACCAGTCCCACAGTGACCCCGACAAGGGCAAAAGGGGCCGTCATCCAAATCACCAAGGGTTGTCTTAAGGCATTAAACATGAAAATAACAGACAAAATCATGGCGGCAAAACCATAAGGCGCTGAAATGGCTAATCCTTCGTTGGCTTCTTTCGACGCTTTGTATTCACCATACCAAATCATCTCATAGCCCGTGGGCAAGTCGATGGCTTCGATTTTATCGCGCAGCGCATCAAAAGCGTCCGCCGTTAAAACGCCAGGTGCGGGGTCGGCTTGCACCAAGATGGTCGGCATTCTGTCTATTCGACGTAAAATCGCATCTTGGTAATTCACATTCACCCTTTCAATCAGTTGACTCACTTGAATTGATTTATTCAAGCTTGGGCTGAAGACTTCTGTGTTCTCAATGGCCCGTTCATGATTTCGTTCATCGAGTGGGGCGCGCACGACGATAGGGACTAAATTGTCTCCTTCTCTGAAGGTGCCAACGTGTTGCCCTGACAAGGTTTGTGCAATGGCTTTGTTGATTTCAGGCATGGTTAAGTGATAGCGCTGCGCTTGTTCTGAGGAATACTCAGGAGTTAGAACAGGCACTTGTTGACGCCAATTGTCTTGCACTGCAATCAAATTGGGATCATTGAGCATGATGGTTTTTGCCTCTTCAGCCAGCACCCGTAAGACTTTGCTGTCAGGGCCTTTAAAACCGGCTTCAATTTTTTTACCGCCCCCACGGCCTAACATGAATTTCCAGACCTTGATGGAGGCATCCGGGTACTTCAAATCAAGCTCTTGTTGCAGGGTCGTGATGAGGGGGGCAATGTTTTTGTAATCGTCAATGTCAATCAGCAATTGACCGTAACTTGGATTGCGCGCTTCGGGTGCGTAGGTCAACATAAAGCGCAAACCGCCCCCACCAATAAAGCTGGTGATGTCGGTGATCCCGTCTTTGATTTTTATGTCTTTTTCAATCTCTGCAATGATCTTTTCTGTGCGTTTAATGTCCGATCCTTGAGGAAGGTAGACATCCACCACAAATTGAGCACGTTGAGATTCAGGCATAAAACCAGGCGGAATGAACGCGGTGCCCCAAATTGCCAAGGCCAGGGTTAAAAACAAGAAGCTGCAACTGATGCCTTTATGTCTTAATACCCATTTTAAGAAGCCTTTATACGCCATGAAAAGGCGTCCTGGCTTTGTGTTTGCTTTTGGAGAGACTTTCAAAAAATCAGCGCAAAGCATGGGGGTCACGGTGACCGCAAAAACCCAGCTTAAAATCATGGAATAAAGAATGACCCAAAACAGTGAGCCTGCATATTCACCCATGTCAGAGGGAGACAACCCAATGGCGCTAAAAGCAAAAATGCCGACCAAGGTGCCGCCTAAAAGAGGCCATTGCGTGGCTTTCACTACGTCAGAAACAAGGGCGACCCTGTCTTCGTTTGGGTTCTTTTGCAAACGCACCAAAATGCCGTCTGTGACCACAATGGCATTGTCCACCAACATTCCAAGGGCAATAATGAGCGCCCCAAGGGAAATACGTTGCATGGCAATGTCTTCAATCAACATAATGCAAAGGGTGCCTGCCACGGTCAGTAAAAGCACAAAACCGATAATCAGGCCAGAGCGTAACCCCATAAAGAAAAGCAAAACGAGAAAGACAATGACAACAGCGGCAATCAGGTTATCGATAAAATTGCTGACCGAGGCTTTGACTGAGTCAGATTGCATTGAAATAACGTGAAGTTCAATGCCTAAAGGACGGTCTTTTTCAAGCTCACGCAGGCGCGCTTTAACCAAATCCCCCATCTCAACCACGTTCCCTGCCGTCACGTTTGAGATCCCAAAACCGATGGCGCGTTCACCGTTATAACGCATCAACATCGAAGCGGGCTCTTTGTATCCGCGCGTGATGGTGGCGATGTCTTTTAGACGCAAGACGGTGTTGTTTTTCCCTATCGCCAATTGAAGGTTTTTAAAATCTTCAAAAGAGTCAACGTTTGATTTAGGGATCACAGGAATGCGCATGGTGTCGGTTTCTATGCTGCCTGTCACCGTCACCAGATTTTGTTGTTGTAGAACTTGGAAAATCTCGTGTGCTGAGACCCCAAATTGTGCAAGACGTCCACTTGAAATCTCGATAAAAATGGACTCTTGTTGCTCAGCCAGCGTGGCCGTTTTTGCAACACCTGGCACCAGTACCAGTTCACGCCTTAAGGTGTCCACATAGTCTTGAAGCTGTTTATCTGAAAACCCTTCGCCCGTGACGGCAAAGAAAAGGGCGTACACATCAGAAAAATCATCGTTGACGATGGACGGGCCTGCTCCTGGGGGAAGTTGGCGCTGTGCATCGGTTATTTTCCGGCGAAGTTTATCCCAAACTTGTTGTAAATCCGCGGTGCTTTTAGAAAACTCCAGCTTGATCTCGACGGTGACCTCGGACATCCCTTGCATGGAAATCGATTTCACTTCCTTGAGTTCTTGCAAAGACTGGACGGCCCCTTCAATGACATCGGTGATTTCGTCAGAGACTTCTTGGGAGGTGGCCCCCGAATAGGGGGTGTTGATCACCGCTTGGCGGATCACAAACTCAGGATCTTCAAAACGGCCCAGTTTCAAGTAACTGATGTAACCGCCAATCAGAATGAGGGCGATAAACACCCAGACACTGGTTCGTTTAGCGATGCTGATACGCGCAAGATCCATTATTGCACTCCTGCAGCACTGTCATCGGTATAAGGGCGCACGGTCATGCCTTCTTTTACACTGGAGACGCCAGCAATGATGACGCGTTCGCCATGATAAAGATTGTCTTTTATCGCAACGCGATTTTTACTTAATTTCCCAACATCGACATAGCGCTTGCTGGTGGTATTCGCATCATCAACAATCCAAATAAATTGTTTTCCTTGGTTGTCAGGCACCAAAGCGGAAAGGGGGAGTGTAATCGTGGATGTTCTTGAACTTTCAGTGATAGGGACCACTTTAACGCTCATTCCAGGTAAGACGCGAAAGCCTTTTAAATCGTAAAAACCGAGGGCCACAGGGTAGGTTTGGGACGAGGAGTCCGGCTGGGATGCAAAGGTTCGAAGTTCAAGAGGAAATTCTTGGCCTGGGATGGCGCTCAAGGTCGCGGTGGCTTTTGTGCTGCTTTCGCCAGAGAGGACAACTTGGTGCGGCACATTGATGACCACTTCAAGATCGCTTAAATCATGCAGGGTTAAAACGGAAGAATTGGCTTGAATTTGGACATGGTTGTCCACAAATTTACGGCCAATGATCCCATTAAAGGGGGCTTTGAGTTGGGTGTATTCTAATTGGCGTTTGGCTTCTTCTGCACGGTTTTTAGCCAGATTAAAACGTGTTGTGATGGCGTCTAAATCACTTTTTGAAATGGCTTGGGTTTTTTTAAAGATCACGCGAGCGCGTTCGTATTCAATTTGAGCATTTTTGAGTGCGAGCTCGGCGGATTGCAATACGCTTTTTGCATCACGGGAGTCCAAGCTGGCCAGCAAATCCCCCTCTTTAACCTCATCCCCTTCTTTCACGTAAATGTTGGTTAAACGGCCGTTGATACGAAAGGTTAAATCGGCCCGTTTTGCAGCGCGAACGACACCATTAAAGCTTAAGGTGTCTGTGACTTGTGCATCTGCGACCTCAATGAGTGCCCGTTTGTCAGACAAGGGGGCTTCTGTTGCCTGTTCTTTTTCATTTCCACAGCCTGTCAGTAGGAACAATGACAGCATTACGCTGACTGTCAATTGTTTGGGTTTGAAAGGCGCGAATGGGGATGTAATAACCGTGTTTTTCACATTCTTCTCCAAGAAAAATTGTGTTGTTTTAAAAAGCTGAGAGTTAATTCATTTAAGCCGTTGAGGATTTTCATTCCTTTGTATATACCCGTCTTTTGACGCAGCCTGGGTGTTGGCGACGCTCATTTGCCCCATCACAGAGTCTATCCATGCTCAGGGGGTTCATTTGCTTGGCGCAGGCGCACAACGTCAAGTGTTTTGGGTATAGCTCCTCATGTTTAAATTGAATTTATTTTGATTAAAAAAGTGGCACTGAGGCCCCAAAAAAACAAAGCAACGCATTTTTGCTGTGGCGGTTTGATGCCCCTTGCCTTTGACGCTGCGTGGGTGTTGAGCACACTCGTTTCGCCCAATCACAGAGTCCATCGATGCTCAGGGGGTTCATTCGCTTGGTGCAGGTGCGCAACTTCAAGTCTCTTGGGTCTATTTTCAAATGCCGTTTTGCATTTTGTGTTATTTTGGTGTTATTTCAGTGTTATTTTGTTGGTTTTGTTTTCGTTTATAGGGTTTCACAGTCCTTATGTTTTTTGATCTTTTATGGAATAAAACGCAGGGTTTTGATGGGGGATCGCGCGCCATGCATGAGTGAAAAACGGTTTTTCGGTGTAAAAAAGCCCGTTTTTGTTGTAAAAATATGCCGGAGAGAGACCGATGCCTTCTGTAAAAAATAGGATTTTATGCCGCGCGTATTATTGGCATGGAATGCCTGTGACGTCTAGACATTGAGGGACAATTTGGCATAAAAAAGTCGTTCTTTATGAAAAAATGACAAGAGATCGTGCCAAAAAAGAGATTTATAAAGTGAAAAAAAATCACCGCTCATATAAACAGAGTGAATTGATTTTGAATGCAGAAAACGCGCTATCTCCCAATGATCTGATCTTGTGTCTTTGCTGTAAATGAGAAAAGCCCCGAACAAGCGCGATGCTCTGGGGCTTTTCTTTTTTACGGTCAGCTTGACGCTTGGAAAGACAAAAAAGGCAAAACGTCGGGCTTAGGGCGTTTTGATGTTTTGCAGAGCAAGACGCGCTTGTTTTCGGCACGCCGCGGCCGTGAACAGAACATCGGTGGAGCTGTTCAGGGCGGTTTCTGCTGAGTCTTGGATCACGCCGATGATGAATCCTGCTGCCACAACTTGCATGGCAACGTCATTGGGCACCCCAAATAAATCACAAGCGAGGGGAATGAGCAATAAAGACCCCCCTGCAACGCCTGATGCACCACAGGCAGAAACGGCGGCCACAACACTCAATAAAAGGGCGGTGCCAAGATCCACGTCAATGCCTAAGGTGTGTACCGCAGAAAGCGTTAAGACCGTGATGGTGATGGCCGCGCCTGACATGTTAATGGTGGCTCCCAAAGGAATGGACACCGAATAAGTGTTTTTGTCCAAATTCAATTTTTGGCACAATTGCATGTTGATGGGAATGTTGGCTGCAGAGCTTCTTGTAAAAAAGGCCGTGATCCCGCTTTCTTTGAGACAAAGAAACACAAGGGGATAAGGGTTTTCTTTGGTTTTCAAAAAGACAATCAAAGGATTGATGAGAAGGGCTATCACCGCCATGCTCAAGAGTAAAACGCCCAGCAAGTGCGCATAAGAAAGCAAGGCTTCAAATCCGGTTTGTGAAAAAGTTTGTGCGACCAAGCCAAAAATACCGATAGGGGCCAAACGTATGATAAAGCGGACAATACACGAAACGCCTTCCGCAATGTCTTTGAAGACGGTTTTTGTTGT
Organism: uncultured Enterovibrio sp.; assembly: GCA_947041315.1. GTDB lineage: Bacteria > Pseudomonadota > Gammaproteobacteria > Enterobacterales > Vibrionaceae > Enterovibrio. The sequence continues at coordinate 17,446 of CAMRDW010000057.1, forward strand.
ATCAGAAGCATGATGCAGCGCCAGCCCAAGGCCAATTGCCCAGGTGAGGATCCCGATAAAATTACCGTTCATGAGGGCATGAATCGGGTTGTCCACGATGCTTTTCATCAGGCTTGATATCACCTCGAAAATGCCATTGGGTGGATTGATGGGCTCTTGTGAAACCACCAAGGTTAATTCGGTGGGGAATAAAAAGCTCATGCTGACGGCGGTAACCGAAGCGGAAAAGGTGCCTATTAAATAAAGGAAGACAATGGGGCGAAGGTGGCTGTGTTGCCCTCTAACTTGGTTGGCGATGGAAGCGGCCACAAGCACGAAAACCAAAATAGGGGCCACCGCTTTTAAAGCGCTGACAAAAAGATCCCCTAAAAACCCGAAAGCCAAGGCGTTTTCAGGCGAAATGAGAGAGAAAAGGATTCCGGCGATGATCGCAAATATGATTTGAAAGATCAAACTGAGGTTCATTATACGGGTTAGATAGTTTTGTATCTTTAGCATGTGTCCCTCACTTTTTTTACGTTACGTAAATGTGGTTCTGAAACGGTCGGTGTAAACCGAAAGGGCAGGAGCAAATCTGTATTTCATAAAGAGATGCTCAAGCAATAATCTTGAGGATTAGAACAGTGAGGCCCCCCTCTGTAAAGCACTATTTATCTGCCTCCCTTTGCGGGTGG
>CAMRDW010000058.1 GCA_947041315.1 uncultured Enterovibrio sp.
TAACTTTTCGAAAGCGTCATATTTTTTTAATTCATCTTTGTAGGACAATAAGAGAAATAGATTTTTACGCATCCACTCACCTTCTTCATGACTTCCTTTCAATACCTTTGGCTATCGGTATAAACGCTGTATCTTAGTCACATCTTTTCGAATCTAATTCTGGCTAATTATCGTCCGAATGGCTTGCTTATTAATCAAAATTTCACTTGTAGCAAAAGAGATCCGTTTAATTGAGGGGATATCAGCGCCTCTTTATTAAATGTATATTTATCAAGGGAATGTATTTCTATAAAAGCGTTCAGCTTTGTGAATGAATAGAATGAGATCCAATGATTTTCGGAGTTTTAGTTTGAGATGTGACTAAGAGACAGCCAAAGAGAGTCCGGGTGATCTTAGCGATATAGAGCCTGTATCTTAGTCAGATTTTTTCGAATCTAGTTCTGACTAATTATTGCTCGAACGGCTTGTTTATTGACCAAAATTTCACTTGTAGCAAAAGAGAACCGTTTAATTGAGGGGATATCAGCGCCTCTTTATTAAATACGCATTTACTAAAGAAATGTATTCCTTTGGAAGGGTTCGACTTTGTAAATGAATAGAATGAGATCCAATGATTTTTGGCGTTTTAGTTTGAGATGTGACTAAGAGACAGGTACTACTAATCCAATTTAAATTGATAAAAAATCCATTTCAAAAAATAACTATTTTATAAATAACATCAGCGTGATAACTGAGATTTAAGACGGGTATATTCACCCAAAAAGGTCAGGAGTTTCAATAGCAAAGCGGCTCGAAAAAATAATGAAGTATAACCTACGGCAAGCAAAGCCCATGAGCATCAATGGAGGCTGTGATGTGCGTAGGTAACCCATGCAACTTCAAAAGCGACGGGTATAATGAAAATATGCGTAACGAAAGAAACAGAGAATGTGAATCCGCAATAATAATCAATCACTTAGGAAGATTTTATTGTCAGGCTTAAAACAGCCCCCTGAATTAAATGAAGTTTAATTTATGATAAAAAAAGGGGGGTTGTTAGAAAAGATGAAGTAATTAAAGTTGATCCCTTTTTTCTTTCTCATTTTAAATAACGATATAAAAACATAATAAGCCTAAATAAGTAGGCAGCATAGAAAGCAATGAGCTGTCTTTAAGTTATAAGAAATATATTTTCATTATAAATCACGTGAGGTTGACTTTTTATACTGTTAAATTTGTATAAGTAAAGAATAGACAGGAAAATAAACAATGTCCCCTATAAAACATATCACAGCTTTAAGTCCCTTTAGAAGGGCATTTCTCGAAATGAAATGCACCTTAAATATGACGCCAACTTTAAATGGTGGTGAAATGGAAAAAGTAAAATCCGCATTTAATTCATGCTTAATAAAAAACGAATCAAGCGGAGTGTGTACCCTCAATCTTAAAGCACTAAACGATAAATTAGGGCTGCGACAAAGCAAAATAATACAACAAGCAATAAAAGAATACAGGTCACCTTCTTCCGTTGATAATGAATATTTACAAGGCGGAATCGATAAAAACACTGAGAGTTACTTAATGACTAAATTAAAGAAAATGCTGGATGGAGCAGAACTCAATTTGGTATCTGAGAAAGCCCCTGCAGCTCAACCTGGGGGGCCTCTTGATATTAAAAAAGTTGTCTTGGAATGCGCAATCCAAGGGATGGACGCAGTAAAAGACTTTAAAATTAAATCGCCTCAAGATTTCAAAGAAAATCATGAAAAATGGTCAGAAGGCAATGGTAATATAAGAAGAGCAGTAACGAACTTGCAAGGATTATCAAGCTTATCGGATCCGACATTAAACTCAGCTCCACAACAAGCCCTGGAAATTCTTAATAAAGAGATTCCTTTGGGTTCTAATAGGGGCAACCTTAAATTTTCGCAATTTGGAACGAAAGCGTCCGAGGCCCTTGAAAATCATTTTGAGCATGGCTCCCCGCAAGAAAAAGAGACGGTGGTACAAAAAATAAATGACTGTTTTATTTGCATTAGGCAACTTCATACTGAAATAACGAAAGGCCCGTCTTCTTCTGAGGGGGCTTCTGCAAATTGCGCGGAGGGGACGTCTGTCGACTGCGCTGAAGGTACTTCTGTGGATCCTGAACCGCACGTAGACAATACCCCAAGTGGACAATCTGAACCCGTTCAGCCTCCTTCCTGCAGGATTAACTTCGATGTTGCGACGAGCAGCAGTGAGCTGCGGATTGACCCAAAAGCGCCTGAAGCCCCATCTGAGCCAACGGATCCTGCTCCACGAACAAAACCCATCTACATGAACATTAACTTCACGCCATTAGCTTCTGAGCCAACACAAGACACACAAGACACTCAAGAAGCCCAAGGTCCTGTATTATATGATAATTTAGGTAATGTTTAACCCTGAACAGAAATCAAAAAAATCAAGACGTATCCCTTTTTTCTTAAAAGCACTATATACATAGGGGCTTTTAAGGGGGTGGGGGAATCAAAACTCGTCGAATATCTGCAGTGGTAATTTTTTATTCAAAAGAAAACTCAACTGCCGATCATTCTTTGTGAGATTTGTATTATCTAAACATCGCTGCCTTCTTGCGAATCGCTTTTATCGAATTTAATTCGCCCTGAAGAGGTTTGTTTTGAAGGGTCTAATGGCTCTTGAGGTTGGACATCTCTTTTGATAAATGTTAATAATGGATTTGTCGTTTTATTCTTTTCAGGTTCAATAATATCGCTATCGGTGTCACTTTCATCCCCTGAATCGGGAGTTTCAAACAAAAACTGGTTTTGTGTTTCTGCGCTTTCATCTGTATCTCGCTTAGAGTGAACGTCCACGACCGCATCTAAGGAGTGCTTATCTAGAAACTTTTGATTCAATTTCTTCAATGCATCTTCAGCCGTTTTGTTTGCAAAGCTATGGTCAATGAGCTGCTGATCTTTGGTATAAATGATGCTTGTTGAATTAACCTGTTCAAAATTACGGAGCGCTTTATAAAGCTCATCATCGAATGTAGTGTCGATCTTTTTTTGAATCTGATCGAGGGTGTTTTTGAGTTGTTCTTTTTGATTATCTTGGTCTGGGAGGGCGTTTTTCCTTAATGATTTAAAAAGTAACCCTTCTGCGTGCCCTTTCTTTTGAAGTATATCAAGGTCCAGTTCGGACATGATGGCACGTTGTAAAGCGCTTTGAACCCAGCCTTCGTGCATCTTATCTAGAGCCTCAATAGAGGTTTCTTCTTTTGATAATGTTTCTGCGATCTCTCTTAGTAGCAATGTCTTTTGTTTAACGCCGTCTTCATTTTTTTCATTTATAAAATTCGAGAGTGCTTTACGCTGAGCCTCTCCAGTTTTTTCTGCTTCAGCGAGTTTACCTTGAATTAATTGGTCTAGATTCTTTGAAATTCGAAAACCAAAATGATCGGTATATGATTTTTCTAATGAATTGAAAATAGTTTCATTCTCTAATTTTTTAGCGATCGTGCTGGGTATTTCCCCTAAAATCTCATTAAAAGAACTTTCTACGAATACAAAGAAGGCATCGACATTGTATCGATCCATATTGGTGGAAAAAGAAGTCAGGTGTTGCTTTAATTCCTCAAGCTTACTCTCAATAATACCTTTCTCGTCTGTAGCCTTACGGCCTTCTGATTTAATGAGCACAGACGCAATTGGGATATTCGGTTTATTACAGAACGAAGAAAAAAAGCTCAGAGTGCTGTGAGGCGCAGAGTCCACGTGAGAGGTGGAAGGCTCCTTTTGGGGAGCTGAATTGTACTCTTGAGTTTGAGGGGCTTGATTCTCAGGGGCAGCTTGTCGCACGAAGGAATTTAGGAATACAGAGTTTTCTGCTCGCCTGCTGATTTGAAATGATCCAGACGAACCCCTTAACACATTCAGAATACTTGAAATCGGTTTCATTATTGACATCCATTCACATTAGATTCATTGATGAATCGAGAAGTTTCTCTATGAACAAATAGCAGTAACTGAGTGCGTATCTATTATTATGCCGTTAATTTCACCTTATTTCATTGGTCAATGCCTCTTTCCTGGATCATTTAAATAAGCCCCTTCTCACGACAAAATAACGGGATATTGATATAAAGGGTGCATCAATATCTCAACAGGCCAACCGTACACATCTTCAATATTTTTTGATGTTAACACCTTTAAAGGGGATCCATCTGCGATGATCGCGCCAGAATGAAGCATGAGAATACGGTCAGCATATCGCGCTGCAAGATTTAAGTCATGGACGACAGCAATCACCGTTGCACCCTGATAGGCGAGCTGTTTTGCCACTTGAAGTGTGTGGTGTTGATGACGAATATCAAGAGCAGACGTAGGTTCATCAAGCAATAAAATAGGAGGACGAGGGGAGGCGGCTATCTGCGTGAGAACACGAGCAAAATGCACCCGTTGCTTTTCTCCTCCAGACAGCGTTGGGTAGGGGCGCTCAACCAGGTGCAAAACATCGGTATCTTGCATTTTTTCTTCTGCAATTTCCGTGATTTCTTTTTGAGACAACGCCAAGGTAAGCCCCCCAAGCTCAACAACCTCTCGGACGGTAAATGCAAAAGACAAGCTGCTGTATTGCGGTAACACCCCCATTGATTTTGCGAGGAGGTCATCACGCCAGTGCGATGAGGGCTTGCCGTAAAAAGACAGCGCCCCTTCGGTTTTCCATTCTCGACTGAGGAGCTTGAGCAGGCTGCTTTTTCCTGTGCCATTCGGGCCGAGCAAAATGGTCATTTCTTTGGGATTAAAATCAAGGCTGACATTGTTCAGCAAGTGTTTATTGCCAAGGGTTAAGCTGGCATTTCGTATTTCAATGCTCATTTAAGCCAAGCGTCCTCTTTGTTTTAATAATAATCCTAAAAAAAAGGGCGCCCCAATAATGGCTGTAATGATCCCCACTGGAAGCTCAAGAGGGCTCACCACAGTGCGCGCCACCATATCAGAAATCAATAAAAGCAAACTCCCTAACACCCAAGAAAGAGGAAGTAAACGGCGGTGATCTGGACCGGATAACATGCGTCCGATATGGGGAACAACCAAACCGATAAAACCAATGATCCCAGACAGGGCGACCGTGACACCCACCCCTGCGGCTGTCAATAAAATAAGATTTCGTTTTAGTTTTTGTACATTGACGCCCAAGTGGCGCGCTTCTGATTCGCCCAGAAGCAGTGCATTAAGTGGCTTTGCATAAAACTGAAAAGCACAAGCCAGAAAAATGAGTGTGCTGTAAGCCAAAGCGAGGGCTTCCCATGAAGCACCCGCCAAAGAGCCCATGGTCCATAAAGACAAGCTACGCAATGCTTCATCATCTGCGAAATAATTCAGCAATCCCATTCCTGCCCCCGCAATAGATCCAAGGGCCACGCCGGCCAGCAACATGATGTTGACGGAGGTTCCGTTTCGACTTGTTCCCATGTAATACACGGCAAAGGTGGCCAACGCGCCACCTAAAAAGGAAAACAAAGGAACCGTGCCAAAAAGAAGAAACGCGGTGTGTTCAAGAACACTGCCAAAAACAACAATCGCGATAGCCGCCCCTAAAGAGGCCCCTGCCGAAACGCCAATGATCCCAGGATCTGCCAATGAATTTCGAAACAAACCTTGCATCACCGCGCCGCACAAGGCCAGAATGCCGCCAATGGCGATGGCCAGCAAGGTGCGAGGAAGGCGAACTTGTTGAATGATCACAGAGACATATTCAGGTATTTCAGATTTTATCGGCAATAAAGCAATAAAACTGTCGCTGAATGTAATAGGCATGGCACCCAAGCTTATCGAGCTTATCAGCGCCCCCAAGAGCAAGACACAAGAAAAGGCCATGAGCCATGAAAGGGGTAAACGATGTGCCATCACGCGGTTCATTTTGCGTCTCGTGCATCAAGCAGGGTTATCCTGTTTTTTGATTGTTGATTTTCTGAATGAGACGCTTTATCAAGCAAAAATGTTTCGTTCAAGCGCTCAGCGAGCGCGAGGCTCGCAAGACCAAAGCCCCCCAAAATAGCGTGACCTGCAATGGGAATAACCCTGTTGTTTTTCACCGCGGGTGTTGTTTTTAATAAAGGGTGCTGCTTTAAAATCCCTTCTATGCCATTTAGCTCATCAAAGGTTCTTTGGGCTATCAAAATGTAATCCGGTTGCATTGCGACAAGCGCTTCTGTCGAAAAAGCTTTGAAACTATCAAGTTGTGCTGCTGCAGGATTGAAAGCACCAGACAGATTTATCACAGTGTTGATGGTCGTTTTATTGCCCGCAAGGGTGATAGGACGGCCGTTAGACATCATCATAAACAGCACCTTGTCTTTTTTATCTTGCGGTAATTGATTGAGCTTTGATGTGTTGAGTTTTTCCATTTTTTCCAGGACGTCGGCTTTAATTGTCTTCGCGTTTTCTTGGGTCTGTGTGATGGCGGCTAAAGCATCAATGCGTTGATTGAAATCATCCAGTGTATCTCCTGTTGTTAATGTTCTCACCGTCACGCCTGCGGTTTTTAAAAGGTTCAGCGTGCTGTCTGGGCCCATTTCAGAAGAGCCAATAAGGTGGGTTGGACTCAACGCAAGCAAGCCTTCTGCGCCCAGTTGACGGTGATACCCTAAAACGGGGATTTCGCGTTTATCAAGATAATGGCGACTCGTCAGATCGACCGCAATCACCTTTTTATCCGCTTCAAGAGCAAACAGCAACTCTGTGATACTTGAACCTGCGCTAATAATACGGGCGTCATCTACATGGGATGCAGCACTAACCTGCACACAAAAAACGAGGGAGATGGCCTTGAGAATTGATTTCATTTTTCTTCCATTTGAATGTGGGTCGCATTGATGTTGTTTTTTTGCAAAAAGGCCAAAACGTGAAGCATGTTTTCAACACTGGCTTGTTTATCCGCACCGATAAGCACGGCCCTGTCCGGATGCGCTTTTATTTTGTCTAAAAGGGTGAACGTAAATTCATCCCAGCTTTTTATGGGATCCCCTTCAATGGCCCAGGTGGGCGTGCCTTGCAAAATATTGATCATGAGGCTTTCTTTCGCGACAGAGGAAAGCGTGGCGGCGTCTCGGGATTTTGGAATGTCAATTTCCATTGTTTTAACTTGAATGTTCGCGCTTAACAACAAAAAGACCATCACAATAAAAATGATATCCAGCAAGGGGGTCAGATCCGGGATCATCACCTCACTGTCATTTTCAGACTGAGAGCGGATCATAGGCCTCCTTCCATCACTTGTGAGGTCTTTTTCATCCCCTCTTGATGGACACGGGAGGAGCAAGGAGAAGACGTGCATGAAGGTGGCGGATTCTTTGCACAACAAACCAGATTATCCCTTAAAGGTGACAGTCCAGAAAGGTGCAAATTAAAATGATTAAGCACATATTCAATCTTGGCCAAGGTAGTATCAGCCCAGAGTTTACCTAATTGCGATACCGCAATCGCAGGCAGCGCAATCAAAAGACCGGCGGCCGTTGTCGACATAGCCAAACCCAGTCCATGAGACAGTTCGGCAGGGGAGACCCCCCCTTGCGCCGTGGACAATCCTTTGAACATTTCAATCAATCCAAGCACTGTCCCTAAAAGCCCCAGCAATGGACTGAGTGCGCCTATTACATTCAATAATTTGAGACCGGACGTATACTGACGGCGTTTTTTTTGAAGCCAAATACTCACCGCTTCTTCACGCATTGCTTTTGTGAATTCACGGTGACGAATCAACATACAAAGCCCTTGAGCCAGTGTATTACGCGTTTTTTGGTGTGTTGATAGGTAATGTTCTATTTCAGTTTCATTGTCTAAAGGCACCCTGTAAATCTCTTTTTCTAAGCCTTTACTGCGGGTATTCGTGTTGAGCAAGGTGAACACAAAACGTTCAATGATCAGCATCAACATCAGAGCAGACAGCAAGGTCAGCGGCCATGTCATGATCCCAAGCTGGGTGTGAATAGAGGTAAAAAAATGCAAATTCATGACGCATCCAATTTAAAAAGAACGGGAATTCTGACGCGATGCGCTTTGGGCACCCCGTTTTCTGTGTGGCCTTTAAAATGCCATTGCTTGACCGCCGTCATTGCGGCTTTGTCGAGAAGAGCAAAAGACGAGCTTTTGATTAAGATATGCTTGATTTGATTTCCTTTTTCATCTAACCACACCTCAATAAGCACCGTCCCTTCCATGTTTTTACGTTTCGCAATACGCGGGTATTTTGGAGCCTTGGGTTTGACTTTAAATGCCGGTTTTTCAACTTGAATTGGCGCGCTTTCTTTTTGGTTCACAGAAGATGCGTCTTTAGATTGGGGGCGCGCGGTGGGCTTTTTATTGAGCACTTTGGTTTCTTTTTGGGCTTTTTTAACGTTGTTTTGTTCTTTTTTTTCGCTGTTTTTTTTCGTCGGTGCTTTCAACACGGGCGGTTTTTTTTCAGATGCTTGTTTTGTAGTTAATGGCGCAGCAGGCTTTATTGGAGAAGAAAGAGGCTGGCTTGACGCTTTTTCTACCGCTTTTGCTTTTGTTGAAGCGGGTTTTGTGGCCTGTTTTTGAGGCGGCTCCGCGGCTTTTTCTGTTTTTTCAGGCGCCTTCAAAACGGGCGTTTGCGTCTCTTTTGGGTTTTGATTTTCTTCTAAAGGTGTGGCTTTCGAAGGGGCTGACATCAACGCAATGCTCACTCTCTCACTCTTTTTTGGTGCTGTTTTTAGGCTAAATGGCGCAGGCTCTTGATCCGCTGAAAAAGCCAAAAGACTGTGCATGGCAACAGACACCGCTGCACACACGAGATAACGTCGGGCGCTCATTTTTTTCCTGCCACCAATAAATTCATGGGGTCATTATGCACTAAATGTAAATGATATCAATTATCACTTGCATTCTCATTAAAGGACAATAAGATAAGTGACTTGATGAAACAGGGCTGTATTTAGGACTGTGATTGATGAAAGGCGGTGTCAGACAATGAAGTTTGATGTAAACAATGAAGACTTGGTTGGACGCTCAACCCCAGACCCTCTTCGCTTTGCTTTTACACGTAAAAAAAGTCCTCATGCAGGCGCGATGATGCAAACGATCAAAGAAGATGCGATACAGGCTTCTCTTCAAAAAGCCCACGCTTCGTCTTCTGAAATTTATTTTCGAAGAAAAGATCTCTCGAAACCCCCCTCCATTTTCTCCCATGTTGGTTCAGCGCGATGCCTGTATCTTCATGTTCCTTTTTGTCGGGTTCGATGCACCTATTGCCATTTTTTTCAATACGCCTCAAGTTCATCTTTAATGGATGATTATGTAAAAGCGCTTCGCGAAGAAATGCGATGGAAGGCGTCCACGGTATGGGCACAATCCGCCCCCTTTCATGCCGTGTATATAGGAGGAGGGACGCCGACGGATTTGAGCGCCGAACAAATTTATACGTTGGTTTCTGATATTCGCGCCTTGTTCCCTTTAACCCCGGATTGCGAAATCACCCTTGAAGGGCGTGTTAACCGGTTTGAATTAGACCAATTTGAGTCCGCCTTAACGGCCGGTGTGAATCGTTTTTCATTCGGCGTTCAAAGTTTTAATACCTTGGTCAGAAAAAGCGCAAAACGACAAGATACAAAAGAAGACGTGATGAAGAAAATTCAATTGCTCTCTTCCTACCAGGCCGCCCCCATCGTGCTTGATTTATTGTACGGATTGCCTTATCAAACCTTAGAGATTTGGGAAGAAGATTTACAGGGTTATTTAGAGTCTGGCGCACAGGGTGTGGATTTATATCAGTTGATTGAGTTGAACGGTTTACCCATGGCCAAAATGGTCGAGCAAGGTAAATTACCGCCTCCTGCAGACACACAAATGAAAGCCAGTATGTTTGAGATGGGGGTGAATTTTATGGCGAAACACCATCAAACACGTTTGAGTGTGAACCATTGGTCCTCCAACCACAGAGAGCGCAGCCTTTATAACACTTTAGCCAAAACAAGCGCCGAAATAATGCCTCTTGGGGCCGGCGCTGGCGGCAATGTTAACGGCTATCAAATGATGCAAACTCGAGACATGAAAACCTATATTGACGCCATAAAAAACAAGGTATTTCCTGTCACCACTCTCAGTCGCGTTCCAAGTTCAAAAGGGGTGTCTTCTGAAATAAAATCAGGTTTTGATTCCGGCGTCTTGGCTCAGTCTCAATTGGACAAGGCCGCCGGAGCCGGAACTTTTGAGGCTTTATCTCCTTTATTTGAAGCCTGGCAAAAAAATGGATTGGTGCATCTTGAGCGTCATCAGGCACAAAGAAGCTATCTGAAATTGACCCTGGCAGGGCAGTTTTGGACGGTCAATTTGGCGCAAAATCTCATTGATGTGCTGCGCACTCAAAAAGCGCCAGCCCTGTAAATTGTTTCTTTATTCAAGAAGACAAAAATAAACGCCACCCCCTCGTCATATACCCATGAGCAAGGCAAATCAAAAGCGCAGTCCGGGTCAAAGACGACGGGGGGATCCCATAAAAACACAGTCAAAAAAGCAGGACTCAATGAGACAGACAAGCCCCGAAATAAAAAAACAGGTCGAAGATGTTTTAGCCAAAGATGGGGACTCCCCCATTTCCAATATGGTGGAAAGACTTGGATTAAGTGAAGGGGATATCACCTTCTCATTACCAAAAGACATGCTTGTTCAGGCTCCAGGAGAACAAGCTCAAGTGATTTTGGAAAAATTAGCGTCTTTTGGAAGACTGACCACCATTGTGCATTCAGGGGGATCAATTTTTGAATTTAAAGCCGATTTTCCTAAGGGGAAGCTCGCACACGGTTATTACAATTTGATGGGAAAAGAAGGCCAATTACACGGCCATCTTCGCATTGATTTGGTCACCGATATTGCGTTTGTGAGCAAGCCTTTTCGTGGAACAGAAAGCCATTATGTTGGATTTTTTGATACGTCAGGGCATTGCATTTTTAAAATTTACCTAGGACGAGACGCAAAGCGTCAGCTTTTCGCTGATCAAGTTGAACGTTTTAATGAAATGAAAATGGAGTGGTCCAAGTGATCGACAAAGCAGAACGTTTACAAAATCGTCTTGGGCCTGAGATCCAAGAATTTAGAGACTCGCGACTCACCTTGCAGTTGGGCACCCTCAATAAAAACGGGAAACCCCACACCAGTTATGCCCCGTTCGCTTTCTCTGAAAATGGGTATTACATCTTGGTTTCAGATTTAGCCACGCACGGACAAAATTTAAAAGATTGTGATGCTGTGTCCATCATGATGATTGAAGACGAGCGTTGTGCGCGTTCTATTTTTGCACGTCGTCGTTTGTCGTTTGATACACATGCCACCCTCATTGAACGTGACACCGTCCAATGGCAAGAAGGAATTGAGCGCATGCAAGCGCGTTTAGGGAGCATGATTGATGATCTCAGTCAGCTTGGCGATTTTCATCTTTATCGCTTAAAGCCAGAAATGGGACGCTATGTAAAAGGATTTGGAAAAGCGTTCAATGTTTCAGGTGACGAGATGCTGTCGGTGATTCACCTCGATGAAGGGCATGTCAAAAAGATGAAAGAGGCTCTTTAGAAAAAAGCCTCGCTTATCAAGACGCCTCCCTTGATGTCTTTCTTTTATGTGGCAACCCAATGGGTGTGCTTGTTTTTTTATTACTTATATACCCGTCGTCTTTGAGGCTGCTTGGGTTTTGGCTGCGCTCTCAAAGCCCAATCACAAAGCCCATCTATGTTCAAGGGCTTTTCGTTCTTGCCGCTTAACTTGCAACGTCAAATATCTCGGGTATACAAAGCCGAACGTAAGAAACGTAAATCATGATCATAAAAAAAAACACACTGACATTATGTATTGGACTTGTCACCGTCTCTCGCGCTTTCGCGGAAGAGGTTTATACCTTTGATGATGTTGTGGTTTCAGCGACACGCAGTGAACAAAGCAAAGAAGATGTCAGCGCATCCATCGCTTTGGTCGGTGAGGCTCAATTAGAAGAAAAGATGGCTCAAAACTTGGAGCAAGCCGTCGAAGGTGTCCCCGGGGTTTCCGTACAGGGAACGGGGCGCTATGGAAGCTCAGGCTTTAATATACGTGGACTCAATGAAAATTATGTAAAAACCTTGGTCGATGGTGTTGAATTGCCCGCCTCTTACAATCCTGGCGCGGATGTAATGCGAAAATTTAACAACCACATTGAAACCGACACCCTTGAGCGAATTGAAATCAATAAAGGCCCGTCTTCCAGCCTTTACGGAAGCGATGCTTTGGCGGGAGCGGTGATCATTCGAACAAAAAACCCGGATGATTTGTTAAACAAAGAAGAAGAGGATACCTATGCCAGCCTGAAAGGAGGCTATTACAGTGCAGACAAGGCCTATAAAGCCACAGCGACATTGGCCAATCGCATTGGGGCATGGGAGTCATTGCTTATTTTTACCCACCGTTATGGACATGAAACGCTCACCCATTCCAGTGGCTCGGATACAGAAGGCCGAGATCGCGGACAAGCCGATCCCTTTGATATCCGTTCTGATAATCTGCTTGCGAAAGCCTTTTATCAAATCAATCCTCAGCATCAATTGGGTGTCACCGCAGAAGTTTTTAACAGAGACGCAAACGGACTTATTTTATCCAATGAAGGCCATCAAATCGGCCCCAATAACATTTACACGCGAAACAGCGCAAAAGACCAAGACAAACGAAAACGCCTCACGCTAGAACACGAATGGAAAGCCGATTTCAGTGCGTTTGATACTGCTCATTCACAACTGACAGGAATGACCACAGAGAGCCTCCATAACACCTTTGATGAAACCCCCCTTAATGGCTACCGTCAGCGTGAGCGTCAAGGAACAGATAACAGCCTACAATTTGATCTTCAATTAAACAAAGCCATTGATTTCGATAACAGTTACCATGAAATAAGTTACGGTGTAAGCGGGGTCAATAATGCCTTTGAATTGGGATACCGAGACCTCTTTTTAGAGGGGCCAAAGCAAGGCATTATCGAGAATAAAAACGGAGAAGTGCCCAATGCTAGCGCCCTCAAGTGGGGATTGTTTTTACAAGATCAGGCGTTTTTTTTGGAAGAGCGCTTAATCGTTAATGCAGGAATTCGTTATGACCGTTTTCATGCGAAACCCGAAAACACCTCAACAACCACCGAGAACAAAGAATCGAGCAGTCAAGCTCTGACAGGGCGTCTTGGGGCGGTATACCATTGGAACGAGAATATCAGCACTTATTCCAATATCAGCCAGGGGTTTAAATCCCCCTCATTGCAAGACTTGTATTTCTTTTATGAAACCGATGCCGCTTTTGGCGCCTTGTTTGAACCCAACCCCCATTTAAAACCAGAGCAAAGCATCGGCTATGAAACGGGAATGCGTTTTCATTACGACGCGGCGCGTTTAGATTTGGCCGTTTACTTGAATGATTACACTGACTTTATTGAAAACTATAAATTCAGTGAAAATGCCCCGAGTGGCAAAGAGCGCTGGACAAAACAAAACATCAATAAAGCACAAATTTACGGTGCAGAGATGAACATGACCTTGGCCTTGGATTCTTTATTGTCCGCCCCTTCTGGATTGTATTCAGAGTTCAATCTTGCGTATGCTAAAGGAGAAGATAAAGAGAACAAAAAAGCCCTCGACACTGTGGCGCCACTCAGTGCGAAAATGGCCCTTGGATACCAAAGTGCTGAAATGCCTTTTGGTGGCAATTTATCCATTAAAGCCGTTGCTGGTAAAAAAGGTGACGATTGGAGCAATGCAAATGGCGTCAGCAATGTCACTGCGCCAGGTTACGTTGTCACTGATTTAACTGGTTTTTATCGTCCAGTCAAAGATCTGACATTGCGCGCAGGCCTCTTCAATGTTTTTGATGCCCAATACTGGGATTATTCAGATCTTTCCAATACCCAAAGTAATGCGGTAGGGCTCGAACGTAGAACGCAATCGGGACGAAATTGGGGTCTTGAAGCAGAATACGTGTTTTAATCAAAAAAATTGCCACTTTAGATGCAATGGATTGCACATTAACCACTGATTTTTATTCTATTATACCCAAGATATTTGAAGCGCAAGCCTGCAGCTTCAAAGGGAACAGGGTTTTGGGTGCGAAGGGCTCCATAAATACAGCACCTGAACCCATCAAATCAACCCCCTTTTTTTCAACATGAACCTCTCCATTTTGATGACTCGACAGATGCGTTAAAGTGGATTTCTGCATCATGAAGGACACGACATTGGACGATCCCGTGAATAAACCTGTTTTAACTGCAATTTCTGGACGCTGGTTAATCTCACAGGCGAAAAAATATAAATCGCGGTTAATTCTCGCAAACATCATTGCTGTTTTTGCCACCTTGATAAGCGTTCCTATCCCCCTCTTAATGCCTTTAATGGTGGACGAAGTCTTATTGAACAAACCCGATAAAGGGATTGCTTTTTTTAACCATATTTTGCCCGAATCATTGCAAGAGCCTGCCGGATACATTGTCTTGGTTTTATTGATGGTGATCCTCATGCGAGTGACCAGCCAAGCTTTGAATATATGGCAGAGTCGGCAATTTACCCTGGTTTCTAAATCCATTACCTGTTACCTGCGCGAGCAGCTGCTTGATAAGCTAGGTCGCATCAGTATGAAAGAATTTGAACAAAGAGGCAGCGGAGGGATCAGCTCTCATCTTGTTACTGACATCGAAACCATTGATTCTTTTATCGGAAACAGCCTAAGCCGCTTTGTGGTGGGCGTGCTAACTGTCTTTGGGACCGCCGTTATTTTATTGTGGTTAGACTGGGCGCTGGGTCTTTTTATCTTATTGATAAACCCTATTGTCATCTTTTTATCACGCAAAATGGGGCAACGCGTTAAGCACCTCAAAAAAGCAGAAAATGCTTCCTTCGAACGTTTTCAACAGCGTCTCGTTGAAACCCTTGATGGGCTTTATCAGCTTCGAGCTGCAAACCGTGAACAGACTTACCTCAATGTGCTAAAAGAGGACGCGCAAGCGATACGCCATGATGCGGATAAATATGCTTGGCAGTCTGAAGCGGCAGGACGTATCTCTTTTCTTATGTTTTTAATTGGCTTTGAACTGTTTCGCGCCGCCGCCATGCTCATGGTGCTTTTTAGCGATTTAACCATCGGGCAGATTTTCGCCGTTTTTGGCTATTTGTGGTTCATGCTAAGCCCAATACAAGAGCTCTTAGGGATCCAATATGCCTGGTTTAGTGCATCAGCCGCAATGAAAAGATTGAACACCCTTTTGGCGTTAAAAGAAGAGCCAAGCACACCCACATCCTGTGATCCATTGAAAAACGTGAGCACATTTGGTGTGGAATGCCGCAACCTTGTTTTTAATTACAACAAGGAGAAAAAGGTGCTTGATGGCTTGTCTCTTTTTATTCCAAAAGGAAAGCGTGTTGCCTTGGTAGGGACATCTGGAGGGGGAAAATCCACCTTAATTCAGTTACTTCTCGGTTTGTATCGAAAATCTGAAGGGGATATTTTCATTGATGGCGAGCCCATTGAAAACATCGGTTATCAAACCTTTCGCCAACACACTGCGGTGGTATTGCAACAGCCTGTTATTTTTAATGACACCTTGCGTGAAAATTTAACCTTAGGGCAAAGCGGCTTTTCTGATGAAAAGCTTTGGGAGTCTCTTGAAATAGCACAACTCAGTGATGTGGTCGAAAAGCTAAGTGATGGATTAGAGACTCAATTAGGGCGTCAAGGCTTAACGCTCTCTGGAGGGCAAAGACAACGTTTGGCCCTTGCGAGAATGATTTTAACCGATCCCAAATTTGTGATTTTAGATGAAGCGACTTCTGCTCTGGACACTGAAACAGAAGCGGCGCTGCATTTTGCCTTGGCGCAATTTTTAAAAGACAGAACCACCTTGATTGTGGCGCACCGTTTATCCGCGGTAAAACAAGCCGATCTGATTTATGTGCTTGAAGATGGCAAGGTCTCACAAAGTGGTAATCACCGTGATTTACTGAGTGAAGAAGGACTTTATCAAACGCTGTATGGCAAATTACAAACGGGATAACCGTTTTTGTTAAAACGTGTCCTTTTTAAAATTGTTCGTCAAAAGATGTTAGAGGGTGCAGGCTGGCGAGAAAGAAAAAATCCGTCAAGGAGCCTGCACTTTCTGCGTTGATGAACATCAAAGAAAAAAAGCAAACATGTAGGGCTTTTGGGTATTTCGCTTTTTTTCAAATAATGCCATTTTATTTTAATCAAGACTGATTTCTTTTGATGATATTGTTTTGTTGAATAATTGTTATTTTTAATTGATTGTTTTCATCAGTTAACATACGAACTCTTTCGTGGTGTATTTGTTCACTGTTTTTAAGTGTATTTAATGATCTTTGAGAGGAATTTAAAGCGCTTTGTAAGTTGTGTCGCTCTTGATTTGTTGTCCTTGATTCTGAAATTAACGCTTTATTTTGCGTTGTTAAGGCGACTTTTGATTCTCTCAATTCCATCACTAAGGTTTGATTGCTTTCTTGTATCGTATTTAATCTTGTGATTTCTTTTGAGCTTTTCATTAACGCGCTATTAAGAGATCTCACTTCTTCCGATAAGGCTTGATTTTGTGTTTTTTGGGTGGAGATCATTTCTTTATTGTTTTCAATTATTATTTCGCTTTTTACTAAATCTGAAGAGAGTCGTGCCTTGCTGTTCGTGTGCTCTAAACGCTGTTTATTTAAAGATTCAATTTGATTTTTTAATTCGATAACCAGAGTATTTTGTGCATTTTTAATGAGCGGTATTTCTGCTTGTAGTTCCTTCACTTCTTTATCACGCAGTTCAAGTAAAGCTGTTTGTTTAATGAGGCGTGTTTCAGCACGCTCAACGTCTTCAATTGCACGTATACTTTGCTCTTTTGCATCAAGGGCAATTTCACGAAAAATGCGTTCTGTTTTTGCTGCATGTCGATTAATTTCATTGAGAAAGACACGTGCGAATTCTTCTGAAAAGCCTATATTTTTAATGTCCGATTTTTCTTTTTCTTCTTGTGTATCTTTCCAAGCTTTAAAATATTTATGGACTGTGCTTGTGCTTTTGACTTCAGGCAACAAAGACAAGACAACGCGAACACTGACCTTTTGCCCTTTTGCAGAAAGGACATTACAAATTGCAGTGACCTTTTCTTGAAGTCCTTGTGTTTTAAGCTCAGTGCTTTGTGCTTGTTCGTCTTTTACATCAGGGGTTCCGTGAGAAACGCTTGATTGAGATACCATCTTTTTATTCACCTTTTCATAAGTAACATCTTTATATTAATCAAAGCGAACAAACAAAGCAAACGAACAGTGTTCGTTTGTTCTTTTTTTTCTGTTTTTTTTGCACATTCATTTTGTTTTTTATGGATGATGAATATCAATATTTCCACTGAAAACGGGCTTTTAGGCTGTTCAAGTACGCTCTAAAATGAAGGTCAAAATACATAAAAAAAAGTGAACAAGTGACTTGGTTTTTTGAATGTCAGATGCACTTAAAAGCGAAAAGGGTCAATATTCAGCCCTCTTCACTGCACAGCTGAAGAGGGTTGAGTCGCAATAAGTTATGCACAGAATACAAAATGAATTTTATGCCTGAAAGGGTGTTTTATGGCTTGATTGGGCCTTTTTTTTGTTTTTTAAGCCGGCTTTTTAGCGGCTTTTTTTATTGTGAAAATAATAGTTTTTTCAATGGCTTAGCGATTGCGCACCCTCTCCCGTTGTCTTGTTTGCTTTCAATTTGTGTATTTATCCACTTATCCACTGCTTATATAAAACTCTATAAAGATCTATAAAGATCTATAAAGATCTATAAAGATCTATAGGGTCCGAAAAACTCTTTTAATTCATGGGGTTACAGAGCTAACGGTCACACATTTTTCTTTTAACGGTCACACATTTTTCTTTTAACGGTCACACATTTTTCTTTTAACGGTCACA
>CAMRDW010000059.1 GCA_947041315.1 uncultured Enterovibrio sp.
GGTCAACGTGGCCGATAGTACCGACGTTAACGTGGGGTTTAGTACGTTCAAATTTAGCTTTAGACACGATCGTGTTCCTTCCTAGTTATGAGCCGCACTCACCGTCGTAAGTGCGATCAGAAGCGTTTATCAATGCAGAGCATAATGCCAGCATTAGAAGCGCCTATCAATCAAGAACGCTCTGCAATGATTGAATCAGCAATATTCTTTGGAACTTCAGCGTATTCACTGAATTCCATCGAGTAAGATGCACGGCCTTGGGTCGCCGAGCGCAAATCGGTTGCATAGCCAAACATCTCAGCCAAAGGTACACTTGCTCTAATGATTTTCAAGCTGGCTGGACCTTCATCCATGCCCCCAATCAAACCGCGACGTCGATTAAGGTCACCTACAACATCACCCATCCAGTCTTCTGGAGTGGTCACTTCTACTTTCATCATCGGCTCAAGGATAACGGGCTTTGCATTCATCGCCCCTTCCTTGAAAGCCATTGATGCCGCAATTCTAAACGCCATTTCGTTTGAGTCAACATCATGATAAGAACCATCAAACAAAGTCGCTTTAATATCGAGTACAGGATAGCCAGCCAAAACACCGCCATACATCTGTTCTTCAACACCTTTTGCAACTGCGCTGATGTATTCTTTTGGCACCGCCCCACCCACTATTTCGTCAACGAAAACAAAACCTTCTCCTAATTCAGAAGGTTCTAATTTCAACCAGACATGACCATATTGGCCGCGCCCGCCTGACTGCTTAATGAATTTACCTTCGACTTCAGCCTGACCACGAATGGTTTCTCTGTATGCAACTTGACGCTTTCCAACATTGCATTCCACGCCAAATTCACGGCGCATCCGGTCAACAATGATATCAAGATGAAGTTCGCCCATTCCCGAAATCAAGGTTTGCCCTGACTCGTTATCCGTTTCAACACGAAAAGAAGGGTCTTCTGCGACCAATTTTCCTAAAGCAATCGCCATTTTGTCTTGATCGGCTTTCGTACGCGCTTCAACTGCTATTTGAATAACAGGAACGGGAAAGTCCATACGTTCAAGAATGACTTTTGACTCTTGTGCACACAAGGTATCGCCTGTTGTCACATCTTTTAAACCGATGGCAGCTGCAATATCTCCTGCACGTATTTCTTTTATTTCTTCACGCTTATTTGAGTGCATCTGTACTATGCGCCCAAAACGCTCACGTTTTTCTTTGACGGAGTTATAAACTGTGTCGCCAGAATTAACCACTCCGGAATAAACACGTAAGAAAGTCAGGGTTCCAACGAAGGGATCTGTCGCGATTTTAAACGCAAGCGCTGAAAAAGGTTCGTTATCATCAGCATGACGATGAACATCATTGCCGTTTTCGTCTTCCCCTTTAATCGATTTCACATCGACAGGAGAAGGTAAAAAATCAACAACCGCATCAAGCACCGCCTGAACACCTTTATTTTTAAATGCACTGCCACAGGTGGCCAGCACAATTTCATTATTTATGGTGCGTTCACGAAGGGCTGCTGTGATTTCGACTTCGGTCAATTCCTCTCCTTCGAGGTATTTGTCCATGAGTTCTTCATTTGCCTCTGCCGCAGCTTCCACTAAATTTTGGCGCCAGGCTTCAGCCAAATCTTGCATATCATCTGGAATCGCTTCGTAAGAAAAGGTCATCCCGTGATCTTCATCGCTCCAGTTAATTGCCTTCATTTTTATGAGGTCAATCACGCCGCGAAAATTTTCTTCTGCCCCGATATTCAAATGAATAGGAACAGCAATCGCGCCTAAGCGTTCTTTTATTTGTTCAAGTACACGCAAAAAATTTGCACCCGTACGGTCCATCTTATTCACGAACACCATACGAGGAACTTCGTACTTATCGGCTTGACGCCAAACAGTTTCAGACTGAGGTTCAACTCCCGAAGAGGCACAAAACACCACAACAGCACCATCCAACACACGCAAAGAACGTTCAACTTCGATAGTGAAATCAACGTGCCCAGGGGTATCAATAATATTGATCCGATGCTCGGCAAATTGTGCATCCATACCACGCCAAAAAGTGGTGGTTGCAGCCGACGTTATCGTAATTCCGCGTTCTTGTTCCTGCTCCATCCAATCCATAGTTGCAGCGCCATCATGCACTTCACCTATTTTATGGGAAAGACCCGTATAAAAAAGAATGCGTTCGGTTGTTGTTGTTTTTCCTGCATCTACATGTGCACAGATACCGATGTTACGGTAGCGCTCAATCGGTGTTTTACGAGCCACAGCTCTATCCTCTTACTAAGGTCAACCTTAGAATATGCATTAGGTGCGGCAAAGCCGCACCTAAAAAGGTATTACCAGCGGTAATGAGCGAATGCTTTGTTCGCATCTGCCATACGGTGAACATCTTCACGTTTCTTAACAGCAGAACCTTTGTTCTCTGACGCATCGAGCATTTCATGCGCGAGACGTTGAGCCATTGATTTTTCACCACGCTTACGCGCAGCATCAACCAACCAACGCATCGCCAGTGCATTACGACGCACAGGGCGAACTTCTACTGGAACCTGGTAAGTTGAACCACCCACACGGCGAGATTTAACTTCTACCGATGGACGAACGTTATCCAGCGCTTGCTCGAAAACAGACAAGTGATCTTTACCAGAACGCTCGGCCATGATCTCAAGAGCACCATAAACGATTTTTTCAGCGATTGATTTTTTACCATCAACCATCAGGATGTTTACAAATTTGGCCAGACCTTCTGATCCGAATTTAGGATCTGGAAGGATTTTACGCTGACCAATTACGCGACGACGCGGCATTGAAATTCTCCGTTGTTTTCTTCAGGTTTTATCCAAAACTTTTCAGTTTTTTCAAAATTATATATTAATTAGTGTTTGGCCTTACTTAACGGAAATCATTAAGACTTAGGACGCTTCACACCGTACTTAGAACGACCTTGCTTACGATCGTTAACACCGGCGCAGTCAAGCGCTCCACGAACAGTATGATAACGCACACCGGGTAGATCTTTTACACGACCGCCACGGATCAAAACAACACTGTGCTCTTGTAAGTTATGACCTTCACCACCGATGTATGAAGTCACTTCAAAACCGTTAGTTAAGCGAACACGACAAACTTTACGCAATGCTGAGTTTGGCTTTTTCGGTGTTGTCGTGTAAACACGAGTACAAACACCACGTTTTTGCGGGCACGATGCCAACGCAGGCACGTTGCTTTTTGCAACTTGCTTAACGCGTGGTTTACGTACCAGCTGGTTGATAGTTGCCATTAAATAGCTCCTGATATGACTCACATATATGTATGAAAAAACTATGCCCACAAAAAGCAGGGACGCGAAATTTTAGGCGTCGCGCATTTTGGTGTCAAGATTTATACAAGCTTCTTTGCATTTTTTCAAAAATAACTGGGGTTTTAGTGCTATTTTAAGAGCGGATTTTGAAAGAACTTACCATTTAATATACTGATTGTGTTGCTCTGTAAGAGAAACAAAACCATTTATATCAATAAGATTCATGTTAGAAGAGATTTTTTTTTCTAAACCTCGTGCAATGACATCCTCTTGCAAAAGATAAATATCATGCTCACAAGATAAAAGGGTCTTTAACCAGGTTCCACCTTCTATTCCTGCAATCACGGCATCTTCCATCAATAAAATCGCGCTTTTGGGTGAGGCGTAACGAAGGCATAAAGTAAGCATATTGCTGGCATACGGAGAACGATTAACAGTGTGGAGCATTCTTAGATTCCTTAAAAATGCAAAAAATGAGCGCACAGGGTGACTCGCTGCGCCATCTCTTTTGAAGAAATAATGCTTGTATTGATAATCAATTGCGATTGAGACAATCCCCGTTCCGCAAGAGAGTCTTTACAGACGTAAATATTTTCAACATCACACAAAGAAAGCATTTTAAATGTTGAAATGTAATCTCGGCACAAAATTAAATGGGGATTTTGCTCTGGAAGCAGTTGCATTACGCCGTCAGCAATAAAAAAAAGGGCCAGGTTTTCAGTGTAATTAGAGGTTGCCAATACGGCATCTAAGCCTTCACGACCACTTGCGCTGCCATGAGGGGAAGATGAAAATACAAAACCAATTTCTCTCATAATACCTCTAAAACTGTATAATTCGGTCTGCGTTAAGCAAAGCCTCACCCAAAGAGCCTAAGCCGATAAGATCAAATTCTGCTGCCATATTCGAGGCAGGCAAAGCGTGCAATTTAGCTTCATTCGCATTGATGAGGCCACGCCGAAATGCCGCTGCTACGCAAGTTTCCAGCGGGACATTGTATTCTTGAGAAAGGCCTTTCCAGGCTTTCGCCAAATCAAATTCATCGTTTGCGGGCAAGGTCAATGCTGAGGCATTAGAGACACCTTCTTGATAAAAAAAGACCCGCTCTAATGTATGTTTTCTTTCAATGAGGGCTTTGGCAAAACGATACGCACAAAGAGAAGATTGGGCTCCGTATATAGGACCTGTCACAAGCAAAACATAAGTAAGACTCATTTTCCGTCCTCCCCTTTACGCTGGCGAATATATAAATAAACCGTATGTTTTGAAATAGCCAAACAATCGGCGACGCGATTAATTGCATCTTTTATATCAAAAATCCCTTTATCATAAAGCGCCATCACAATTTGACGGTTCTTATTGTTATTTGAAACAGACTTATCAGAGTTAATTTCTTCGATGGTACGCTCAACGGTTTTTACAACCAACTCATCAACATCACTTGCAAAATTCACTGAGGGAGCCGCTTGACGGGCTTCCATGCTCGGGATAAAAGCCTGTAAAACCTGATAAAATGGTGCATCAAGATTAATATTGATGCACAAAAGCCCAATGACACGGTTAACCCCATTTCGAATAGGCATTGTAATTGATTTCATTAGAATGTTTTCTTTTGACCTTGTTAAGCAAGGACAAGAAAAATGACGATTCGAGGTCTCGATATCGCGCAACATACTTAAGGCTAAATCCGTAATAGGAGAACCAACTTGGCGACCAGTATTCTCGCCATTCGCGATTTTTATAGCAGAGTGATTTAAGTCTTCTCTCGAATGCAAAACAATTTCACAATGTGCCCCAATGAGCGCTGCCAAACCATCAACCACCGTTTCATAGGATTTAAGAATCACCCGATCTTCTTGAGTAAAAGGGACATATTCCTCCCC
Organism: uncultured Enterovibrio sp.; assembly: GCA_947041315.1. Classification (GTDB taxonomy): domain Bacteria; phylum Pseudomonadota; class Gammaproteobacteria; order Enterobacterales; family Vibrionaceae; genus Enterovibrio. The sequence goes on from CAMRDW010000059.1 coordinate 5,187, forward strand.
TTCTCTGTTTAACGTCGTTTCTCCAACGCAGGGATTTGTAAGCGTCACAAACTCTTCTCACTTTTTTCTAAGGTGCATCATTTTAAAAAGACATGGACTCAAACAAACCGAATATACCCGTCGCCTTTAAAGTTGCGTGGGTGTTGGGTCAGCTCATTCAGCCCAATCACAGAGTTCATTCTATGCTCAGGGGCTTCATTCACTTGCCGCAAGCACGCAACGTCAAGAGTCTGGGGTATAAACATACAAATAGATTCATTGACTGATTCAATAAATACTAAAAACCTCGGTCTTTAACCGAGGTTTTTAAGATTAAAGCAATCTTTAACTTATCGACAAAGTGTCTTATTTCGTCGTAGTCTCGGCTTTAACTTCAGTTTCTGCTTCTTTGGCCTTCTCTTTTATCTCAAGTAATTCAACATCAAAGGTTAAAGTTGAATTTGCAGGGATTGCAGGAGAATCTTGATCGCCATAAGCAAGCTCAGCTGGGATAACGAATTTAAATTTAGACCCAACAGGCATTAGCTGAAGCCCTTCAGTCCAACCCGGAATGACGCGATCTAAAGGGAAAGTCGCAGGTTGGTTACGATCATAGGAGCTATCGAACTGCGTTCCATCAGGCAAAGTGCCTTTATAGTGAACAACCACGGTATCTTGAGCAAGAGGTTTATTGCCTTTGCCCATGGTTTCAACTTTATACATTAAGCCTGAATCGGTGGTCTTTACATCTTTTTCTTTAACAAACTTATCACGCAATTCTTTGCCCGCAAGAACGGCCGCTGCTGAGGTTTCTTTTGAGCGTTTTTCCATGATAGAAGCAACGCGTTCATCCAATGCTTTTAATGCCGCTTGTGCTTGCTCTTCTGTCAACTTGGCTTTATCAGAAAAGGCATCTTGTACACCCAGTAAAACCATTTTTGAATCTAAGATGAGTCCCATTTCTTCTTGTTGAGCAAGGTTCGCTTTTAAATATTGTGCTAAAGAAGAACCAATTGCATAAGCTGCTTTTTCATCATCTGAATTCAAAACAACTGTTTCTTGAATAACCTCTTGAACCGCGGGTTTTTTAGGTTCTTCTTTTTGACAAGCAACAAGCATTGTTACAGCCGCTGCCAAAATTGAGACTTTAAACACTGATTTCATTTATTACTCCATGGGTATTTTAATTTCTTCTTTGTACGCAATAAAAATGCGAAAGCCTAAAACGATCAATATACTCGACGTTATAGGAGGCAAACACAGGGAACTCAAGCCAATGCGACACTTTATCAACAAGATTTTCTTAATCTTGACATTAATTGCACTTTCCGGATGCTTTCATTCTAATCAAGAAGCACAACGCTGGGTTCTTGAGCCAAAAGGAGTTACAAGCTTTAGCCTCAGCAAAGAGGGACGTTTTGCCCTTATCTCCTCCACTGCCTATGGTATCGCGCTATGGGATTTAACACAAAACAAACAGTTAGCTAATTTCAATTTTCAAGACCCAGATAAGAATCAAGTTATTACAAGTCAAATTTCAGACAATAACCTCTATGCAATAACAGCAACATCGCAGAACTTCGCGACATGGGATTTATCATGGAGCCAAGCGGAAGGCCTCTGGTCCCTCTCTGACGGACTCATTCGAGACATTGATATAAGCAACACGGGGCAAAAGGTCTTGATTGCTCTTTCAAATGGAAAGGCTTTATTCATCGATTTAGGCACAGGACGGCGTTTAGAGTTCCTTGCCCACAGAGAAAAAGTGAACAGCGTTTCTTTGTCACCCAACGGTAAATATGCCTTATCAGGAGGCAATGATCACACCGCTTTTTTTTGGGATACGGAATCGGGACAAATCATCAGCCACTACCGCCTAAAACATCGAATTACACGTGTTGCTTTACATCGTTCTGGGAAATTCGGCTTTTCAGCCGATGGCGATGACAATGCCGTGATATGGGATTTAATTTCAGGCAAACAGATAAGCACACTCAAGACGACCCATCGCTATACCAATTTTTCTGCCGCACGCTTTTCTGACGATGGGTCGCAATTAGCAACAGGCACCCCCAGCGGGCATGTTGCACTTTGGGAAAGCGCCACAGGTAAAAACCTCGGGCATTGGGTTGCAGAAGAAAAACAAAATAAGCACCCTTCAAGCGCCGTTGTTTATGATGTCGCGATTGACCCGACAGGGCGCGTCATTTCAGGCACGTCTGCAGGTATCGCGCAAGCCTGGCTTCCTGAAATATAAGGTCAAAAACACAGCTAAAGCCCCGTCCCCCCCCCTTTTTTTTCGAATTAAAAAAGAGGCAATGATTCATATACCCGGGGCACTTAACGCTTGACCTTTCCGCCTAGACGCCCCCTTAATGACTTTGGGCATATAACAAGGTCGATAAGGTTTCACACAGCCATTTAGGGTTGTCTAATGGAATGTCGTGACCATCAGATTCATTTATAATCAGTGGCATGCTCCATTTTTCAGCAATGGCCCTTGTTGCTTTATTGCTGACCAAATTATCTTTGAGGGAGGAGATAAAAAACAAACGACACTCAGGCCGTTGAGGTTTGAATGTAATGGCCGCTCTTAATTGATGAAAGAAATTCATTTTGATCATCGGTTGAGAAAGACTGTATGACGCCCATTTTTTTACAATCTCAACATCCATTTTTTTATTGGACACCATTTCATATATTATCCTTTCTCTTTCATATGCATTTGAAAATAAAGCCCGCAGTATTTTGACGTAATTTTTAGGTAACAAACGTTTATAAAATGGGCTAAAAGGCTTTGCCGTTGTATTAATACAAATCAAGGTATCAATTTCATTTGGATATAATTCCGCCCATTTTAATCCAATCATCCCCCCCATAGAGATTGCAATAACATCAACTTTTGCACTTGTATTTCTATTTCGTTGCGCTCGAACAGTGTCTACCATTCCAATTATTGTGTTAGGTGATTTTTCATTAAATAAATCGCCATTTCCTGGAATATCAAGACATGAAATTATTTTATTTGGGTATTTCTGTTGTAACTCTTCAAGAAAAACACCCCAATGATATTGACCTCGAAACAAGCCTCTGAGCAAAATGAGTTCATTTTCCATAGGAAACCTTTTTTATTGTTGGGCTCTTTGAAAAGAGGAGCTTATATACCCAAGACACTTGAAGATGCGTGTAAGCGGCAAACGAGCGAACCCCCTGAGCATAGATGGACTCTGTCATTGGCCTAAATGAACGCAGGCAACACCCACGCAGCTTCAAAGGCGAGGGGGTGATTTTCTGAGAGTGGATGCGCTTCATTCATCGCGCGACAGGCAGATAAAAAATAAGATACACATCAAAGCACATTTTTATCTGTATTGGTATTAGAGCCTTGTTGCACGAGAGAGAGAATGAATGCAGCAAAAAAGCAGCATTCATTGTGAGCTGAAAATCAGTAATGGGGCGGAGGTGTCTCATCAGAAAGACTGACAATATTCGCAGGCTCCATCGATTTTAATTTACTCACTAAAAAAGAAATTTGACCGCTTAATTTACTGGTTGTTTTTTGCAATTCCACCAAGGCATCATTCAGCTCATCAATGGTATGCTCTTGAAAAGCCTGCTTGATTTCCAGTGTCTCAATTTGTTTTTGAAGACGCTGTTCTGTGTCGGTCATTCTCGTTTCTCTTTTATTGTGGGGAGATACCCGTCACCTTTAAAGCTGCGGGGGGTTGGATTGGCTAGGATCGCTCTGCCCAGTCACATAATCAATCGATGCTCAGCGGCTTCATTCACTTGCCGCAGACGCGCACTGTCTTCTCAGGAAAAAGCCCGTCCCAACAGGCGGTATCATCACGATAAAAAGATGATTTCAAAAGGCGAAGCAAACAATAAAAAACCAGCCCAAGCGCGACTGGTTTTTTAGGTATATACCCAAAGGAATTAAAGATGCGCGTCTGCAGCAAGCGAGTGAAGCCCTGAGCATAGGTGCACTATGTGATTGGGCTGAACGAGCGTAGCCAAGACCCACGCAGCTTCAAAGGCGAGGGGCATAAGAAAAAAGAATTAATGAGTATGTGGTTTACCGCAGCCACCGCCGCCGCAACAACCTTCTTTTTTCTCAGCATTTTTTTCTTTGCCTTCACCACCACAACAAGCATGGTCGTGATCATGGTGATGGTCGTGATCATGTTCGTGATCGTGACCGCCACAACATCCACCTTCTTCATGCATGTGTCCATGGCGCATTTCATCGTCTGTTGCGGCACGTAAATCAACAAGCTCAACATTGAATGTCAATGTTTGTCCTGCAAGCATATGGTTACCATCGACCACAACCTCATCCCCATCGACTTCCGTCACCTCAACAGGTATTTGGCCTTGATCTGTGTCGGCTAAAAAGCGCATTCCCACAGTAATTTCGTCATCAACACCTTTAAATACGCTGGCAGGCACGCGCTGAACCATCGCATCAGAAAATTCACCGTAAGCATCTTTAGGCTCAACAACAACCTTAAAAATATCGCCTTTTTCACGGCCTTCAATCGCATTCTCTAAGCCGACAATCAAATTCTCATACCCGTGAAGATATTGTAAAGGCTGTTGTTTCGTTGACTCATCAACCACAATCCCATCTTCATTTATTACTTCATAAGCAATGCTTACAACTACGTCTTTAGTGGCTTTCATCTTCACTCCGAAAGCAAATATTAAAACTCCAGCACCACAGCAAAATGCAGCACCAGTACCTTTTCACCCGCAGGGGACATCACAGCATAATCGCTTATTTGGCCCCGATTCTAATAGGGATCATACAGAAAACGAGGGGGCAGGACCATCATTGCGGCTTAAAAATTCCGATCAGCGATTCTTTTGTTTTATCATCAAGCCTGTCTGAAGAGGCATCTGAACGCCGTTCACTGTAGCCACACTTTACACATTCTTGCATTTCCATGTGGGCCACTTTCCACCACATCAAGGTATCTAATTGCTTGCATGTCGGGCAAATCGCGCCTGCGATAAAGCGTTTTTTCTTTGTCTGTTTCATTATTCACGGTTCCAACTATGATGACGCTCCGAGTCCCCTTTCATTTCAAGGTCAAAGAGTTCTTCTAATTCTAAACGGGCTTCTTTCACGCTGTAGGCAGAAGAGGCACCTTCTGTGTGATAAAGCTGCATTTCATGTAAACGCAACTCATCTAATTTTCTAAAAAAAGCTTCTGCCCGTTTTGCCTTATACGCATGCATTCCCAAAATAATTAAGGCTTGCCTTCCCAAATCAAGGGCGCTCAAAAAGGTATCACGGGAAAAACCGTCCACATTTTTCTTCATCAATTGGTTGGCTTCAACGCGGCTACGTGCCCGAGCAAGCACTTTTAAAGAAGGAAAATGCCGTTTGCATAACGCAATAATTTCCATCACATCGTCTGGTGAGTCAGAGCAAATAATAATGGCTTTTGCGCTTTCAGCGCCCGCCGAACGCAATAAATCAAGCTGAGTCGCATCACCATAATAAACTTTATAACCGTATTTTCGAAGTAAAGAAACCTGCGCCGGATCCCGCTCTAAAATGGTCAGCTTAATTTTATTGGCAAACAATAAACGCCCAACCACTTGCCCAAATCGACCGAAACCTGAAATGATCACTTGATCTTGCTTGGTGACAAATTCTTCATTTTTAGGCTCATCAACATCGCGGTTGATTGTGCGGGAAAACCAATAAGACAAAAGCTTTAATAAAAGCGGCGTTGTCATCATAGAAAGACTGACCACAACCAGTAAAAAAGCATTGACCTCTTCACTTAAAAGCCCTTGATTACGCGCTTGTGTAAACAGAACAAACGCAAACTCCCCTCCTTGACTCAGCAACAAAGCGACTTGACATCCCGATTTACCCGCCCCACCAAAAAGACGAAATAAACCGTAAATAATCGCACATTTTAAGGCGAGTAAACCAAAAACGGCACTGAGGATTTCAATCGGGTATTGGTACAATACCCCCACGTTGATGGACATTCCGACAGCAATAAAAAAGAGCCCAAGCAGCAAACCTTTGAAAGGCTCAATGGCAATTTCAAGCTCATGCCGATATTCACTTTCAGCAAGCAAAACCCCCGCAAGAAAGGCCCCTAACGCCATCGAAAGCCCCAAAGCATGCATTCCCATGGCCATCCCTATCACCAGCAATAAGGTGGTCATGGTAAACATTTCTTTGACGCGGCTCATCACAACCCAGCGTAACAAAGGACGCAATAAATAATGTCCTGCACATAAAAGAAGAAAAACAGCGCTGAGCATCAAAAGGGCATTTAAAGCGCTTCCACCACTCCCTCCAGAAAGGACGGGCAAGAGGGTCATCATGAGGATCACAACAATGTCTTGAAATAACAAAACAGCAAAGGCCGAGTGCCCGGTCTCGGTTTGCATAAGCCGTTGCTCTTCAATAATGCGCATGGCAATGGCGGTCGAAGAAAGCGCCAAGCCCATCCCTACCACAAGTGCATCGGAAAAATTAAATCCTAACATGAAGGTAAAAGCCGCAATACAAATCACGCTGATAAGAACCTGGCTTCCCCCCAATCCAATAATGGGCTTTCGCATTTGCAATAATTTTTTAGGATTTAATTCAAGCCCAATAAGAAACAAAAGCAGAACCACACCAAATTCTGAAAAATGTAAAATGGCTTCAACATCATTGATGATTTTTAATCCCCAAGGCCCAATGAAAAGCCCCGCGACAAGATATCCAAGAACCGATCCGATCCCTAAGCGTTGTGCAATCGGCACGGCAAAAACAGACGCACTGAGAAAAATCAAGGCATCAAATAAATAATCATGCTCCATCACTGAACCTCTTTCAATGGGTTAGAAAGCCAATTCAAATACCCTTGAATGTGCGCTTCTCGCTCATCTGAACTGACCCGTCGCGCCCAATGAAGAATAAGAGGCTCAACCCATTCCATTTGGCATAACGCGGCTGTTAATTCAAAAGGTTGTAATATCTCGGTCATGCTGTATTTGTTATAGCCGCTTTCACTGTAAGCCTGCGCAGGTGCTCCGGTTGTTATCACAAAACGGCATTTTTTCCCCGATAAAGCCGTACCTCCCGCATGCGCAAACCCTTTTCCAAGCACCACATCTATCCATTCTTTTAATAGCGCGGGGCAAGAATACATTTGCAAAGGATGTTGAAAGACAATCACATCGTGGCTGAGCAATAAATTCCTTTCGTGGAGAACATCGATGATGAAATCGGGATAGGCCCCGTACAAATCGTGAATGGTGACATTCGAAAAAGAGGAAACAGCCTCTATCATTTCTTTATTTGCAACAGACTCTAAAGGATCTGGGTGTGCAAACAAGAGCAATATTTTAGAGCTGGGTAACAGATTATTAGAAATTTCCACGTCGCAGTAACATCCTTTTTACTGGCTCTCTTGCTGACTTTAAAAAGCAGGGAGTGGCACTTTAATGGTTTATTTGATAATGACACATTTTTTTTTATCAACTCATTCAAGGGTTCCATTTCGTGCAATATACCCAAGTTATTTAAAATGACAGACGAAAAAGAAAAGACAAAAAGCCCCTGTGCATAGATGTACTTTGTAATTGAGCTTTAAAAGAAAAAACAAGAAGCCTGCATCCAAAAAGGCGACAGGTATTAAATAAAGTGATAGGCGCCCTATTTCTATGCAAGGTCTTTTTCTGGGTTATTAAAGAATAAATACGCTTAGTGACTTAAGAAAAAACGGTCCTTGTGATATCTTCAAGCCAATTTCAAATACATTAAATTAAACCTAAGCCACCACTAAAGATGATCACACTTTCTGATATTCAGCTCCTACGTGGGCCGAAACCACTTCTAAATTATACATCTGCCGCTATTCATCCTGGCGATAAAGTCGGTTTGGTTGGAAAAAATGGCTGTGGAAAATCAACCCTTTTCGCCTTATTTAAAGGCGAGCTGTCCTTGGATGCTGGAAATTTTCAAATTCCAACAGCATGGCGACTCGCTTGGGTGGCACAAGAAACCCCAGCATTAGAGCGCATGGCCGTTGAGTACGTGATAGATGGAGACAGAGAATATCGCGCCTTTGAAGCCGCTTTAAATCAAGCGGAAAAAAACGAAGACGGGCACAAGGTTGCCGAACTTCACGACAACATTGATGCCATTGGCGGATACAGTATTCGCGCTCGGGCATCAGAGCTTTTAAATGGCTTGGGGTTTAGCCAAGAACAAATGCAATGGAATTTAACCCAATTTTCAGGTGGATGGCGAATGCGCCTTAATCTGGCACAAGCCCTTTTATGCCGTTCTGATTTGCTTCTTTTGGATGAACCCACCAACCACCTCGATTTAGACGCTGTCATGTGGCTAGAAAAATGGCTACAAAACTACCGTGGCACCCTGGTTTTGATCTCTCATGACCGTGATTTTCTTGACCCCATCGTCACGCGCATTGTCCACATTGAAAATGAACAACTCAATGAGTACACAGGAAACTACTCGGCATTTGAAAACATGCGTGCGCAAAAATTGATCTTGCAGCAAGCCTTATATCAAAAACAGACCAAACAAATAGAACACATCCAGTCTTATATCGACCGTTTCCGATATAAAGCCAGTAAAGCACGCCAAGCACAAAGCCGAATAAAAGCATTAGATCGCATGGAAAAAATGCTTCCTGCGCAATTGGACAACCCCTTTAATTTTGAATTTCGTCAGCCAAGCGCATTACCAAACCCTATTTTGATGATGGAAAACGTGAGTGCAGGCTACGCAGAGCGCCCAATTTTAGAAAAAATTCATCTTAATTTGGTTCCAGGCAGTCGAATTGGATTACTCGGGCAAAATGGTGCGGGTAAATCCACTCTGATCAAGCTCCTTTCTGGCGATCTTGCTCCCCTTTCAGGCGAGCTGGCTTATTCACAAGGCGTCAAAATTGGCTACTTTGCTCAGCATCAGCTCGAAACTTTACGGGTCAATGACACCCCGTTAGAGCATTTATCGCGTTTGGCTTCTGACGCCAAAGAGCAAGAATTACGCAGCTACCTTGGTCGCTTTGGTTTTAATGGTGATAAAGCCTTAGAGATCATTGCCCCTTTTTCTGGTGGCGAGAAAGCGCGTCTTGTTCTGGCGCTTATTGTTTGGCAAAAACCCAATCTCTTGCTTCTTGATGAACCGACCAACCACCTCGACTTAGATATGCGTGCAGCCCTCACTTTCGCCTTACAATCTTTTGAAGGTGCCATGGTCATTGTCAGTCATGATCGTTACCTGCTTCGTGCCACAACAGATGATCTCTATTTGGTACACGACCGCCAAGTCACCTCGTTTGACGGGGATCTACACGACTATCACAAATGGCTTATCGACCAACAACGCCAAGAGCGCCGCCAAGAGCAAGAAACAACAAAAAAACAAATCAACGCGCATTCACAAATCACCCGTAAAGAGCAAAAGCGATTAGACGCAGAATTTCGCACTCAAACTGCACCACTTAGAAAAAAAATCAATACGTTAGATGTAAAATTAGAGCGCTTTTCTGAGATAATAACCCAGATAGAAGCCGAACTAATGGAACCTTCAATTTATGAAGCATCTAATAAAGAAACGCTGTCCGTATTATTACGAAAACAAGCTAACACTCAATCATCGTTAGAAGAGACTGAACTCGAATGGATGGAGCTGCAAGAAACATTGGAGCGCTTGGAAGCGGCGTTTCACGCCCGTTAAAAGAAAATGCGACAGCCAATGGGTTGTGGCAATTTTGCCTGTTCCATTACGACAGGAAAGAAATGCGACTCGTCTGCCAGAAATTACAAGAGCAGTTTAAAGGCAATGCCAATTTAGCCTTATTGCTTGTCTGGCTTGAAGACGCCGGCTTTTCTATTTCTGCTTTTTCTTTGGCTGTATTAAGGCAAACACTGAGCCAAACAGAACCCTTACTTCGTCGCTATCGATTAATGCGACGAGAAATGAAAGAGAGCCTCAATCATAGCGCTTACCAAAAAATGCTAAATTACGAACTCATGCTCGAAAAGTACCAACAACAAGAGCTTCTCGCGAGCCTTAACCAACAAAAATGGTTTGAAGAAGGCCCATCAGCTCTTGAACTCTATTGCAAACAATTACATCCAGCAGCAAAAGATATTTACTCCGGTTTAATGAAAGGCTTAAACATGCTTCCCTCTTTTACCGATTAAGCCTCCTTCTTTTATTAAAAAGACGCGGAGAAAACACGTCGCATTTCGCTCTCATTGCGCACGGTTTATCGTCTTTTTGGTAAAGCATCCTCACTTTAGGCCCTTAAAAAATCCGCCTTTGCTCCGCGTTTCTCGTTCATGTCCAAAAACGGACGATCTCCGTAGATAAAAAAAAGAAAACAAGATAAATTATCACAATCTAATGATTTCGAATTTCCTTGATGAACCCTCATGACTTCACCCCAATGCGCTGGGGATCTAACCCCCACTTACAAACACTTTTCCCTCGCATAGTCAGACGCACTCCATTATTTGAGCCCGTCTGGCAACGGCTCAACACCCCAGACGGTGATTTTGTTGATTTGTGTTGGACAGAAAACCCGCAATACAATAAAAACAAACCCCTCGTTGTTCTCTTTCATGGCTTAAGTGGTGGATTTAATAGCCCTTACGCCAATGGCTTATTGCACGCATTTAAAGCGCAAAACTGGCTGGGTGTCTTAATGCATTTTCGCAGTTGCAGCGGTTCGATGAACAAAAAGCTGAAGAGTTACCATTCTGGTGAAACCCTCGACGCCCGCTTTATGTTGAATTATGTAAAACAGCATTTTCCTCATGTTCCTCGCGCCGCTGTTGGGGTTTCTATTGGTGGAAATGTCTTGGTTCGCTATTTAGCTCAATTTAATGATGACCCTCTTATCAATGCGGCCTGTGTTATCAGCCCACCGCTTGATTTAGCGGCCTGCTCTGAGCGTATTCAAAAAGGATTTTCAAAGGTTTACCAAACCTATCTCTTGCATTCAATGACGCGTTCACTCAAGATAAAATTAACCCAATACCCAGAAGTGGGGCATTGGAAAAGCGGCCAAAAAATTCGCATTTCTAATTTATTTGAATTTGATGAAACCGTCACCGCCCCTATCAATGATTTTAAAAATGCCAAAGATTACTATCAAAAATGCAGCGGTCTTCCTGTCTTAAATAAAATAAGTACCCCACTGAAAGTGATCCATTCCAGTGACGATCCTTTTATGACCCGTGCCGTGATCCCCTCTTCGCCTTTACCCAAAAACATCGAATACCATCTCACTCAAAAAGGCGGACACGTTGGATTTGTATCAGGAACGTTCAAAAAACCTTTCTTTTGGCTTGAAAAAGAAGTGCCGCGCTGGCTCAAACCCCACCTTCAATAACCCCAAAAACGTGAAGTTGCGCCTAAGCAAAAAACAACGAAAGCCCCTCAGGATAAATAGACTCTGTGGTTAAGCTTTGAAGGCGCGCCCAAAACCCACGCAGCGTTAAAGGCGAGGAGCATAAAAGAAAACAAAATCACGACAATGACACCGACAATAAGATAAAATTCAGCCACTGAATTCACCCATGGTCCCTTTTAATGATTATTCCTTGGCAAACCATTCCCGAGCACACCTTACAAAATTTAATCGAACATTTTGTCCTTCGCGAAGGAACGGATTACGGAGAGCAAGAAGTCAGCTTTGAAGATAAAGTGGCGCAGGTTTATCAAAAATTAAAATTAAATGAAGCCATGCTGGTTTATTCAGAGTTGCATGAAACCGTTGATATAAAAATGAAGAATCAATGAGCTTCTTTTTTATATTTAATGCATGCACCCATAAATTTAAAATTGCAGCGCGGCGAAAAATAAGTCAAATAAACAATTCCTCCCAAAAAAATGCAATCTAAGATCTAGCCTGATTTAACTTGTCTGTCTGGCGAAAGCGAATGAAACCCATGAGCATGGATGGGCTTATGTGATGGGGCGCAGCCAGCCCAGCCAACACCCTCGCAACCTCAAAAGGGCTGCATATGAAGACAAGAGCAGCATGCTCTGTGTCTTTTTTTAAGTAAAATGAAAGAAGAATAAAAAATAACATTTTCCTGTGTATTTTATGCCTCTTATGATAAATTATTTTTTACATTCTCTTACATTTACTTTTCAGAAAAGAAGACAGAAAAATAACAATCAGCCGTTCTTATTCTCCAGTTATAAATAATTCACATCTTACCATTTACTTTATATTTGAGTGTTAATAAAAAATGAGGCTTGAGCGGTTATTAACAAGCGCAGTTGAACTTCTTGATGATCTCAGTGATTCATTTTTTCAGGCTACAAATAATTTAGGAATTACACATGTAGGAAATAACACTCAGTTATTAAATACATTGGATACCTTTCATCAGTCTCTTCCTTCGTTTGCTCCAAACGAACAGCGTTTCTTTTCAAATCCTGTCTTGAACTCGGCATTTCAATTTGAAGAAATACCAGCCGCTTTACAATTAAAATACAGCGATAAACCAGAGACACCAGTTAACCCCCAAGTAGAAGAAAACAATGGAACAGAGCAAAATGAGCAAGCTGAAGAGGCTGAGCTGGCCGATCTAAAAGAGCAATATGATTTAATAAACAACTCACTTTCATTAAATATTTATATTATGAAAAGAGAATGCCTCATGCTTTATGATGTAATGAATGCGACTTTTAATTTAGAAACAGAAGAAACAGAACATATAATAGCCTCATTCATTC
>CAMRDW010000060.1 GCA_947041315.1 uncultured Enterovibrio sp.
TCAAAGGCGAGGGGTATAAAAGAGACAATGATATCCCAAAAGGCCTATTGATTAATGCTATCGACCCAGATTACAATAGCCGTCTAGACGGAAAAGTATCTATACCTTTATACGGTCATAAGATCTTAGTCTTCACTCTATTTAGGACATCGAAATGACAAAGCATTTATTTACTTCTGAATCGGTTTCAGAAGGTCACCCCGACAAAATTGCAGACCAAATCTCTGACGCCGTTCTTGACGCGATTTTAGAGCAAGACCCAAAAGCGCGTGTTGCTTGTGAAACATACGTTAAAACAGGCATGGTCATGGTCGGTGGCGAAATCACAACCACAGCCTGGGTTGATATCGAAGAGCTAACCCGTGAAACCGTACGCGAAATTGGGTACATTCACTCAGATATGGGTTTTGATGCAAACTCTTGCGCCGTGCTCAACACCATAGGAAAACAATCTCCAGACATTAACCAAGGTGTTGATAAAGCGGATCCAAAAGAACAAGGCGCAGGTGATCAAGGCATTATGTTCGGTTATGCCTGCAATGAAACAGAAGTGTTAATGCCCGCTCCAATCACCTATTCACACCGCTTAGTTCAGCGCCAAGCTTTAGTACGAAAAAATGGCACCTTATCTTGGTTACGCCCAGATGCAAAATCTCAGGTGACCTTTCAATATGATCAAGGCAAAATTGTCGGTATCGATGCCGTTGTTTTATCAACGCAGCATTGTGACAGTATTTCAACCGCTGATTTACGCGAAGCCGTCATGGAAGAAATCATCAAACCCGTCTTGCCTGCTGCTTGGTTAAGCAAAGACACCCAATATTTTATAAACCCAACAGGTCGCTTTGTTATTGGTGGTCCCATGGGCGATTGTGGCCTGACGGGACGTAAAATCATTGTTGATACCTACGGCGGTGCTGCACGTCACGGTGGTGGAGCATTTTCTGGCAAAGATCCATCAAAAGTGGACAGAAGCGCAGCATATGCAGCGCGATATGTTGCGAAAAACATTGTTGCAGCAGGTCTTGCAGATCGTTGTGAAATCCAGCTTTCTTATGCTATTGGCATTGCGGATCCGACCTCTATCATGGTTGAAACATTTGGAACAGAAAAAGTTCCACATGAGATCATCATTCAAGCCATTCGTCATCATTTCGATTTACGCCCTTATGGGCTGCAAGAAATGTTGAACCTACTGCAGCCCATTTATAAAAAAACAGCTGCATATGGTCATTTCGGTCGTGAAGAATTCCCATGGGAAAAAACAGACCAAGTTGATGCCTTACGTGATTTTGCAAATCTCAAATAATGCATCCAAGAAAGCAGTAGAAAAAGGAAGCGAAAGCTTCCTTTTTTGTTTCTCTCATTATCAGATATACCCGTCGCCTTTGAAGCACTGTGGGTGTTGGCTGCTCTCGCTCAAGCAAATCACAGAGTCAATCTATGCTCAGGGCCTTCACTCGTTTGACCCAGACGCGCACCTTCATGTGTCTTGGGTAATAAGCAAAAAATAAACCGAATCCATTGATAAGAAAGAGATTGACCGTTATATTCTTTTTGCCTTTCTTTTTCTGTGCGAGCCACCAATGAAAAAATCGATTAAAGCCCCTTTATTTTCTGCTTTTCTTTTTCCCGGAAGCGGACATCTCTATTTAAAACAATACATTAAAGGCATAACATTCGGTTTTTTAAGCCTCTTGGGGCTGTCCATCTTACTCTCTCATATCATAGAGATAACCAATGGAATAACGCTGCAAATACAGCAAGGCGCTCTTCCTTTAGATATTGAACAAATTAGAGCCGCTCTATTACAGGCACTTGAAAAAAAAGACACCTTCTGGGTGCAAATTTCATACCCCCTCATCGGAATAACTTGGTTATTCGGTATTATTGATTCTTATCGCCTTGCTAAAAAAACAGAAATAAACGACGAAAAAAATGAGACCCAATAAGCAACAAAGCTCATGAGTCAGGTAATATAAGTAAAAATAAATATCGATCATGCAAATATTTTTTGCCAATGAAATAGTCTTCTTATATTTAAAGAAAAACATTTTATTTTGCTTTTTAACCCCCACCCTCACGTCAAGTGACACAGTTAAACGACCTAAAAATTCACCTTATCACCGAGTTCAATTCTTTTAGACTGCATTTTTAAAATGAAAATATCGCATTTAAATTGAATAAAGAATCAAGACAAATAAGAATATTTAATTGTTTTTTACAAGACGATAGGATATAAAATGTTTAAATTTAAACAAAGTTACGACATTTTTTTAGGTTGGTATCGTGGAAAAGGCAATAAGTAAAACTTATCAATATGCAGAGCCAAATCTGACGGTTGTAGGTTGGTTGGGCTTTCTGGGGTTCCCTCTTTATTACCTCATATGGACTTATGTTTTCCCTCAAGTGTATGACAGTTTATTTCTAAGGACCCTTGGCTCATTGCTTTTTTTTTCACTTGCTTTTCGTAATAAACTAAAACCAAAATGGCGAAAGCATTTTTATTTACATTTATATTATCAAGGTACAATTACATTCGGCCTGCCCTTTTTCTTCTTTTATATGCTCTTAATGAATGATTGGTCAATTGTTTGGATCATGTCTGTCATGGCAGCCATATCTCTTCATATTCTTCTTATTCACATCACTTGGATCATGACGCTTCAAACGCTGATCGGTATTTCCTTTGCTGTTCTTTGCGCTTGGATAAACCAAGGATTCAGCTTGGACTTTACGATGAATTGGTCGTATGTTCCCGTTTTTCTTTTTCTTTATATCTTTGGAAATCTTTTTTATTTTCGAAATCAAAATGAGCATGAAAGTAACGTTTCTATAGCAAAATCATTTGGAGCAAGCATTGCACATGAAATGAGAAATCCATTGAGTACTTTATATTCATCGATGGATATCATTCAATCCATTATCCCTAAAGAAGATAATAAAGATGTATTGTTACAAAAAGATGATATTTCTTCTCTTAATGAGGTAATAAAAAATGCAATCAATAGTATCCAATCCGGAAATGAAACGATTGATTTGCTTCTCACCTCCATTGATGAAAATAAAGTATCAAGATCTACCTTTAAAAAATACAACGCTGAATCGATTGTTATAAATGCAATTCAAAGTTTTAGCTATAAAAACTCAGTCGACCGCTTCTCGATTACTTTTCAAGACAAAGGAATTTTTGATTATTTTGGAAGTGACACTTTACTAAAATATATATTATTCAATATCTTTAAAAATGCTTATCGCCATCGTTCTTCGAATAATTTAAAAATAACAGTGACACTTAAAAAGTCGTTGCATTTTAATTATATTCAAATTAAAGATAATGGCCCAGGCATTGATCCAAAAATATTACCACATATCTTTCATGATTTTTACACAACGGGAACACAGGAACACTATGGTTTAGGTTTACCATTTTGTAAAAAAGTAATGACTTCTTTTGGTGGTGATATTCTTTGCAAGTCAAAAAGAGGCGAAGGTGCTTTATTTACAGTGATCTTTCCATTGATTAACTCAAAGAAAATTACGGCCATTCAGCATGAACTTTGCCATTTAAAATCTGTTTTTATTCTCACTCACCGCCCTGCATTGCTTTCACAGATCTCCAAATTGAGCCGTTCTATGGGATTTAATTTAGAGACAATGAATATTAAATCCGCATTAAAAAAAGAAGAATATGAATTTGAATATGATCTTTTATTTATTGATATTGACTCCATCAATGATAGAAAAAATCAACTTGAGCAATTAGAATCAAAGTTAACCTTCACCGAAGCTCGAATTGTCTATTTATTTCAAAATAGTCCGATTGACAGATCCAAACCCTTATCATACAAACCGCTTTGGTTCGAAACCCAAACATGGCTGCAGAACAGCAAGGTTATCATCAATAATTTATTTTTTCATTATTGGGATATATATTCAAAACCTGAAATAGAAATAAAACCGGCTGAACAAAAAAAGAGAACCATTTTATTTGTTGAGGACAGTAAAGCCTTACGTCAATTAACTTCCATCCTTTTAGAGAAAGAAGGATTCAATGTAATCCAATGTTCTAATGGCTTAGAAATCATGGGGATCTTAAATGCGTTTCACGTTAATTTAATTCTTATGGATATTGAAATGCCTATCATGAATGGAATAGATATTTCACGAAAAATCAGAGCATCAACTGCGAATTATTCAACAATCCCCATCATCGCTTACACAGGAGACAGTTCTTCTGAGACATTAAAAAAGATGAAGCAAGTTTCCATTTCTGATTTTATCATTAAACCTGTCGATAAAAATAAATTGATAGATAAAATAAATAGCTGGATTTAAATAAAAGAGCGTAATTTTACGCTCTCTTTTAAACCTTTTATTCAAAACTCCCCCTTTAAAATATTCTGTTTTTTTGTTTATCTCTTTATTGGGAACCCATCAAACGGGAGTAACAATTAATCAATTTTTTCGCCCCCACAAAGAAACACCAAAACAATTGAATTTAAAGATAATTTAAGAATATTCAGGCGCCTTGATATCCAGTCTATACCCAAGACACTGGAAGATGCGTGTAGGCGGAAAACGAGTGAAGCCCCTGAGCATAGAGAGACTATCTGATTGCGCAGAACGAGCCTAGCCAACACCCACACAGCTTCAAAGCTGACGGATATATAAAAGAGTGAAACGTCGAGAGAAGACGAGAGGCATGCACATTGATTAAGCATCAGGTTAATCAAATTTTGTAATGGCATATGAAAATCAATAAGAATCACGATTTTTAGTATTGCAGTATTAAAATTTATATAAAATAAAAGTCAGGGTGTTCAAATGCTTTTTTGCAAACGTCAAGCACAAGTTCAATATCTTGATCTGTCATATCTGCATTTACACTGAAACGAATAATATTTCTATTTTTTGGCATGGCGGGACTGCAAAATATACAACCAAAAACATTATTTTCCTCTATAAAATCTCGTATACGGCGAGTGTTATATATATCACCACATTCCAAAGAAACGATCTGCGACTCACTTCTTATGTTAAAACCAATAGAAATGAGTCCTTCCCGTAATTTCTTTGAATAATGTAATAAACGCATTCTTTTTTTATCTGCACTTTTTATTACTTTAAGTGTTGCGTCAAGAGATTGAATTTCGTGCGAATGTAAAGTCGAACTGAAAATGGCAGGAAATGAATAAAAAGGGAGCACTTTTTCCAATTTCTGGGGACCGAATATGACACCCGCTCGATATGAAAATGATTTTGCTAAGCTCGCCGTAATAAAATCGACTTCCCCTCTTAAACCCAGCTCATCCACTAAACCAGACCCATTCAAACCAAAAACACCCAAAGAGTGTGACTCATCAACAACCAAGGCACAATTATATTCCTTGGCCATTTCATTCATAGCTTCTAAGGGAGCCACTGTGCCCATAGTGCTATAAACAGAATCGACGAGAATTAATCCCTTGCCATATTGTTGAATCTTTTTCCGAAGATGAGGTAGATTATTGTGTAAAAAAAGATGTATATTCGCACCCGCATTACGAGCGCCTTCCCATAATGACATATGGGCATATGTGTCTATATAAACATGTGTGTTTGGTGCACAGATAGTTTGAAGTAAGCCTATATTTGCAGACCAACCCGATTGAGTTAAAATGCAACTTTCCATCCCTGCATATTCAGCAAAACGTTTTTCGAATAAAGATTTCGGACTTTCCGATTTTAAAAATATACCGGACATCGCGATGTTTGTATTTTTACCCGTTATTGCTTCCATACGAGCAGATTTAATATAAGTGTCTTCAGATAAACTAAGATAGTCACTGTTTTGCATAAGAACAGCGCCTTTCTGAGGATTCATTCCAATAACAGCATGTGTGTTAGTGTTATATTGACCGATTGTATCAAAATATATTTTATCTAACCTTTCATCTACGAAAAAAGGAAGAGGTTTAGAAATCGACTTATTACTCATTTTTTAATCACTTTACAACCAAGAAGAAACGTTCAATACCATGCTTAATTTTTGTTCACTCTCTTATAATAAAATGTCCCTCTTTTGAATAAAGAAGACTCTTTTTATTACATCGTAAGACCCTATTTTGAAATTTATTTCCCCCCTCTTTTAAGCTTGAGGCTCACTCGAAAAATCAGCCATATACAGGCAGGGGCTCTTTCTTATTTATCAATAACCCAATCATTCAAATGCTCAGTTTAAAGCTTCTATTTATAATTTACATATAACAACGATTATCAAGCCTTAATTCTTATCAATTAGAAAGACGAGGACTTATAAAAAACTGAATATAGGGGATTACACAAAAAACAGATAATCGCGCTTTATTCTTCTTCTCATTCTTTTAAAATCTAGAGCGAAAGTTCAAATTAAATAACTCTTGTTCACCTTTCAAGCTCAAAAGGCCTAATTATTTATACAAAAAAATAAAAACATGACTAAAAATCAATATTATTTCACCGACAAAAATGTCTTGATAAGGCAAAAAGAAAATAAATATACATTTTCATCACTGAATTTCGCGAAAAAAATTATTATAGCACAGAGACTTTTCTCTAAGAACATTTATATTCTATTTCTAGCGCTGAAATAGAAGGAAGGATTAAAGAAGATCAAATAGTTCTACTCTTATTTGCTCATTCTTTTAATTCAGACGCACCTTTCCTATTTGTGATGGGAATAATAAAAACAAACTCGGACGCACCAACGTATGAATCAAAGCGCTCTTTCGTTATTTTCTCGTGATTTACTTTATAGATAAAACAATGCGCAAAAACAAGAAAATATAATATTTTGATTATATTATGGAATAAACCTCAAGATTTTTTAATTCAGGCAAACACCAAAGCACTTGAGGACGCTTTTATACCCAAGACACTTAAAGATGCGTGTAAGCGACAAGTGAGTGAAGCCTCTTTGCATAGAAAGAGGATGCGCTTGAGCTGAACGAGCGTAGCCAACCCCCTGGCACCTTCAATTTCTTTGGGTTTAGGTCATTTTAACAAGCAAGAATGATCAAATATTTTATAGGATTCATATTATACCCAAGATACTTGAAGTTGCGCGCCTGCGCCAAGCTAAGTGAAGGGCCTAAACATTGAATCACTGTCTCATTAAGCTGAACGAGCCTAAACAACACCCACGCCGCGTTAAAGGCAGCAAGTATAACAAGGCATTCCTATTGAAACGATATATAAAGTTTTAGCCATGATTTTAAGAAAAAAAAATGAGAACATAATAACTTCGATTCCTCATATTATGTGAGTTCTTTCAAAAGACTGATTTTGAAAAAACACGGAACTCTTGTTATTTTCGTCATTGGATGCTTTATTCATCCTCTTTTCCTTTCTGTATTAAAAAGACAATCAAGTGAATAAAACAAAAATCACGCAATGCGTCTACGAGTGCATCAACACAGTAAATCAAAAAGATCGTTTACTTCAAAAACAGACTCGCTGTTTTCCTGCGCCCCATATCCGTTTTGATATTCGAGGAAAAACAGCAGGAATGGCCTTACTTCAACGTTGGGAATTAAGATTTAACCCTGTTCTTCTTGATGAAAATCTCGATGCCTTTCTTCAAGAGGTGGTTCCGCATGAAGTTTGTCATCTAGTTGCATTTGCAAAATTCGGTCATGTCCGTCCGCATGGACAAGAATGGAAAAATTTGATGTGTGCGTATTTCAATCTGAAACCCAAAACAACTCATTCTTTTGATGTGTCATCTGTTTTAGGAAAAATATTTTTATATCAATGTGAATGCGGCCCTCTTCATTTCTCAATTCGACGCCATAACAAAGTGCAAAGAAAAGAAGCACAATACATTTGCCGAGTCTGTAAAAAACAATGTCGTTATTCTCCATCCATTTAATCCAACTCTTAAATTAAAAATTGACATCCCATAAACGCCTCTCCCAAGAAAATAAAAGATGCACGCGGAATAAGAGGGCATTTTTTCGTCCTTTCTCTCGTTTATTTTCATTGCGCTTCATTTGAACTTTTTTGAATAAGCATCAGATCTCTTAAAAAAATACGCGCAGAAAAGATTAAATTATTCCTCCAATCAATTTCCTTAAATAACTAAGAATTAAGGAGATCTTTCTCGCATTTTCCTGTAATAATGAATCTCTTTTGTTTTACGGTTGATTATTTACCATGAGAAAAATACTTATCTTTTTTGGGGTAGTCTTCATCATCCCAAGCGCCATCGCTGAGCATCCTCAATCTTTCGCAAAGGCCAAGCGTATCGCACAAGAAATATACCAAGACCACCCTTCCACATTTTATTGTGGATGCAAAATAGATTGGGTCGAAAAAAAAGGGATACCTGATTTAGAAGGTTGCGGCTACACAGTTCGAAAACAACTAACACGCGCCAGCCGTGTAGAATGGGAACACATTGTTCCAGCATGGCAACTTGGCCACCAGCGCCAATGCTGGCAAAATGGCGGACGCGCTTTATGTTCAAAAATAGATGTGGGTTATCGTTTAATGGAATCGGATTTACATAATTTGGTTCCTGCCATTGGCGAGGTCAATGGCGACAGATCCAATTTTCGTTTTTCTCAATGGAATGGAAATGAAGGCGCTTTCTATGGTCAATGCCCAGCCAAAGTGAATTTCGAAGACCGTACCTTTGAGCCACCCGAGCCAACCCGAGGCGCCATCGCGCGTATTTATCTTTACATGAATGATCAATATGATTTTCGTCTTGCATCTGCACAAAAACAATTAATGGATGCATGGAATAAAACCTATCCCGTCACCCCTTGGGAATGTGAACGCGATCGCCGCATAGAAAACAAACAAGGAAACGCTAATCCATTTGTTAAAACGGCCTGCGAAAAAAGCTGATCTTTTTCTATTCTCATTTTTCTGCTCTTTTAAGCTTTGTTATTTGAAGATGCAGGTCGCGGCAAGACAGAAAGCCCTTGAGCATAAATGGACAATCTTATTGGGCTTTCAGATCGCAACCAACACCCCGCATCTTCAAAAGCAAGGGGGATAAAACCCCCCTCACAAAACACCTTCGTGGTAAACTTCTCCGCATCACTTTTCAATTTAATAATCCCATGCGTATACCCAGAATTTTTCATCCGACTCCCCTTTTTGAACAAAAAGAAGTCTCTCTTAGTGAAGATGCTGCAAATCATATTGCGCGCGTACTGCGAATGCAAGTTAACCAAGAAATCCTTCTATTTGATGGAAGTGGCGCACAATTTCCCGCACTCATCAAACATCTGGGTAAAAAAAATGTTCTTGTCGAGGTATTAGAGCGTATTGAACACAGCACAGAGTCCCCTCTCGATTTGCATTTAGGCCAAGTCATCAGTCGAGGAGAAAAAATGGAATTGACCATTCAAAAATCAGTCGAGCTGGGTGTAAATTCAATAACACCATTAATCTCTGAACGTTGTGGGGTCAAGCTCAATGGAGATCGCCTTGACAAAAAACAACAACAATGGCAAAAAATAGCCATTGCGGCCTGTGAACAATCAGGGCGAAATATCGTGCCCATCATACACCCTGTAACCCAGCTTGCAGCTTGGACTCAAGAGCCCTTCGATGGGGTAAAGATCAACCTTCACCCCCGCGCAAACTATTCAATCAATACCCTCCCAACCCCGCTTTATTCTGTTCGGCTTTTGATTGGTCCCGAAGGGGGTCTCACTGGCTCTGAAATTGAAAAAAGCCGTGAATGTGGTTTTATAGAGACCCTGCTCGGCCCCCGTGTTTTACGTACAGAAACGGCAGCATTAACCGCCATAACCGCCCTGCAAGTCCGCTTTGGTGATCTTGGCTAATAAAAGGAAAATACATGTTAAAACTTGGCGTTGTGATGGACCCTATCGAGTCTATCAAGATTAAAAAAGACTCCACCTTTGCCATGATGATGGAAGCGCAAAAGCGAGGTTATGAAATTCACTATATGCAGTTAGAAGATCTTTCTCTTTTACAAGGAGAAGCATTCGGACATACGAAAATTTTAAGCCTGCAAGAAAACCCTGAAAACTGGTTTACCGTAAAAAGTGAACAAGACATTGCTCTATCAGATCTTGACGCGATTTTAATGCGTAAAGATCCTCCTTTTGATACGGAATACATCTACGCCACTTACATTCTTGAGCGTGCAGAACTCAATGGCTGCTTGATAGCCAACAAACCACAAAGCTTGCGAGATTGTAACGAAAAACTTTTTACAGCCTGGTTTCCCGAACTGACACCGGAAACCCTTGTCACACGCAGTGCAGAGCAAATTAGATCTTTCCATGAAAAACATGGCGATACCATATTAAAACCCCTTGATGGCATGGGGGGAGCCTCTATTTTCCGTGTTAAAACAGGGGATCCAAATTTATCTGTAATTATCGAAACGCTGACAAATCTAGGAAATCAATACTGTATGGTACAAAGCTTCGTACCCGATATCACAAATGGCGATAAACGCATTTTAGTGGTTGATGGAGAGCCAATGCCTTATTGTTTAGCGCGCATTCCAGCGAATGGCGAAACGCGCGGGAACTTAGCCGCCGGCGGTCGAGGCGAAGCGCGACCTTTAAGTGAAACCGATTGGGCCATTGCGCGTGCCGTCGCTCCAACACTGAAAGAAAAAGGGCTCATTTTCGTCGGCTTAGACATCATCGGTGACAAGCTGACAGAAATTAATGTGACAAGCCCAACCTGCATCCGAGAAATTGAAGCGGCATTTGATATCAATATTTGTGCAAAATTAATGGATGCAATTGAAGCTCGACGCATAAAATAAAAAACAAAATACCGGATAAATGCCATTTTTATCCGGGTTTGCTTTTCATTTTCAAAAAGCCGGCCTTATTGGGTTTGCTATGCCCAACAGAATTAAAGATGCACGCCTGCGGCAAACGAGCGTAACCAACACCCACACAGAGTCAAAAGCAACACCATAAAGCAATACCAAAACAATTTAGCAATGCCTGTAGACAGATCTTCAACGACAACCTTGAGCTAAGCCTCTGACATAAAGAGACGTCTCACTTGCATGTAGAAAGCGCATAAAACGCAGCCAAAAGAGAACATTACAAAAAAGAAAAAACATAAGTAAGTAAAAACAATAGGTTGGCTTCATTACTGAATTCACAAAAGACAAAAAAGATCATTTGCATTTTGATCAAATAATGTCAATTTATCGGGTATTAACAAAAAATAACAAGGGCACAATGAATTTCAAACATCATTTCTTATTGGCAATGCCCTGCATGTCAGATAATCGATTTAAAAACAGTCTTATTTATCTTTGTGAGCACAATGACGAAGGAGCAATGGGGTTTATCATCAACCAACCTTTAGATATCACCGTTGCCAACATGCTTGATCAAATGGGCATTGAATCTAATCAAGAAATCACACAGCCTTTTAGCTTGGAGCAGCCTCTTTATTTTGGAGGTCCCGTCTCTGAGGACAGTGGATTTGTTTTACACAAAAACACCCCTCTTTGCACAGAAAAGCGTTGTCTGTCTGAAACACTTTATATTTCGACCTCTAAAGAAATTTTGACTTATTTAGGGACAGAAAATGAGCCAGAGAGATTCATGATAGTGCTTGGCTATGCTGGCTGGGAAACGGGGCAATTAGAAAATGAACTCGCAAGAAACAGTTGGTTGACTCTCGAAGCCGATCCTGAAATCATCTTTAACACCCCCTCAGAGGAGCGATGGGAAAAGGCGCTGCAATTACTCGGCATTGACCCCATCCATCTTTCCTCTGACATCGGACATGCATAAGAGATATTCAATGAGTCACATCCAAACCGTCATGGCGTTTGATTTTGGAACAAAAAGTATTGGCGTTGCCATTGGACAAAACATTACAAAAACAGGGCGCCCATTAAAAGCGCTCAAAGCAAAAGATGGCATACCCAACTGGGATCTCATCGGGCTTCTATTAAAAGAATGGACACCGGATCTTGTGGTCGTTGGGCTTCCTCTTGATCTCAAAGGGGGAGAGCTCGAAACCATTGCCCCCCGAGCCCGTAAATTCGCACAGCGCCTTAAAGGTCGATTTAACGCCAACGTGGTTTTGCATGATGAGCGCCTCAGCACAGCAGAGGCGCGATCCACCTTGTTTGAGCAAGGGGGATTTCGCGCGCTTGGAAAAGGCAATATAGACTGCCAATCTGCCGTTATCATTCTTGAAAGCTGGTTTGAAAATCAAGGCTAATACGCCTTATTCCAATCCTAATATACCCGTCGGCTTTGAACCTGCTTAGGTTGTTAGCTGCACTCACTTAGCCCCTTAGCATCGAGGCTCGATGTCATTTGGTTTTGAGGGCATAGCCAAAACCTAAGCTGCGTAAAAACGATGGGTATAAAAGCGACCTTTCTTTTTCATTCACACGATGTTTTTTATTTATTCAATATTCACCTGTGAAAATGAAATTTCGCTGATTTCAGATTTATTCGACATTTTCATCATTAGATTTAGATCATTTCTAGAATCCGCATGATGCAATGCTTCTTCTTTCGAAATTTTACCGATTTTATACAAGTCGTATAAGGATTGATCGAACGTACACATGCCTGCATTTATTCCTTTACGAATGCAGTTTTTTAATTCGTGAAGCTCACCACGGCGGATCAAATCAGACACATTCGAGGTGTTCAGCAAGAGTTCAAAAACACCATGACGCCCACTTCCACTGATGTCAGGGACAAGCTGTTGCGCCAATACACCTCGAAGGTTCAAAGATAAATCAAATAAAAATTGTTCACGTCTTGTTTTAGGGACCAAATTTAAGACGCGATCTAAAGCCTGATTGGCATTATTTGCATGTAAAGTGGCGATGCAAAGGTGCCCTGTCTCAGCAAATTGCATTGCAAACTCCATTGTTTCTCGCGTTCGAATTTCACCAATCATGATCATGTCAGGGGCTTGACGAAGTGAATTTCGCAACGCAACCGCATAACTTTCCGTATCGATGCCGATTTCACGCTGAGTCACAATGCATTTATTGTGATCGTGAACAAATTCAATGGGATCTTCCACTGTAATAATATGCCCACTTCGATGTTGATTGCGGTGTCCAAGCATAGAGGCCATGGTGGTTGATTTTCCAGAGCCTGTCGCACCGACAATTAAAATTAAACCTCGACGCGAAATAGCCAGATCTTGCATCACATCGGGCAAACACAAGCTCTTCATATCAGGGATCTTATTTTCAATACGGCGTATAACCATCCCCGGAAAATCTCGCTGCCAAAAAGCGCTCACACGAAAACGACCTTGTCTTGTTAACAAGGCAAAATTAGCTTCTCGATCAATAAAAAATTTATTTTGCATTTCCTCATTCATCGCCTGAGAAACAAGGTCTTGTACATCCTCTAAAGCCAAGCATGAGCCAACAGCTTGGAGCTTTCCGTCCACACGTAACATACATGAGGCTCCGATCGTAATGTAACAATCAGACGCTTTCATCTCTATCATGTCGTCAAAAAGCCGCTCAAGTGTTTTCATTCTGGGCATCCTTTCTTTAAATTCCATTTTCGACCTTATCAATCACTTTTTGAGCTTCTGTGTTATCAATAACGCCTTGCATCATCAATTGGCGCAAAGATTGTTCCATGGTTTTCATACCCACATTTGAGCCGGTTTGGATCATGGAATACATTTGTGCCACTTTATCTTCTCGAATTAAATTACGAATAGCGGAGGTCGCTATCATAATTTCATGGGCCGCAATTCGCCCTCCGGAGATTTGTTTCACCAGTTTTTGTGAAACCACCGCACGCAAAGATTCAGAAAGCATGGAACGCACCATCGGCTTATCAGAACCCGGAAAAACATCAATGATCCTGTCAATCGATTTTGCCGCGCTGGATGTATGTAAGGTTCCAAAAACAAGGTGCCCCGTTTCGGCTGCGGTTAATGCCAGACGTATCGTTTCTTGATCTCGTAGCTCTCCTACCAAAATCACATCAGGATCTTCACGCAAAGCTGAACGTAAGGCATTGTTAAAAGAATGCGTATCACGATGCACTTCTCGTTGATTGATTAGACAATTTTTCTGTGCATGAATAAATTCAATCGGATCTTCAATGGTTAAAATATGTCGGTGTTGTTCTGTATTTATTTTGTCAATTAAGGCTGCCAATGTCGTTGATTTACCAGAGCCTGTTGGACCTGTGACTAAAACCAAACCTTTTTGATAATGCGTAAAATTTCCGAAAATTTCGGGCGTGCCCAAGGCCTCCAGTGAAGGCGTTTTGGAGGGGATAGTTCGAAAAACAGCGGCACATCCCCGTGATTGTTGAAATGCATTCACCCTAAATCGTCCAACAGACAATAAATCAAAAGAAAAATCCACTTCCAAATTTTGCTCAAATTCGCGTTGTTGTGCATCATTCATCACATCAAAAATCAAACGGTGCACGCCATTGTTATCTAAAACGGGTAAACTGAGCTTTCGGACATCACCATCCACTCGAACCATAGGAGGTACACCCGCAGAAAGATGTAGATCTGAAGCATTATGCTTTACACTGAAGTCCAATAGTTCAGTAATATCCATTAATTAATTTCCTCGCAGAATCAAACATGTGTAGTATCAAACAAAACCTTAAACAGATCACCCACCGCATTGACATTGCCGCGAAAAAAAGTGGAAAAAATGCCGATTGTGTAAAATTACTTGCCGTCAGTAAAACCAAACCCCTTGATGCCATAGAAGAGGCCATTCTCGCAGGGCAAAAAATGTTCGGTGAAAATTATGTGCAAGAAGGTATATCTAAAATTCAATATTTTAAAGGCACCTTCCCGTCCTTAGAATGGCACTTTATCGGACCTATCCAATCCAATAAGACCCATGCTATAGCTGAACATTTTCATTGGGTTCATTCCATTGAACGCAAAAAAATTGCACAGCGTTTAAATGAACAACGCCCTCATTCGTATGGACCTTTACAGGTACTCATTCAAGTCAATACAAGCGGTGAAAATTCAAAATCCGGCGTTGACATTGAAGAGGCCAAAATGTTGGCCCACTATATCGACACCTGTCCAAATCTCATGTTGCGCGGTTTAATGTGTATTCCACAACCCGAAAGCAACCCAGAAAAACAACAGGATGCCTTTGCTCCTCTTACCTCTCTTTTTAATGAAATGCGTACCAATCGTCCTCATTTTGATACTCTTTCTATGGGAATGAGTGATGACATGGAGGCCGCAATCGCCTCAGGAAGCACCCTGGTTCGTATTGGGAGCGCCATCTTTGGGCATCGAGATTAACACAAATGCTCTTTAATCTCGGTTAATATGATAGAGAAAATATTGCTTTTTCATCAATTTAAACAGGAACAATGCACAATGAGACACCGCAACATTGCATTTTTAGGCGCAGGCAACATGGCACATGCCATCATCAGCGGCCTGCTCAAGGCGGATTTTCCTGCATCTCACATTACTGCGGTGAATCGTTCTGAAGATAAAAACACCGCTCTGCGTCAATCATTTGGGATTAAAACCAGCACCAACGCCTTTGAGAGTGCACAAGCCGCTGATGTCATCGTCCTCGGTGTTAAGCCACAAAATATGGCCGAACTCCTCAGTCAAATGCAAGATGTTAACTGGACAGAAAAGTTGGTCATCTCCATCGCCGCTGGGATCTCAATAAAACGCCTTACTGAAATGGCCGGCTCCCAGCTTTGTGCCGTTCGTGTGATGCCCAACACAGCTTCACTTATTGGTGAAGGCATGAGTGGACTTTTTGCTGCAAACTCTGTTTCCGAGGAAGATTGTTTATTTGCACAAACGCTTTTGAGCTGCGTCGGAAAAATCTGCTGGGTTTCAAAAGAATCTGAAATAAACGGCATTATTGCTGCGGCAGGAAGCGCACCCGCTTATTTTTTCTTGTTTATGGAGGCGATGCAAAAAGAAGCACAGCGCCAAGGCTTTGATAAAAACACAGCCCGACTATTGGTACAACAAACAGCGCTCGGGGCTGCAAAAATGGTGCTTGCAAATCCGGCTCTGGATATTGCAACGCTGAGAGAGCAAGTGACGTCAAAAGGTGGCACAACCGCTCAAGCACTGGACGTTTTTAATCAAGAGCAACTTTCAGAAACCGTTTCAAAGGCCATGCAAGCCGCTGTACGACGCGCTGAAGAAATGGAATCGCAACTTTAGGGCTAATTTATGAACGCAATTAATTTCTTAGTTACAACCTTCTTTGATCTTTACATCATGGTCGTTTTACTTCGTATTTGGCTGCAATGGGCCCAAGCCGATTTTTACAATCCCTTTAGCCAGTTTGTAGTCAAAGCCACGCAACCTATCGTGAAACCTTTACGCCGAGTCATTCCACCACTTGGAAAACTCGATACAGCAACGCTTTTATTTGCCTATATTTTATGTTTTTCTAAATTTTTCATGCTTCAAGTCATGCAATCAGGGGGCTTTCCAACCCTTGATCTCAGCTATTTTCTCATCGCCCTCATCGCCTTAATAAAAACCGCCGGTGGGTTACTCTTTTGGGCCTTGATTTTAAGAGCCATTTTAAGTTGGGTGAGCCAAGGGAACAATCCGATTGAGCATGTCATGAGCCAATTAACCGAACCTTTTATCGCCCCCATTCGCAAAGTGATCCCACCAATGGGCGGATTGGATTTAAGCATTTTATTTCTGTTTATCGCTTTGCAATTTTTAAATTTTGTGATTGGAGATTTACTTACACCTTTCTTTGGTAATTTATGGTTTGTGTTGTAAATTGAGGACCACCTCTTTTAAGTCAACACGTCGTTCGCGAAGAGGAGCCAACCTTAAAAATGCCCGCTCGCTTTGATGGCGAAGATCTTCTTCTTCGCCTCTACATTCAGCCAAAAGCATCTAGAGATCAATGGGTCGCAATTCATGGCGAGGAAATAAAACTCGCCATCACAGCCCCTCCGGTTGATGGAAAAGCCAACACACATTTGATTAAATTTCTTTCTAAGCAATGTAAAGTACCAAAAAACAATATTGCGATAGAAAAAGGAGAATTAGGAAGACACAAAAAAATAAGAATCAAATCGCCTTCTATTTTACCAAGCGCCTTGATTGAGCTTATTCCCACCTTAAAACCCTAAAGACGCCTTGCATCAGAAAGAAAAAGAAGAAGGGTCATTGGCTAAAGAAGCACTCCTAAAGTTCATTCTTTCAAAGATGCAAGGTTTATCACTTGTTCATTAGGGCTTTGCTGAGTTATTTTAAACCTAATCAAGAATTCAACGAATGGCGAAAAAGCCTTAAAATGCAACCCTATGCAGCAAGTCAATCCCCAAGCACCACGGAACCCGCGCATGTATTTTATTCGCCATATACCTCTGCCACCCGCAATGGCATTACGAGCACAAAAAGAGGAGGACTGCACCAGGCCTTTACCAATAAAACCGCGTTAGTTCGACAATCTGGGGTTGAAATCATAACCAATACGGTAAGAGATCTTTTTAATGGCATTCAACAAGGCGTTAGCAGTTATGTTCGCAGTTTTTTTTCATCACAAAACCTGCCAGAGCCCCCCATTAACCCCAGCACCCCTCGCAATGAAAAGCATCAAATGCGCCAGCTAGAACGCAAAGAAAATGCAAACAAGACTCGTTCACCAAGCTCGTCGCTGTCCAGCCCTCTAAACCCAAGCACTTCATCGCCCTTAACTACACCCGCTCAATCATCAAGTACATCACTTCGAGCATCGAGAACCGCTTCTACACGATTTCCTTCGTTACCCAGAAGCGCCGTGAATTTTCCCCCGTCATCACCCGTTCGCTCGAGTACAAGGCCAAGTTCATCCATAACAGGCACAACAGGCAC
>CAMRDW010000061.1 GCA_947041315.1 uncultured Enterovibrio sp.
TTGGGCTGAGAGAGTGCAGCCAACAACCACGCAACTTCAAAGGCGACGGGTATACATTCTCTTTATTATCCGAAACACAATAAAAAAACCATAAAACGCCTACAAAGTAAGAATTGGAGATTTTCCTCATTTTTGCGTCACGATATGTTTTTTGCCTTGCTAGATTCATTCAATGAGTGTGTAGAATCATTGAATTCATTCTTTTAAAAATAAGCGTGTTTAATAATCTAACACTGTATTAAAAAGTATATTTTTTACTTTTATGTTTTGTTTTCATTGCTTTTCTTTATGGTCATTGACTCTTTATTTGGGAATAAGGTTGCATTTTATGATTCATTTTTTATCTCAAATAATAGGCTGAAAAATGTCCAAGATTCACCATCAAGAACCATCTTATTTATCTCGTCTACTGCTTGTTGATGATGATGAAAAAAATCAACGACGCTTTTCTCATGCTCTCAACGGAAAATGGGAAATTTTTTCTGCCCGTTTTTCTAATGCTTTTTCTGAAATTGAAAAAAAGTCTTTTTCAGTCATTATTCTGGGGAAAATCGACGAGAAAGCCATTACCTTGCTAAAAAAAATACAATCGATTCACATTAATTGTAAAATTTTAGTGCTTCTCGATACAAACCAAAAGTCTGCGGTATTAGCATTAAATACAGGGGCTTTCGGTGTTATTCCCTCTTCATTTAATGAGGATATTCTTCTTATTTTGTTAGAACGCGCGCGTTATGTTATGGCACTTGAGCATGATTTAGACATATTAATAAAAGATAAATTCAGAGAAGAGAAAATGTGGGGAGAAAATCAAAAAATACTGAATTTATTACAACAAATTGATCCTATTGCAAATTCCGATTGCAGCGTGCTAATCTCAGGTGAAAGTGGAACGGGTAAGTCTCTCTTTGCAAAAGAGATACATCATCATTCCTCACGGAAAAACAAACCATTTCTGATTGTTAATTGTGATTTACTTCCTGATGCGATTTTAGAGAAAGATCTTTTTGGAGGGGAAATCGACGGCGTTATGCATATAGGGAAAATTGAACAAGCGCAAGGAGGAACTATTTTTTTTAAAGAAATAGGCGAGTTATCCTCTAATATGCAAGAACGTCTTTTTAATAAGCTTAAGGAAAAAAACAAGAAAACTGAAATAATGAAAGAACATGGATTCATTGATATTAAAATAATTAGTTCTACACGAAGAAATATATCAGAAAATGTTTTATCAAAGGTATTCAGAGAAGACCTATTTAAATGCATAACTGGAATTTCACTTAAAATACCTTCACTTCGCGACAGGCGAGATGATATTTTATATTTAGCTAAAAAGTTTTTATTTCTATTCAATGATAAAATGGGTCGAAATATCATCGGTTTTACGGATGAGGCCATTGAAGCAATGTTCATACACTCCTGGGATGGCAATGTAAGAGAGCTGCAAAATAAAATTAAGTCCGGTGTTATTTTATCTGAGACAAATTTAATCACTCAAAATGATTTAAGTCTATCAGGAAAGGAATTTAATCAACACGCAGTAACTCTAAACTTAAGAAAAGTAAGAGAAGAAGCAGAAAAAGATCTTTTAATGAAAGTATTAGAAAATGCAGAAGGTAATTTATCACAAAGTGCTCATTTGCTTGGTATTTCAAGACCCACGTTATATATTTTAATTGAAAAATATTCTCTCCAACGTTAATGTTTTTCAATTCGTCAGAAAATCAAATACCTTTCTTTTTTTGTCAGTCGTTTTATTTCAAACGTAAGCACCCAATCAAGCGGTGAAGGATATTAAACGTCAATGAGTTCAACGTATCAAGGTATTAAGTCGGAGAGTTCGTCCTCAGGATCAAGTTAAGATTATTCTATAAATAAGTGTCGAAAGTATTCATCAAAATCGATATCATTGATATGCAAGGTCATAACGAGTCTATAAAAGTTAGGACTCGTTCTCGTGGCGTCTTTGCTGGTAAAAGAAGACGATTTTCCGTCCCTTGAAAATAACCGGATACCTCGCTTGGCCACATAGTTCTCGATACAAATGTCTACATCTTCTGAGCAGGTAGTGAATCTAGCCATTTATTTATGAAATATCACTGCACCTTTTCCATAGCATGTTCCACAACAGCGTCTTTGTCGCTTTCAAAAACAATTGATGGAAAAAATCGAGTATAGGTTTTATTTTTTTATATCTGTCTTTTTGAATAGTTGAAACCACTAAATCTGATCTCGCTCAAGCAGAATCAATTATTTATTGTACTCACCTTAGTTCATAGTTTGAGAAGTTTAATCTTAAAGGCCTGACTCTCTTTTCTATGGAAACGTCGGTAAGTTATGCCTTGCAATCTAATGCTTATACCCCTGATTCCGCACTTAGCCTCTTTTTTTTGAAATCGGGCGTGAAATTCAAAACGGAAGGAAAATACTTAAGGTAACATTACAAGCAAGTGAAAATCTGCAGGAAATTATTTATAATGATGTATGGAAAAGAACATTTCTTTTTCATGTGCAGAATGTCGGTGATATAACGAAGTTTCGTAAATTCACCCTTTATTTTAGCAAGTTCCACTACTCAGTATGTGGTTAAAAAGCCACTTAGATGTGCATTAAATATAAAAAGTTTCTATCATAGAACGAACTGTATATTTTTATTGCATTATTCTTTATAAACATTTTTAATGACGAAATAAAAACTAAAACAATGCTATATCTTCAAAAAAATAAAATTTCATTCAACATAATTAAATTAATGATTTCATCTTACATGTTCGATAAAACATAGAACGTAAGATGATCACCTTCCAGCTCAGATGTTACTTTTATACGCGTTGAAACGGTAATATTTTCTAAACTGGGTTTCACTAACCTGCTGTAAAACAATGTATTAACTGAATACATTGAAGGCTTTATACCAATCATTTTTTTTAATGCTTCAATAGATACTTTTATGCAATATGAATATGTATCAATACAGCATAATATCTCAAAAATCCTCAATGCAACAACCGATTCAAGCGCATTTATTTCAGATTTTTTTATATAAACCGTCTTTCCATTAATATCTAGATTAAAACTATCACTGAATTTCAAAAAAACTTCATCTTTTCTGATTGAAAATGTGACTAAACCTCTTGCTCGTAATCGTTTTAGAATTGATCTTAAGTTTGTAGAACATGAATGAATAGGAAAACCCCTAAAGGTTGCGTATTGTCCTAAATTAAAATTGAAATCATAAGACAAACTCCGACTAGCCCAAAAATAGATAAACATTCTTTCTTGATAAGTAAAACGTCTATCATCAATAAGTATTGAACTAGGTAATACGATATTTTCTTTTATCAAAAAAACCTCACCAAACATCTATATCTGTTTCATCATAAACTGGCATTCTATATTCAACATTTTGGAGCCAATGAAGCAAATATAATACTTTAATTAAATTATCGTCAATTATTAATGTGTGTTTATTGTTATTTTTATAAATGGCTCTTGTCAACTTTTTATTTCTTATTATTGGGATGTCATTTTCTTTTGCTATTCTAAACACCTCCATTGCTTTATAACCTTTATGTTTCAAAGAAATAAAAGGAATAGGTGCATTCAGCATATCAAAATAAATCCCAACAGCCAAATGTGTTGGATTGGCCAAAATAACGGCAGAACGCTTGATGTCACTTTCATCTTTTTCATTCATCAAGCTTCTATTAATTTCATTACGTCTACCTTTGATCTCAGGAGATCCATTTTGATCTTTATTTTCTCGTTTTACATCTTGCTTTGTCATCTTTTGGTCTTCAATGAATTGTTTATGCTCAAAAAAGATAAAAGGTAGTGTTGAAATAAAAATAACCAACATAGTAAAACAAACAAATAACACGACATTATTAAGTAAAACAGTCGCTATACTATATTGATCTAAATAAACCAGCTCAAAAATAACTTTACCAAAAGAAAAAAACCATATTGCTAAAAATGAAATTCCAACTATATGCACAATAATAGCTTTAACAAGTTCGATAATCGTTTTTACAGAAAATAAATTCTTTACACCCGTCACAGGGTTTAATTTTGAAAAATCTAGTTTTAAAGCTTTAGTTGCAAGAACAAATTTTGTTTGTAAAAGACTGGGCAAAGCTACAGATACAATTGAAACCACGATTGGAATGATAAATGCTAATGCAACATCCACTTTAACAATGTCTAAATATCGTTTTAGATTGTCAACATTGCCAATATTATCAAGTGCTACCTCTAATATATCCCCGAAATTTAAAAAATAAACTGTTGATATAACAAGAATAACATTAAAGAAATACAAGATTTCCTTGAATTTAAATGCTTGTCCTTCTTCAAGTGCATCTTCTAATTTTTTTTCCGTCGGTAGTTCTGTTTTTTCTTCTGAAGAACCGCTCATTTTAAGATAGGTGCTTTTTTAGAAGAAATGAATACAATTTCTGTTTCATATTATGTCCCATTCAATAGAAATGATTAAAAGTCAGATTAAAATAAAAAACACGTTAAAGCATAAATTAAAAATACAGGATAAATATTATATCAATAAAAAATGTACTTAGTTCTCATTTTGCCAATCGTCATATATTAACCTGAGCTCTTTATATTGGAACATGTTGGCATTTGTGAAAATCAAGAGATGTAAAATAGGTCTCTTAATAAAAAAATCTTTAGAGCGTGAA
Source organism: uncultured Enterovibrio sp. (assembly GCA_947041315.1). GTDB lineage: Bacteria > Pseudomonadota > Gammaproteobacteria > Enterobacterales > Vibrionaceae > Enterovibrio. Next base: position 4,698 of record CAMRDW010000061.1, read on the forward strand.
TATATCCCCCTTAAAATAAGATTGACATTATATGATGCAATTCGAAGGGAAAGTAAGTATATTTGAATGTCCTTCTCTTCGTTTGTTTCTAATAATTTATTTTGAACAGACCTAGAAAACTCCAAACAAAACGTTAATATCGTATCTGATGTTTCTTCAATTAATTTTGATTCATCCAATTCAATTTCATCCAATTGAATTCCTGACAAAATTTCATCTACATAAGAAACATACCAACTTTCACTAAGACTGTAATCAGTTAACAGCATGCTCCTCTCCTATTAAATTATTTGAATAATTCATAATCCCCATCAGCGTAAGCTTGATCATCTTCCATTATTCCTTGAAATACAGTTTGTCTAAATTCATCAAATGACATTTTAACTGTGCTGCTTTTTATCCATGCCTCATTGATAAGTTCTTTATATTCTGGCTGACTGGAAATTAATTCTGAATAAACTTGACCAAAATCACTTGGATTTTGTTCATACATTTCTTGAAATAAAGAATCTGCAGTTGTGTTATTTGTAATCAAAATATTATTAGACATATTCAAAAATAACCTATTATGTAACTTGGGTATAATTTGCTAAAGTATATAAAAAGCGTACCAATACCTATAAAACTCTTGATTGTTAATGAAAGTGAAAATGTATTCATTTGTGGTGAAAATCTAGATAAAATCCCTAGAAAAACTTCCGTGATGAACATCGTCGCTAACACAGGTAATACGAAAAAAATTCCTGCTAAAAGACTTTTATCAAGAAGAGAATAAATCATGTCAAAATTTAATGAAAAAAAATCATACTTTTTTGAAAAAGGAAATACATAGTAACTATCTGCTATCGATTTGATTAAAATCAATATGCCTGGAGAAATAAGAAATAACACGTTCGTCATAAAAAGGAAAAAAGATGATAATGGTGAAGATTCAACCCCAACCGAGGGGTCAATTGTATTACTTATTGTAGCACCACGCTGATTATCTATTATTTCCCCAATAACGTTAGCAATCCAAAATGGTAATGCCGCAGGTATCGCAATAAAAAGTCCAATGATAAACTCAAAACAAAAAACTTGTAATATGTTAAAATCTAATCCCGGCGAAAAATGAATAATATCAATCATTGGCAAACAAAATAAGAAAATAAATGCGCCTCTAACATATTGATTTGATATTGTTGACGATGAAAAAACAGGAACAAAAAGAAATATAGGTAAAACTCTAAAAAAAATCAAAACAATAGATTGTAAAAAGTCAAAGACAGACACATTAAACACCCAATATTATCATGAATATTTCATCATAATAAGTAATTACGGTTCTCGACATCCATCCTGCAATCAATAAAATTGTTAACGAAGTGGCTAATAATTTCAGACCAAATGGCAATGTTTGTTCCTGTATCTGAGTCACTGTTTGCAATAATGCAACGATAATTCCAACAGCTGTAGCAACAAATATTGGGATTGCCGATATAACCAAGGTTAGATATATTGCTTTGTTAGCGAAATAAGCTAATTCATTCATGACATATACTGCAAAATCAAACCTTGAGTTACTCTTGCCCATCCATCAACAGCAACAAACAATATTAACTTAATTGGTAACGAAATAGTTACTGGGCTCATCATCATCATCCCTAAAGCAAGTAAAATATTTGATATAACTAAATCAACAATAATAAATGGAAGGTAAATGTAAAATCCTATTTCAAATGCAGATTTAATTTCAGTTAAAGCGTAGGCCGGAAGGTACGATATAAACGAAAAATCATTAGCTTTTAATTGAGCACTTGCACTTTTATGTTCTTTATTCAAATCATTAAAAAAAGAAACCAATTCTTCATCAGAATATTTAACGAGGTATGCTTTATAACTAACTAAACCTTCAGTTAAAAAACTTTCAACCGATTCCTGATTATTGTATTTTACATCATGTTCATTGACATATTCGAATATGTCATTGTAAACAGGATACATTACAAATAATGTCATCATTAATGCAATTGCATTTGTTGTCATATTTGTCGGAATTTGCTGAATACCGATAGCATTTTTAATCAAAGAAAAAATAATATTAAATTTAATAAAACATGTTCCACCTGCTATCAAAAAAGGAATAAGACCGATGATAAAAAAGGTAAAGATTAAAGATAGTTCACTCGTATTAGGTTCCAGCACTATAAATAAACCTCTTTAATATCAAGTGCTAGCTTTTTATTTTCATCATATACTAACTCAGCGATAGCTAACCTTTTGTTATCATACATTAATTTTATGTTCGTTAATGGCAGGTTTTCAACATTGATAAAATCACCTACAACCATCTTTTTCAAATCCAAAATAGACATCTGAATTGAACCTAATACAATTTCCAGATCAATTGATAACTCATCTGTATTTGTTATTATATTTTCACCTACGCTGTCTTCTAACCTCATTACGTCACCTTCTTTTAAAACAAGAACCTCATTAACCCCAAGTACAAAATCAAATATCGAATTAGAATTCAACTTTGCAGAAAAAACAGGTGAGAATCGTAAGACTTTACTCTTAATAAATTCACTGAGATCAGAAAGAGGAATAGACATAGAACCTAATGAAAATCTCATTCTTAAGAGTATGTTATCAACTTCATTCTCATCATAAGAATGCAGACTTAACTTATCAAAAAATATATCTACTAAATCTTCGTTTATTTCTTTTAAAAATCCACCTTCAAATTCATTACTGACAAGATAGCCCCCAGTAATTACACTTTCAACTGGTAATTTTTTTTCAATTTTAACATCAGATAATTTCAGCTTTTCATTCAAATCATTAATTATAACATCTATGATTTCATTTCTGACCTTATCTATACTTTGGTTTAAAAAGTAATGTTCTGACAACTTAGAACGACTAAAGTATATTTCATTTCCGTTTCCAAGAATAAATCCAATAAGATTTTTTTCCTTTAATGAAACCCACTCATCAATTGAGTATTTATTCGAAAGTGAATGTTTAGTCCTTATTAAAAGTTTCATTTAATTTTTAATCCCCTGAAAAGAAGATTCCTTCATCTTCTTTCTCATTCTCATTACCCTCTCTATCATCACGACGTCCTTGATCTTTTTGTTGTTCATTTTCTTTATAGCCGGAGCGATCTGCAAAATCACGAGCATCATCTATAAAGTTTTCATTCCCCCTCACCCCGATAATGTTTGCATTATCCATAGATATTGAGCCGTTAGCAGATGAAAGAGTAACAACCCCATCGCTTAGGGTTAATTTTCCTAACGTCGATTTTTCAGAATTTAATGACTCGGCCGTTTTTGTTCCGTTAACTAACTGTTCTCTGATGAGTTCGTTTCTCTGAGATGATGCCATTTTCGCTGATTCAAAGTTCTTATTTTCTGTTTCTAAACCTTTCATATTTGAAAGGCCTTCTTTTAAATTACTGGCATCTAGAGTTTCTTTTTCCTTATTAGATGACTTGTCAAAGATATCTGTTTTTATTGTTTCATTGGAAATGCCACTTTGTTTTGTCATTATCGTTTCAATATCAGTTGAAACGTAACCGTTTTTACTGAGCGATTCTAATTTATTAAGCATTTCTTTGTCGAATGAACTACCATCAGTTGATTTAAGCAAAACACCAGAATCAATTAAAGTAGATAAATAATTAAGTATTTTATCTAGTTCTTCAGGGTTATTAGAGTTTGATATCATTGATTCTATATCGACTTCAACCTCATTATTTTCATTATTTTTATTTAATGTTTCAGCACTGGGCGTTTTATCCTCGGCATGAATAGAAGTGTTTTTTACTTCATTGATCTTTAAATCAGCCATCTTAAAAACCTTCTGATAATAGTTTATTGTATTTCCGTTTCTTATTATGCAATATTTTCATTTCTGCATTTAGAGAGAAAAGAGCTTCATTTAATTCTTTAATATCATCTTTTAAACTATCCAGTCTATTTTCAATCACTAATGTTTTCCCGCCTAAGGAGGCTATTTCACTTCTTAATTTATAATAATCGGGAATCTTTGAAACTGTTGAATTTATGAGTTTTTTAAGTTCAGAACCATTATCTTCACATTCATTCATCAACTTTAATTGAATTGAACTTAATTCACTCAATTTAAGTTTAACATCACCGATTTCTGAATTTTTTTTTGCAATTCTAACATTGGTGATATTATAAAGTTTAGACAAATTTTCTGTATGTTTCATCAAGTAACTCTTCTATTACCTCACTTGAATATGTTGCGTGTGAGTCTTGAGTTAAAAATTCATTCAATACAGCCATGTTTGAGATTACTTTATCATTAAAATCATTTACGCCTTCTTTGTATTCACCAATGTCAACAACAAATTCAAGTTCTTTGTATTTATCTAAAACGCCGCGAAGCAAAGAAATTTTCTTTCGCCTCGTTTCATCAAGAATCAATTCTTCAAAAAGTCGACTCTTACTCTGTAAAATATCAATTGCAGGATAATGGTTTTTAGAAGCTAATTTATTGGATAAATAGAAATGACCATCAAGTATTGATTTTATTTCATTACCCAATATATCATCACTTCCTTCACCTTCTAATAAAACTGTATAAAAAGCAGTGATTGCACCTTTTTTTGTTTTCCCTGTTCTTTCAAGAAGTTTAGGTATATTTGAATAAACAGACGCAGGAAATTTATCATTAGCCACCTCTCCATTATCTAATGCAATTTCTCTTAAAGCTCTCGCATATCGCGTAATTGAATCAAATAAGAAAAGAACATTACAACCAATATCTCTGAAATAAGAAGCAATTGTTGTTCCGATTAGGGCAGCATTGCGCCTTAAAATTGAACTTTGATCTGATGTTGAGTATATTACAATTGTTCTATTTCTAACTTCTTTAGGTATATGGTGAGTAATAAAGTCATTGACTTCACGTCCTCTCTCTCCAATCAATACAACAACATAGACCTCGCTATTCACTCCCCGCAATAGCGATACCATCAAGGTTGTTTTCCCACATCCAGCAGGAGCAAATATTCCGATTCTTTGACCAATACCTATAGTTAAAAAAGAGTCAATCGATTTAATTCCTGTAGTACAGATTGTATCGACTGATGCACGATCTATAGGTGAGACCGTATGGCTAAATATGTCCATCTCACGTGTACTGGCATTAAACAAGTCTTCTGATTCACATAGTTTACCTATGACATTAAAATCAGCATCAATTATTGAACCTAAAATTTCAGAAGAGAAGTTTATGCTGTGTGTTTTACCCGTAAAATGAACTAAACTGCTATTCGATATACCAAATCCTTCACCTAAAAGAGTTACAAAAATAGAATTGTTCTTAAAAGAAGTTACTTCACCAAAGACACTCTTAGAACTGTCTATTTTTATTATGCATAATTCACCAATAAAAGCACCGTCTGATTTCACAACAACAGTGTCATTGAAGACTTCAGTTATGTTATACCACTTCTGTACAATGGAATTCATTTATTGACAAATACCTTTTAATTCCATCAAATCTGAATAGAATGACTCTAACACATAAGCAAGATTTTCAGGATTAGCCAGAGCATCATCACTCAATAAAGCTTTAAATTCATATCGGTCGTCTATTCGGCCAAGAATATACTGACCAGTTAACATAAAGGGACGAACTTCCATTAATAGAGATAGTAAACTATTTGCATTAGCATCAATATTATAGCTATTAATAAAATCTACTTTAGACCAAAGCCATATATGCCCTTCAATATCTGAAATGAAAATCGAAATGCCACTATCTAACTCAATTTCAACTGTCGAATGCAAATCAAAATCACCAAGTAAACTTTCATTCGCGCCTAAAGATTCGAGTGTGCTGATTAAAATTTCTTTTCTTAACATTATAATACCCCAACTGTATTCAGCGTTGCTGTTTCATAAATTTCATCAACTGATAAGACCTCTAAACGAGGATATCTAGAAGATATTGCCGATTTTATATAGCGTCTAACATCTGTAGAAGACAATATGACGACATCAAGAGAAACTTGTGACGTTTCATGTAATATTTTGTCTAACTTCTCGTAAATCATTTGCCTGTTTTCAGCACTTAAGATTAATTTCACACCTGAATTGGCCTGTTTTAACGATGATTGTAAAATAGATTCTATATCGGGTGAAACAAGAATAACATTAATAATACCATTTACACTGTATTTATCTGTAATATATCGAGATAGCGCTGAACGAATATATTCACAGAGTAGCAGATTATCTTTTTCTCGTTGACCTAATTGTGCGACAGTCTCCAATATTACTTTTATGTTACGTATTGATATACCTTCAACTATTAAGCGTTGTAATACTTCAGTCAATCTTGGTATAGGAGCCACTCTGTAAACTTCTTTTACTAATTCTGAGTAATGAGAATCTACTTTATCCATCAAATGCTTAACTTCTTGTATACCAAAATATTCTTTAACATTTTTAAGAAGGTCAGAAGATATAGTGTTTATAACATGCTCATCACATGAAATGACTTGAGTAATTGAACCTAGATCTTTCAAACGTTGAGTATCTTCAATTCTACACCACAATTCTTCCTCTCCTGATTGGTTCATTTCAACAATGGTTCCATCAGAAGTAAAAAAAGTCAGATCTGAGGTGGCATTGGATATTCTAGAAAAACCGATCAAAAAAGTTATCTTTGAGACTTCCACTTCATTAACATAAAGAACCATGGTGTTTTTGAAAGTTGAATCAATAAATTTAAAATTAATCTTTGGTAAAACCATGCCATTTTTATAGAAAAACTGTAATTTTAGTTTACTTGGAAAGTCACTTTCAACGAATTCTTTTTTGTACTCTGAATCAATTAAAAGCATAACCGTAACCATTTCAGGCAACGCATTTTCTACATCAAACAAATATTGACTGTCTTTAACATTCGTTTTATCGTCCTCAATTGAAAAAGTTTCTTCATCAATCAATAAAAGAGCTTCATCCTTAGGTTGATTTTGCATTTTATTACTGTATAAATATGCTGCAATAAAAATCAAAGATAAAGCTAAAAAGATAAATCTAGGCATGCCTGGAATAAAACTGATAATCACAGTAAAGATAGCTGCATAAAGAAGTATCTTCGAATTACTTAACAATTGATTGAAGATTGCATCACCTAAATTATCGTGATCATCTTCTGTTTTAGTCACGATAAAACCAGCGGCAATTGCAATTAGTAAGGCAGGTATTTGTGCAACTAAACCATCACCTATTGTTAATATCGTGTATTTACTTAATGATGCATTAAAACTCAACGATTCACTGACCATTCCTAGTGAAACACCACCGATTATATTTATAAAAATAATAATAATACCGGCAATTGCATCACCTTTTACAAATTTAAGGGCTCCATCCATAGAACCAAACAATTGGCTTTCTTTTTCTAAACGTTTTCTTTTTTCAACAGCTTCGTTCGCATCAATGGAACCTGCACGGACATCTGCATCAATACTCATTTGTTTACCAGGTAAACCATCTAATGAAAAACGAGCAGAAACTTCAGCAACACGTTCACTTCCTTTTGTAATTACAATAAACTGCACAATAGTAATAATGCAAAAAACGATAACACCAACAATTAAATTTCCAGATATAACAAAATTACCGAAAGTTTCAATTATTTCCCCTGCATATCCATCAACTAAAATAGCGCGCGTTGTACTTATAGACAGTGCCAGCCTAAAGAGTGCAGTTATTAATAAAATTGCCGGGAACGTGGACAAACTGAGAACTTCTTTCATGAAAATGGAAGAGAGGAACAATAAAAGAGAGAGTGTAATATTAATTGCAATTAATATATCTAAGACTGTTTGAGGCAATGGTATAATCAGCATTGACAATATTATCAACATCAATGTAACAAGTGCTAATTCACCTTTCAATTTAAAAATGTTATTCATTATCCAATATGCCTTTAGTCAAAAATCACTCGAACTATAGGTTCTCAAATCTTCGACGGTTTTAACAACGTAGTAATCCCCATTGATTAATAGGCAATTACCGCTAACCTCATTACTTGATATAGCTAACTTAAATATAATATAGGCATATTCATTTCTATATATGCAAATCTCTCCCGAACAAATTAATTCACCAATATTTACATTTAAATTATCTAAGTCCATTGTTTATAAACCTATATGAAACATTGTTTCTCATCGTAGATAATGCATCATCTTTTTCTTCTATTGAATAAAATAACTCAAAAGGGATTTTATTAAAATATGAAATAAGCATAGAGACTTTTTCTGAACTCATTTTACTACAAAGTTTATCAATATCAAGGTTTAACAAAATCGCATTAATAAAAGACAAGTCATCTTCTTCAGGCTTTTCTCTGTCTTTATCTTTATCTTTATCTTTATCAAAATTCGCATAGATGGAAGACATTATGTTTAACAATCGCCTTTTCTCATTCATAAAAGAAAATAACTCTATATCATCTGAAGGAGTTATGGCAAATATTTCATAATTCATCATTTTTGAAATGAATCGCACTATTTTTTTATACTTTTTTGACGTTTTATATAAATTTTCAAAATAAGAGCACATTTGACCATCAAATTCGAGAAAATTCAAGTACAAACGCTGAAACATAAGAGGGTCAACTGACTCTTTCTTTTGAAAATCAACAGTTTCTGACGAAATCAGATCTAAACTTGATATTTTTTTTCTTTTCTTTTTAATTTCATCTAACTCCTTATTTATTATCTTCAATAATTCAAAATCTATATTTCCATTTGCTAACAAATACCTTAATAATTGATACTTTGCCACATCGTCCTTTAATTTAGCCAATATAGTAAATAGTTTGTCTTTTGTGAGATTTTTAATTTCCTTCAGTTCAGTTATAAATTCTGAAAATTCTTTCGTTGAATCAATAAGCCTCCCCAAGTCTTCAGACAAAGCTTTTCTTTCTTTTTTTTGAAATAAAGTCCGAGACATTGCCAATTCTTCAACCGAGTTTGCAATACCGAGATGAAGACTATTAATGTCAACATCTTTCGAATCTGAATTCATTTCATTTCGAGTTGGCAACATTGAAGAAATACGATTAATGGGTGATATCATATGAGTACCATGACTATTTATTCAATGAGTTCATCTGTATTAACAGGAATATCTTTAACCTCTTTATTATAAAAGGCCTCTGATTGCAAATGGATAATTTTTCGTCTATCGAATTCAGAAGACGGATCCCTTATTATTTTCGGTTCAATCATGAACAAACGCATTACGTTTGAGGTTCGTTCAACATTCATCGAAAATAAATACTTAACAATAGGAATCTCTTTTAAAATAGGAATGCCTTTCGTTGTATTGGATATTTCTTTTCTAACAAAACCACCTAACAGTAGGGATTCCGAATTTTTAATTCTACCAATAGTAGATACCACACTCCGACGTACATTTGGTATTCCATCTATAAGTTCTGTTGTTTGGTTTCCATCTTCAATTTCAACCATCATTTCAATATCATGACTAGATACATTATTAATTACGCGAGGAGTAACACTCAATATTGTGCCATAAGTTATTTCTTGTAATGCAACTTCTTTCTCTCCAAGCAGCCTTACGTAAATCGTTTCGTTTGTATCAATAACAGCAGGAGTATTGTCTTGTGTTATTAAAATAGGTCGTGATAAAACTTTAGCTTTTCGCTCAGTCTCTAATATGTTTACCTTTCCAACAAAATCTAATGCTTGATTTGAATTCATGATTATCTTTCCGCCATTGAGACCGAGGGAGAAGAAATCAGTTTTAATGGAACCCTCTAAATTTGTTCCTATTTCTGACATTTCAGAAGAGTCAATATCAATAATCCATAAAGAAAGTTGTATTTGCTCTCTTTCGATATCAATTTCTTTTATCATTGTTCCTAAATTCATGACATCGTTAGGGTTTCCCTTTAAATACAAAGAGTTATTTAACGGGTCAGCGACGATAGTAACAGAAGTATTTGTTTCATTTGTAACTAATTTAGTCAGAACAGATAAAGCCCCCTCAACAACTTTTTTTTCACCCCGAATATGATATTGCATATCTGAAACAAATCTATTCTTTAAATGGAACGCTTTAATTACATCAGGAACAGGCCCAGAGGAGGGCAAATTTGGATCTGGTTTTATTCCATTATAAAAAGCGCTCACCGCATCACGGACAACTTTTACATACATCGGAGCTCCAGAAACAAATGCAGCTCCTTTTGTATATCTTATTGGATAACTATTATCGTAAAGTCTTGCTAATTTAAGATATGAGATAATGTCGTTAAAATCTACTTCTGTAGTTATCTGAACGAACTCACTTTTCAATTCATCTGATGAATAAATGTATAATGCTGTACCTGTATTATAAGTAATTAAGTTAGTCTTTTTTGCAACTTCCTCAATTGCTTTATAGGGATCTTTTAAGTTTATATCTCCAGTAATTCTGAATAATTCAGCTTTTTTACTTACTATAATTGGTTTTCCCATTGCAGTGGAAACACCACTAAAAAAATCAGTAATCAACGTATCATTTAAAAGAATATCATTAGCAGAAGTTTCTGTATTAATGAATAAACTAGAAAATATAACGAAAGAACACGTTACTATAAATCGACTACATAACATACATTTGCCATTAAATCCTTAACAGCCTCAAGTAATAAGAGGCTAGAACCCTTTAATTTAATAACGATATAATTATCATCCCTTTCTATATCAATATCAATCCCACCAGAATATTTAACGTATACGCCTGTTACTACAGTTTCATTTTCATTGCATCGATCATACTTAAATGTTTTTTCCTGCAAAGTTTTATTTCCATAATAATATTTTCGTTCATAATAGAAAAGTCAATTGTTTTGATTGTTCCTTTATATCTAACAACTAAAAGACTTTCGCCCAATCCCTCATCAAAATCCACGTCAAAAACATCTTCATAAATATAAAAAAAATCAGGTGAGCCAGTTGAAATTGAAATTAAACCCAAATCAATATCGTCCAGAATATCAAGTTCATTCCCAATAATTTCAGTAATGAAATCTTCTTGCAATTTAAGCTTAGGTACGAGACGAAAAACTGACTTCTCTATTTCTGAATACATATTATCTAGCGCAACTCGGCTGGCCTCTGAAAGAATGCTTTTGTATGCATCTAAAATAATTTTCTTTTCTTTCCGACATTCCATTATCTCTTTTTTTCGAGTTATTTCCATTAGCCTAGCCAACAACCTTGCGTTTGATTTATACAAATCACTGATTGTTTTTTTTAGATTAAATGATTTAACTCCAATATTCCTCAACATAACTCGCTATTTCTTCTTGAATTAAGACTCGATTGAAATCACTCATTGGAGAAATTTCCTGTACTCTTTCTAATGAATAAGATAAAAGCCTATTTATCTCCAATTCTGAGATATATTCATTCTGAAATAGCCAATTTGAAACTAGATCAAATGTATTACTTGAATATGATAAGTCTCGCAAAGGAACATATTTGTAATAGGCTCGCATGACTTCAGACCTTGGAACCATTTTTATTTCATTCATATAATTAGAGGCAAGACCTCCCTGTGTATTCATCACAGATAAAATATTTACAAACTCTTTTAATACAAGCCCTTCCAATCCTGAAAAATTAGCCACACTGAATTTATCTTCGAATTCAATCCATTGAATTTCGTTTGATTTATCAATATTAAAACCTTTCATTTTTAGCTTACAAGAGTCCGTAACATGTTGTGATGGATTCTGTAATATCTTTGAAAACAATACACTATTGTTTCTTTTTGTGTTTCCTATCATAAATAAACACAACCAATGATATAGTTAGCGTGAGAAATAGAAAAGCCAATATGTATATGTATTTATTTGTATCAGATTCATTAACTAAATCTTTTGTTATTGGCGTATACTGTTTCTTAAATGTACTGACCGAAACGTTGTTATAGCTAACGTCTGGATTAGCATTAACAACAATTGCTTTTATTTGTTCAATAAAATTTGAGTCTACATTCAAAGGCGATTGATAGACAATAACAATTGATGCCTTATTGTTTGCCGAGGATTTCATTTCTGTTGCATAGGCTAAATCTACACTTGCAGATATAACTCCCGGAACAGTTTCTATTGTCTTTTTTAAATTGTTTGCAACACCGTAAATTAATCTATTTTTTTCTGCAAAAGGGCTTGAAACTAACTCTCCTGCAGGAAATAAATCTTGAATATCAATCTCTGGCTTTCCTGGTAACTCATAATAACTTAACAAACTTATGGCTTTTAGCCTGTCTTTATCTAAAACTCTGATTGTATATCCATCTTTTGATTTAACGGATTTTGCTAATATACCATTCTGAATTAATATTGATTCAATTTTTATTGACTCTCTTATTACTACATTATCAACAATATCCGTATAACAACCAGATAAGAAAACAAGAAGACATAAAGCAATAATTTTATTCCTCACGACTTCACCAAAGTATCCACGGTTCGCACTGCGCTTTGTGCAACTTTAGAAACAAGTTCAATGGTCACTTGATAATCAGCAATCATCGCCTGAACTTTTTGTAATGCTGCGGGATCTGAAATCAATATCGGATTATTTAAAGAGTTAATGATTTGGTCTTTTACTTTTTGCATATCAGAAATCCGGTTAGACAAAGCACCGATTATGACTCCATCTATCGTACCTACAGTATTCTCATCATTGTTAATTTTATTTATTGAAAGAATACTTCGTTCATCTATAGCGGAAATTTGCATTATTGTGCATTCCTAACAATAGTAAGATCTAAATCTCTTAAGGTTTTTACCAAACCACTCACGAAATTCTTAAATACGTTATAATCGGCACTTGCTGCTTGATAAGTCGCTAATGCGCCTGGATCGGAAGGATTATCTTGCACATTTTGAAGTGCATTCTCATATTCTGTCTGCAATGCGGCTAATGCAACTTTATAATGCTCAACAACATCAACCAATGTTCCTGCATTGCCTGGCAATTCTGAATCGTACGACGATGGTATTACATTCATATCAAGTAACCTCAAAAAATCAATTAAAAATCAATTAAAA
>CAMRDW010000062.1 GCA_947041315.1 uncultured Enterovibrio sp.
CTATGACATTTATCAAAAAATCCACTTTCTTGAATGTGTCAATACAGACATCATGAAGGTGTGGTTTAGTGAGTAAATGCAGATTTGAGCTATTACAAAAGAGTAGAAAGTAAAAATAAAAACGCGGCATTCAAGAGAATGCCGCGAGAAAATTCTTAATTAAATTAAGTATATATTTAGTAGTTAGGTTTTGTTGCCGGTGCTGCAGCTCGGCTTGTGGCCGTTTCACTTCCTGCTTGTTTTGTTTGAACTCGATCTAATCGTAATTCAGCAATGGCAATATCAATTCGAGCTAAATCTTCTACAGCGGCTGGTGCTTTTGCTGTAGGAGATGTTGCCCTGCGATGCTGAATTGCGGGTTTCATTGCAGGAGCTTGTGTTGGGGCCTCGGATTTTTTTGAGATGTTTGTGATGTTGGTTTTTTCAGGAATGATCGAGGTTTCTGCCTTTTTTTCTTCGAGAGGTTGTGATTTAAGAGGCTCAATGATTTGAGTTCTTTTTTCTATCTCGACTGCAGGTGTCTTGATCTCTGAAGAGCGCAGTTGCGACTTTTGTTCAACATTTTCGGATAATTCTTTTGATGAAGAATGATGAGCAAATATTTTACCCATAGCAACTTCAGGCGAGGCAACTCCTGAATGAACCGGAAGCGTATTTGGTTTATCGACAATAGAGACCATTGTTTCCATTAAATCGAGTTGCTCTAGATCTTGCTGAGCAACCGAAACGAATTTTTCATCTCGATTAAAGCGACGACGGCGTTGCGCATTTGCACGTAGATGACGAGGAGAGCGACGGCTACGGCGTTTCTCATCTCGTAATAAATCAGTGTCGTTGGACGCAATTGTCTCTAGATTACTCTCATTGTTGTTGAATGTAAGTGTTTCTGCTTCATTGTTATTTAAGTTAATTGTTTCAATGATACGGGCTTCTGCTTTGGCTTCAGCAGCCATCGCCTCGCCGAGTTCTTGTATGAGATGAGGGGTTGATCTGATCTCTTGTTCTTGAACTGAAGGCGTAACACGGATTTTGTTATTAAGTTGACGTTGTGGACGACGTTGTTTTATTTTTTCAGGCTTAGGGACTGATTCATCTGCTTCTGGTTTATTTTGTTTAGGAACATTTTTGAGTGTTTTTGTTTCTTTAAGCGGTTGGCGTGGTGCAATGTTTGCCGCTTGTTTTGGATTGTACTTTTTAGGTGTTATTTTTGACTCTTGTGTTGCTTCTACTGCAGTAACGTGATTTTGATTACGCGTTTTTCTGTCATTTATAGTGTTGTTTTTTGTGTATTCCTCACGAGGAGTACGCGTAGAGCGACGAGTTCGATTGAGAGGACGTCGCGTGTCTTCTCTGCGATAACGTTGTTCTTCTTTTGCTGGTGTTTCTGGCTCTGAAATCGATTCAGGAATAAATTTAGAAACAAATGAAATAAAACGTGAGAATAAGCCCGTTTGGATGTTTAACGTTGGTTTTGAGAATGGAGCAGGCGCTGTCGGTGTTGTAAAAGCATGTAGCGCGGGTTCTTCTCTTACCTTTTTGGGGCGTTCTGTGGGCGGCTCTTCTTTTTTGCCTTCTGTTTCTCTAAGTGTGTCCAATTGCTCTGGAAGGTGGTATGACAAAATGGTATTTTCATCTCCAGAACGGGTACGAAGGACTTCAAAATGTGGCGTTTCCATATTGGGATTAGGAACAATAACCACATGAACATTATGGAATTTTTCAATATGCTGAATTGAAGGGCGCTTTTCATTAAGAAGATAGGAGGCGACGGTGACAGGGACAATAGCCAGCACTTGTGCTGAGTTTTCTTTGAGTGCTTCTTCTTCGATCAAGCGCAAAATAGAGAGTGATAAAGACTCATTATCGCGAATGACGCCTGTTCCGGTACAACGTGGGCATATATGGTGGCTCGCTTCTGCCAAAGAAGGGCTTAATCTTTGACGGGACATTTCTAAAAGCCCAAAGCGAGAAATACGTCCAATTTGTACACGAGCTCGGTCCATTCGAACCGCTTCGCGAAGGCGATTTTCTACTTCTCGCTGATGCCGAACGGGGGTCATATCGATAAAATCGATAACGACCAAGCCGCCTAAATCACGTAAGCGTAATTGGCGAGCAATTTCATCTGCTGCTTCAAGGTTTGTTTGAAGGGCGGTTTCTTCGATATCTGAACCTTTTGTGGCTCTTGCTGAGTTTATATCGACAGAGGTTAATGCTTCTGTTGGGTCGATGACAATTGATCCACCTGAAGGTAAGCTGACTTCACGTAGAAAAGCGGACTCAATTTGACTTTCTATTTGATAATGGCTAAAAAGAGGCACTTCACCAGAATAAAGTTTGACACGATGAATAAAGTCGGGTCGAGTTGTCTTAATGCGTTCACGGGCTTGATTAAAGACGATTTCACTGTCAATCAAGACTTCACCAATGTCGCGGCGTAGATAATCCCTAAATGCACGGGCGATTACATCACTTTCTTGGTATATCAAAAAGGGCGCACGTTTAGAGTCTGCTGCACTTTGAATTCGATCCCAATTACTGAGTAGATAATTTAAATCCCATTCAAGTTCTTCTGCTGATTTACCGACTCCAGCGGTACGTACAATTAAGCCCATCCCTTGAGGAAGTTCTAAACCTGACATGGCTTCTTTAAGTTGAGTGCGTTCTTCACCTTCAATACGACGGGATATTCCACCGGCTCTTGGATTATTTGGCATGAGAACGAGATAGCTGCCCGCTAAAGAAATGAATGTGGTAAGTGCGGCTCCTTTATTACCACGTTCTTCTTTATCAACTTGAACGATCACTTCTTGGCCTTCTTTCAAAACTTCTTTGATATTAGGGCGGCCTTGAGGATTGTAATGGTGAGGAAAATATTCACGGGCGATTTCTTTGAGTGGGAGAAAACCGTGGCGGTCAGAGCCGTAGTCGACAAAAGCGGCTTCTAGACTGGGTTCTATACGTGTAATACGTCCTTTATAGATATTGGCTTTTTTTGATTCATGGCCTGGGCTTTCGATATCCAGATCGTATAAGCGCTGTCCATCAACCAATGCGACGCGCAACTCTTCTTTTTGAGTTGCGTTAATCAACATTCTTTTCATATTCAATTTTTCTCAATTATTTATAGTTATTAGCGTGTTAGGTACGATACAAACAGGACAATGCTGCCAGGTCCCAAGTCTGATATTGATGCAACCTCACGGCTGGAAGATCAGAGACGCTCTAGGGCTATACATATGGGCCGACTGAAACGAAAATCAGAAACAATTTTGGATTACTCAGTTGGTTTTCCGCGGTATGGCGGTTGTCATTTTAACATTGCATGTTTGTTACGTGGAGCTAACAAGCTAACGGGGCTTTTCCCTTATGTCTTACGCCAAATGCTGCATAATAAAGACAAATTAAATTTTTACTGGTTAGGTACAACAGACTAAAAAGCAAAATGAAGATCTAATTGTCAAGGATAAAGCAGGTAAGTAGCCTTTTATTGACGGTTTTATATCCGATATAAAAACAAAAAAGATAATTATCTTTATGCCACGAAGCAACTATAACAGGGAGAGATTTTTGCAGCAAACTACTTTGATGCAATGTAGAATGCGGATCCTATGAATACTATAAAACCAAATGTGCAATTCATTGAGATTTCAGATGACATTGCAGGCCAGAGGATAGATAACTTTCTCCTCAATAAGCTAAAAAATGTGCCTAAAAGCAGAATTTATCGTGTACTTCGTAAAGGAGAGGTCAGGGTTAATAAAAAAAGAATAAAGCCGGAATACAAACTTCAAGCTGGAGATATTCTTCGCGTTCCTCCGATACATATCCCAGAAACAGAACATGTTGAACAACCGAATACCAAACTAAAAAAAGTAGCAGAGTTAGAACACTGTGTTATTCATGAAGACGAATATATATTGATTTTGAACAAGCCCTCAGGTACAGCTGTGCATGGTGGAAGTGGTTTGAGTTTTGGTGTCATTGAGGCTTTGAGAGCGCTGCGACCTGCTGCTAAATATCTAGAGTTGGTGCACCGTATCGACCGAGACACCTCAGGTCTTTTGTTAATAGCCAAAAAACGCTCTGCATTACGTCATCTGCAAGAACAATTTAGAGAAAAAACGGTACAAAAATATTATCTTGCTCTGGTTATGGGGAGCTGGACTTCGGCAATGAAGAAAGTCGATGCCCCTTTACAAAAAAATGAAACTAACAGTATTGTTCGGGTTAATGAAGGAGGAAAACCTTCTGAAACACGTTTTAAAGTCATTGAGCGTTTTGAAAATTCGACCTTGATTCAAGCAAGTCCAATCACGGGACGAACACATCAAATCCGAGTGCATTGCCAATATGCGGGACATCCCATAGCTTGGGACGATCATTATGGTGATCCTCGTTTTGATGCCTATACCCATAAATTGGGTTTAAAACGTTTATTTTTACATGCGGCAAACATTCAATTCATTCATCCATCAACGCAAAAGAGTATGAATATATCTGCACCTTTAGATCAACATTTAGAAAGGACTTTAGCGCGTTTAAGGAAAGGTTGATCTCATTTTCTAGAAAGAGAAAAACGAGAAAAGGCATTAGGAATACGTTGGACATTTTCTGAAAATTAATAGCTTTTGATTATAACCGATTTCTCTTTTGTGGACTGAAACACTTTTCTTTTAAATTCAATGTTTCATGAAAAGTGTTCCATCCATTTTTTTAAAAATAGATGTACTGATGTGCAGTTGAGCATGAAGAGCGCATATAGGTTCGTATATTTTTAGGTTTAGCTTTAGCTTATAGTGGCGGCACCAACAAATTTATTGATGGGGAGCCGCCTCATTTTATTTTTCCTTTCGATAGTAGTGCACTTAAGCGTTTATACGCGAACACTTTATGTTAGCAATACTCGGCCTTCAAACCGTCATTTAAATGGTTTTGCCATGTATATACCCGTCGCCTTTGAAACTACGTGGGTATTGGCTGCTCTCGCTCAGGCCAATCACATAGTCGCTCTTTGCTCAGGGCCTTCACTCGTTTGCCGCCTACACGCAACTTCAAGTGTCTTGGGTATATCAGCGCATATGTTTAGGTGTATTGGTATTAGACCGTCATTCCGCACCTAATAATGGAATTAGTTATCGTGATTTATGTCACATTTATATGGCGAGATGAGTAGAGCTATGGCATTTATAATGAATTTCTGAGATTAATTATCGTTGAGTTCCTTTTTTTAATTTTAAGCTAATCAAAGATGCAATTTTAATATTCTGCTTAATAACACCCTCATTGAACCATAAAACTAAATTTTCGCTGAACCCCCACGAAAATATGCCTATTTTCTCCGAAAAAAATCAAAAAAATGGTGCGGAATGTCGGATTAGAGCTTCGCTGCACGAGTGGCTCAAACCTGAATTTTCACATGAATATTAATCTTAAATTCAACGTCGTTAATATATGGCTAATAACAATGTCATGAATTAATCTGCTCTTTGAAAAGCAAATTGTACGTCGCGTTAATCATTTGATTCTTATTTAAAATCGATTTTTTCGCTCAATCTTTTGCGTATTTTGTTTAGCTATTTCGTGTTCTCTTGAATCGAGTTGTCGTTCATAATCCTCCAGTTACTACTATACAGCCGGGTTACAACAAAAGGAGCAAGATGCACTTTAAGCTTCTTGAAAACGACCTCTTTTTGTTCAGTCTCTTCGTTACATCTCAGCTCTGCTCATTTTTTCAGTATTTATTGAGTCTTTGGCTGTACGATAACCCGTCAGCATATTTTGAAATTTTGACCTGCCATTCCAAAGCGTTAATCACTACATTCAAGTTAAAATTCTATTGAAAAAGTACGGTTCTCTTGCCATAGAACGCCTCTAAATCAAGAGATGCTTAGATTACCATATAAAATGCTGTCCATTATCATTAGGCCACGGCATATTCGATTTATTGCCTGTATATCCGATGGGATTTTAATCTGTCAATATTTATTAACATAATAACTTTATTTAATATCTTTAGTCTTGTAAATGGAATGTGGTTATTAAATATAAGAAAAAATAATCTTATTGATAATGATACAAATTATTTGCCTTTTCAATGCTAGATTTTTAATTCACAACGGACGTGTTAGTTTCATCAAAAGAGCAAAGCGGAACCATTAACATTATTAGATGTTTTATTTTAAAAAATGCTTTAAAAGATTAAGAAACAACAAAGAGATTTTATTCTAACCAATGCCTCCTATTTATTTTAGAAGTCAATGGGTTTGAAAATAGCCACTATTCAATACGTAGCAAAAAATAATTGAGGAAAATACACCATGCTAGGTTTTAAAATAAAGAATCAGAAAGGTATGACTTTATTAGAAGTGATTATTGTACTTGGGATCATGGGGGTAATTGCTGCGGGTGTTGTTGTTCTTGCCCAACGAGCAATTGATAATCAAAATGTTACAAAATTGAATCAAGCATTAAATACAATACAGACTTCTATGATTTCGACTTATAGGAGTAAAAAATCATATCCAGAAATTGGGAGTGATCCTGCGAAATCAGCTCAACTTTCTGATGCATTATTAGCCATGGGAAAATTAAGCTCTGCGGATCTTTCTAATCCATTTACTGGGGATGCTCTTTCTATTTTTACAGCGCAGAATAATGGTATTCCAAACAGAGGATTTGCTGTAAAAGTGGGCGGTTTAACACAGACACAATGTACTTCTTTAGTATCAAATGGCAGTGATTTATTTGAATTTATTCAAGTAGCTAATGTAGGTGAAGAAATGGTGAATGAATTCTTTGTTGAGCCAAATGCAACAAGTCCGACTGGGGTTATTAAATCAACAAAAGGTGGACCAAACTCATTTGATATAACAAAAATTGAACAAGTTTCTAATTTATGTGGCGGTGTTGCTGGAAAAGACTCTTATTATGATGTTTATGTTGGTGGCCGATAAACAACGTACAGTAATATTGATGGAATTAATATGCTGAATTATCAACGTGGTGCCACTCTACTTGAAGCAATTTTAGCCGCTGCAATTATGGGTTGGGTTTTATCTTATATTGGGACTCAACTCAAGATTTATGCAATAAATCAAAAAACAGAAGAAACAGTAAATAATATTTTAAAATTAGTGCTGACGTCTGAAGAATATTTATCAACATATCATTTAAAAGTTGATCCACTTACTAGCGATGGGAAGGATTATGTTCCTAATCCTTCCTTAATGCTATCTGGCTTGGGATTTAATATTACAAAAAACATCCGCTGGCTAAAAAAAGAGAGTTGCAACCCAAAAGGTATAATTCCAGAAAACGTTGTGAAAACCTACTTGCCTTGCAATTTCAATAGCCATGAAATGTTTGATTTGATATTTATAGGTTTTAATCTTGAATATGTAACATATTCAAATGTTATGTACCCACGAGTTACACGATATATAAAAAATGGAAGCATCCAATATGTTTCTGATTCCAATCAGAATACGGATAATTTTTTTAGAGTCGTTAATTCGTTGAGTAAAGCTAAAAAAGACGGTGAATTTGAAATTGATGAAAATCAGATTATTCTTTCAAAATATAAAAAAAGTGGAAGCAGCTATACATTAGAAGCTGGCTCGAATATCCCTTTATCTAGTTTGATGGGCCCAGATAATTTAGAAAGTTTAAGTCTTTATATTGAATCCGTCACATCTGGAAATTTATATGCAGGGGTAGACATTCCTGTAATTTCTGAAAATAAACCAAAAGAAATATATTTGAAAAATGATGGTTCTACTCTAATGGAAAAAGATAAAGCATTGTGCTGGGAAAGCCTGTCAGGTGTTAAGCAACCTTGTTTAAGATCTGTGTCAGATAAAGATAATTATGCTAATTTTTTAATTGCAGAGGGTGGGTTTGCTTTTGGAGAGGAAAAGAAAAGAACATCAGTTGAAGTCTCTCTGCATGTATTTAGAAATAATGAAGATGTTTATATTCCTTATCTTAAATGCCCTTTTGGTGGTAGTTTAGTTATGAATAATAAAATTACAGCGTTTAGTAGTTCTTTTTCAACAGGTTCAGAAGATGGCACTAATTTCGAGCAGCCAAGTAATATTAGAAGTAAGGGTACGAAAGGCGCAAATGGAAAACATGCAATGATGTCTGGTTTATCATTACAATGGACACAGGATGACGTAAGGCAACGATGGATAATAAATGGCTCAATAGGTTTTGATGGTTCATATGCTGCTGCAAATGAGGGTAAATCTGTTTTGAGAAATCCAAAATCAATGTCTTTTGTTGTCTTGCAATGGTGTAAGGAAATTTGAGATGTATTATTCTTTAGCATATATTTTAATATTGTTCATGACTGGATGTTCTGCATTAGATAATCTTTCAGAGACGGATAATTCGAATAAATATAAAAAAAACGAATCTGAAATTTTAGATGAGGACTTTTTTTCTAGTGGTATGTTTGTCTTTTCTGAAGTAGAAGAAAACACAAATGAGGCTGAAATAAAGATTGAAAGCAATGATCACATCAAAGTAAATGAAGATAATAAAATTCCTCATGGAAATATTAAAGAAAATGAAGAGAACGCGTCTAACAATATTCTTGAATATATTGAGCCAACAGAATTTATAGATAATGACTATATAAAACATCTTAATTTCTCGGCTAATTCTTTTGATTCATTAAAACTAAAGCTTGATGATTTTCTAAAACAAAATGGATATAAGCTTATTTGGGATACAAGTTATGATGTCTCTTTTGAGAACAGTGTTCAATATGAAGGCGAGGATGTTTTGAATATTCTTAAATCAATTGCAAATGATCTTTCGAAAATGGGGATAGATATACATTTAAATGTCTATCTTAAAAATAAAGTAGTTCTTGTTTATTCTGTGAGAAGTTAATAAATGAAAAATATATTAACCTTTGTCATTGTTCTCACTTTATTTAGTTGTTCAATGATGGATAGTGATGAGAAAAATAAATCTGTTATCAAATTGGAGAAAATTGTAGAAGAAGGAATGGGAGAATTAAAAAATAGGACAAACAATTTTTCAGTTTATGACCGTCCATATTTGACAGTATCAAAAGACAGTGTCAAATCAAAATATTTGATATTACCTGTAAACATTTATAGTGTTTCAATGCTTAATTTAAATGAAGTATTGGAGTTTATTGAGTCTCAGTTTAATATTTCTTCTTATATTTCTGATTACTACGCGCTTGGTGATGAGGATACTGCAGATCTTAATGAATCACGAAAAGTGAATTACGAAGGAAATCTTGCCGGATTCATGGAGTATTTAGGTAAATTATATGGTGTTAAAATAGGAATTGATGATACGAATTTGATTCGAGTCAGTGTTTACGAAACAAAAACATACAGTCTAAATCAATTTATTGATGGTAATAAATCGACAGCTTCGCTCACTGTCGGAGGCGGCGAAGGTTCTGGCGGTGGATTAAATGCTAAATCAGAAAGCAGCATTGAAAGTGATACCTGGGAAAAAATAGGAGAATATCTTGATGATGTTATTGGTGAAAATGGATATTCAACTATATTAGAAGATTTTTCGATTGTGAAAGTGACTGCCAGACCATGGGTTATCTCTGATGTAGATCAACTATTTGAAAGAATAAAATTAGAAAGTTTAATGCAAGTGGCTGTTCAGTATCGAGTTATAACATTAAGCAGAAATAAAATAAATCAAATGGCTTTAAATTTAGGTCTTGACTTAACTGGTGATAATTTTACGGTAACCAGTGAAATTGTTGATGCCGTGATTGCTGGCGGAGCTTCAATTTCGAAACGTTCAGTTAGCAGTAACCTTGATGCCATTGTTCAAGTTATTGCTCAAGATGTGATCAGTGAAGGTCAATTTGTCGGCTTACCAAATAGAATTATGCCCATAAACTTAACTACCACAACCTCTTATATTTCTGAAATAGAAAGAGAAGAAAATGCAAATATAGATAGAGAAACCACATCAGTAAAAACAGCAGAAATTACAACTGGTTTGAGTATGCTTATTCTTCCTAAAGTCTTGGAAGATGGACGGATTCAGTTAACCTCTGGATTTACAGAGAAAAAACTAATAAATCTGCTTTCTTTATCTGGAATTCAACTTCCTACAGTTGATGAGACGGAAACGCTTTCAACCGTGACTTTAGACTCAGGAAATATAGAATTAATTGCTCTTTATTCAGGAAACTCGGGTAATTATCAAAGCTCAGCTCAAATACTTGGTGGGAAAATAGACAATAAAGATGAAGAAAAAATAATAGCTGTTCTTATTGGTGCAGATAGTTATAAATTATCCAGTACTATTGCGAAACGGGGTTAGGAATGTCTAATGAATATGTATGGCTTCCAAAAGAGGATAGTGTATACAAAGAATATAAAGAAAAAGGTTGGCACACGGTGTTGAGTGTAAAAACAATCAGTAACAATATATATTTTTGTTACTCAAATACTCAGCATTTTGTAAGTGAAGAGGCTTCAAATAAGTTACTTGTTCCTATTTGTATCATTAATGAAGAATATAAGAATTGTATTATAACCTTCGATGAAGATCATAACGATGGTTTCATTTGGAAGGATAACAAATGTTTTTCTATCAGTCGTGAAATGATCGATCAAATTGTAAACTCTAAGATGTTTTTTTTCAAAGATGATCCTGTAATAAAAGTTGAATCAATATCTCAGCTCGTTTCTGATGCTGAAATAAAAGTAAAATCGTCTATGTTACAATATTATTTGTTAACCTTTGCCATTATATTTCTTTCTTCAATTTCTTTTGGTATATATTTATGGTTATTATAGATAAGTTAGGGATACCATTAAAAAAGACCTTGTACTTTGTCATTGTTTTACTTTTTATTTTAATTATTGTATTGATTGGGTTTTCCTATAAAAAAAGTATTTCTGCTGAAAAAATCGAGATATCAAATAAACAGAAAGCATCAAAAGCTTTGAATGACGAGAAACTATACAATACCGAGATAACAGAAATTCTCACCTCGCCTAATATCATCAGTATGAGAGAGCTTTATAATGAACTATATAAAGACAAGATCTTCTTTCAGACGATGGGATGGTTTCAAAATGAAGTTATTTGCAATGTCAATGTTTGTAATGTTAGATATATGAAGTCAGAAGACAGGTTGTTCGAATATATCACTTTAAAAAAAGGAGATGAATCTTATCTCCCTATTTTTAATGAAAATGAATTAACATATCAAGATGTAAATTACCCTATAAAAATGGATGCCAACGTTGTTTTTTCTGATAAGCTTTCTGATCTTAAAATATGTACAGAATTCATCTCGAACGCCTATATGTTTAAATCTCTTTTGAAATACAGTCTTAAAACAACATTTGATATTGTAATTCCATCTGATGTTTTTTCTTATTCGTCTTCGTATGACTGGGCTGTTCATTCGGCTTTAAAAAAAGCAGATATAATTTTCGAAACATCGGACATCTTTATTTTAGATCTGCTACAAGAATACTATCAAAATGATCTTATTCAGTTTGAATCTATGCATTTAAAAGACGGAAAATTAAACATTAAGTTTACTTATTATTGTATTTAAAAGAGATTTGTCATGAAATATATACTTTATGCAATTGTAATTGTTATTTCAATTCCCGTATCATTTTCGAGTGAATTGTCGGAATATGAGAATCATTATAAGAACATGAATAGACTTAAAGGTGAATTAGAACAACTTGAATTAAAGAAAAAAATACAAGAAGTAGAAAATAAAATTTATGAAGAGAAGCTCTTTTTAAAAGAAACAAAAACAAAAAAAGAGACTGAAGAAAGGATCATTAAGAAGATAGACCGAAATGACGGCTTTGATCCAAATAAAATAAAACTGTTATATATAATTGGAATTGGAAATAAAATTCAAGCAGTGCTTTCCTATAGTGGTAAATCGGAAACATTAAATAATGGAGACAGATATCATGGTTGGAAAGTTAAAATTTTACAAAAAGAAGTCGCTCTCATGAAAGGTTCAGAAGTTATAAAATTATGAAATTATCAATTTTACAAAGTGCGGAAAATGTTATTTTCTTTAAGAATGAAAATTTGATTTTTACTAAAGTGGAGGGCGAGCTTCATCAAGTATTTCCGGAACAGAACCTCCCCGAATTTCTTATAAAATACCAACTAAAAAGTGATAATTTAAAATATTTAATGACGACAGAAGACCATTATAAGCTGCTTTTTGCTAAATTAATTCAGGAAAGTAAAAATGAAGTTAATAATAAAAATAAAACACGTTCTGAAGAGCGTATTTTGTCTATCTTAGATAAGGCGATTAAACAAAAAGCAAGTGATATTCATTTTGTTCGCGATGACGATACCGCGAAAATTAAATTTAGGGTCAATGGACGTGTTGATTTATATCAAGAATTACTGTCACCTGAATGCGATGAAATGTTGTTTGTATTGTATAACGTAATGGCATCAACTAAAGAAACGACATGGAATACGAAATCACCACAAGATGCAAATATATTGCTTGATATTGGTAATGTAAGTTATCGGTTTCGTTATGCTCATATGCCGATTTTTGGAAAAGGGGTTGAGGGATCACCCTATCATGCCGTTTTACGTGTGATATATCCAAATTTAAACAAGTCTGTTTGTACTGACCTTGCAACTCTTCATTTAAGAGAAGAAGAAGTTCGAATTATAGACAATATTTTGTCAAATCCATCTGGTTTAGTTGTTGTTTCAGGGGTCACAGGTTCTGGAAAGTCAACCTCGTTAAAAAATTATATGGAATATCTGTATTTTAATAAATACAAAAAGGAAGGTTGTTTTTTATCCGTAGAAGATCCTGTTGAGTATGTGATAGAAGGAGCTCAACAAAGTTCGGTTGTAAAATCTAAATCGGGTGAAAATCTTTTCGCTGAAGCGGTCAGATCCTCTATGAGACGTGATCCGGATGTGCTTATGATTGGTGAAATACGAGATAATCAAACAGGTCAGGCACTTGCTTCAGCTGTTGAAAGTGGGCATTTGTGTCTCACTACAATCCATGCAGGGAATGTCGTCGGTGTTTTACAGCGATTGAATGGTTTAGGGATTGGTCTTGATAAACTTTCAACACCTGGCTTTATCGTAGGAGTGATGAATCAAAAATTGGCACCAGAACTTTGTCCTAATTGTTCTGAAAAAGTCATCAATGAATATGGTCGAGAAGTAAAAATCCAAGGTCCAGGTTGTACTGAATGCAAGCAACAAGCGATCATAGGTAGAAAATTAGTTGTTGAGCAAATGATTCCCGATTTTAATATTTTAAAGCTAGTTTCTGAGCATCGTTGGGTCGATATTTATACATACAATAAGTCCAAACGATCTCTTACTGAGTTGGGAGCAGGGTATTCTATAAAAGATAAAATTTATTATTTATGTCTGGAAGGTTATGTATGTTCTAATTATTTCAGATCTTCATATGGGACATTGGATGCGGATGATGAAAATTTCATTTTTTCAGTATATCAGTCTAAATCATAGGTTAATTTTATACACACTTTTAGCCGATCTATTAGATGATGGAATTCCTTTATATACGGCTATTACCTCAATGCAAAATGAAGAAGGAGAGAAAGTCTACGGTAAAAGATTTATAAAAAGGCTAGGAACCATTGTTGATAAAATGAAGAGTTCATCTTCTGTTTCTGATGTTCTTACCGGAATAGTGCCACCTCAAGATTTAACCGTGATTAATGCGGCAGAGAAATCCGGACAACTTTCTCAAGGTATGAGAATGCTTATTTCAATGATAGAAAAGAACAATGAAATATTAGTGCTTTTAAGGAAATCTCTAATTACTCCTATTGTTTTGATTATTGTTGTTCTTTTAGTCATTATGGGCTATTCAATACAGGTTTTTCCCACTTTTTTAGGTGTCTTACCCATTGATAGTTGGCCTAATGTAACAAAAAATCTTTATGGATTTGGTACTTATTTATCAGAAGGCGGGATTATCACAATTCTTGTTTTTTCGACAGTATTTGTTTTTATCATTAGAATATCGATGCCTTTATTAAAAGGTAATTTAAGAAGTAGATATTTAGATCGAATTCCTCCTTACAATTATTATAAGTTGTTACAGCTTGGCTTGTTTCTTAGAATGTTGTCTAGTTTAATGCTTAATGGTGTTCCCATGATGGACTCTTTAAATTTAATGAAAGAGAGGGCAAGCCCATGGCTTGGATATCATCTTCAAAAATTCATGGATAATATGAAATTAGGTAAAAGTTATAAAGAAGCATTAGACACAGGTTTATTGACGGATGAAATGCTTTTAACTGTTAACATCTATTCAGGTCTTGATTCATTTAGTGAGACAGTTAAGAAAATGGCTTATAAATGTGATGTGAAAATCTTGTTAGACATCGAACGATTAAGTGGGGTGTTAAAAAATCTCTCTCTTATTGTTCTTGCATCATCTGTCATTTGGATTTTTGGTGCAATTTTCAGTCTTGTCGATAAATTAGGATCAGGTTTTTAATTTCATATAATGTAATCACAGTGACTTCAAATGAAATTAAAGGGATCTTCAATTTTCAGCGAAGAGTGAAAAAGGGAACATGATTATTAATCGAAATGCTTTTATCCAGGAAATGCTATTTTTATTGAACGTTGCCTTATTCGTTTTTCTTCGATAAGGCGTATTAAAAATATAATCATTTAGGGATAAATCGGAAAAAAACGAAGAATGAGGCTTGATGGTATCATGAGAAAACCTCTTCAATATCAACGACCTTTGATCTATTAACTGTTATTTTCCAACGCTGTAGTGTCATGCTTCCATCGTCATTTTTTTGTTTAGTAATTAAATTAAATTGATGGCGTTTTTCAATTGATTCTCGGCTGACTTGCCCTTCATTTAATGAATAAAATCCTTCCGTGCCACGAGACATTAATCGAGTGAAAGGACGAAAATCGATACGCCATACTTCGCGTGTCATGTCATAACCGCTTAAAAATTTAGTTGTTGACATATGGGTCACCATTTTAGTTCTTACAACGTATTCGCCTCTTTGACGTAGTTTTCCTTTTCGCATATGTCGCACATCAGCTGGTAATTTTTCAAAGGGGATATAATCCAACCATTCTAATTGTGTTCCAACTCTTTGACCGGAAGTTGGATCTATATACATTTTTCTCCATTTTGGGCGTCCTCTTCTGATCCAACGCCAAAGCACATCGCGTAAATCATCTTTAAAAATTTCCCTAAGTGCATAAATTCCGGCCATTGCAAGTACAAAAGAAAGTGTAATTTCTCCAAGAAAACTTCGCATACGAATAATGGCAAAGGTAACAAATATCATAACCAAACCGGTGGCCGTTCCTTTTGCTATTTTGTTTAAGGTTTCCCCTAAAACGAATTCTTTTTGTCTTATCGTGACAGGGTATTCAATTAATCGGCGTGCTAAGCGCATTTTATTCACCATACGAGTTGGATCTTGTTGCGCTTTTTGTGAATTGTATTTTTGGTCAATTCTATATTGAGATTCTGTTTCACAAAATAAGATAAGCTGTTCTCGAATGGGTTTAAAAACAGCACTTCGAGGCATGTGAGCAATCAATGATAAAAACCGTTGTTCAGTTAACCAAGACAAGTAATTATCTATATTGTTATAATATCTAATGAGTCCACTGTCCGTTGGGACGTACCGTCTCAAACGACGTAGAATTTCGACGGCCATGTCTGTTATGTATTCAAGTTGTTCAACTGCGTCTTTTTCTTCTACATCCGTGAGCGTATCAAAGAAACGATGGGTTGTTTTTTCTAATGATATGGCATATTGAAATGCGTATAAGCTTAAACTCACGCGGTATTTATCTGACGGAAGTTTATCACGACTTGCCCAACGAGAATGGACTAAAGGCAGGTGATATTGAGATGTAAAATAAGTGCGAGTATTGGAATAAACGGTATTGTAAAATTCATCTTCTGTTAGCACATTTTTTGAAAAATTCAATTCTCCGGGAATAAACAAGTAAAATTCAACATCTTGTTGTTTTACTTCTTCATTGATCAAGGCAATGCGCGCGGTCAATCCCTCATATTTTTCTACAGAGATCAATGGTGATTCTCCCCTAAATGGGTCAATTTACTGAATAAATCAGAACAAGAATATCTGTATTTCTTGATCATTATTGTTTTTTTCTTGACAAGTGAAGTCCTTAAAATGTGTTGAATTTATTCTCAACTCTGGTGTTTGACACATAATTTTTCCTGTTTCGTGGAGAAAGAGAGTCGGCCATTTATCAGACAACATTTTGTCGTAAAATTCATTTAAAAGATAACATTTGTTTTTATTTTTAAGAATGTTCATTTTTGTTATTCTGATAATGAGGCAAGGACCTTGTTTTTATTATGGGACAATATTGTCACTAAAAATCGACTATGACATTGATTCTTTGGTCAGATTAAATCCACTGATTGTCTTTAACGTGTTTTTTCAGACAAAGAAAAGTATTCATTATGTAACAATAAAAATCTATTTTAAGTATATGAACATTTTTTAATCACCCAAACCAAAAGGGCTCCTTAACTGATTTTTTTATACCTTTCGCCTTTGAGGATGTAAAATTTTTGGCTGCAGTCTCAAAGTCCAGTCACATAGTGCTGCAATCTAAGACCTATGTTTAGGCACTTTTCGTCCTCGCCGCCTTTTTGAATTGTTAAATATCTTGGGTATAAAGTACTTTAGGGTACCATTATAATTCGATCATTCACTGAGTTATCCACAGAAACAGTGAATAAGTTTGAATGTTTTTTTGTAACTGTATGGATTTTAAACCTAAATTAAAAGCATTCTTCTTCTCGTTCGCTTGATCTAATGTTGTATTTTTGTTTCTATGAAATGTTAATGATTTCAAAATCTTATCTATTTTATTATAACTTAAATTTTAGGAGCCGTGTAGACAAGAGAAAGGCATAAATTTAGCCTCTAATTCATTTTCTCTGCGTTTGAATGTATGTTTTTTCACCTATTCTGTACGGCACATAAAGGGAAATGAAGTTGACGTTAGCAAAGTAAAGACGCATTTTGAGATACAGATCATGCATTACATTCTCTTTTTCATTGAGATTATAAAATTGATCTGAGGCCATTACGAAGGACGTTTATAAACGACATTCCGCACATTGGAAAACAATTTTGATTTAAACGTCAGATTTTAAAATAATCGATGTTTAGGTGCGAAATAGCAGTTATCTATATAAATTGACCTCAACGGTCTTTAAAAAAGAAGCTGTCCTTTGAATTAAAGTCTGTTTTGTAAAAATACGGACTTTGAGTTTATTCATTTGAATGTGTTTTTGTGCCATCTTTGGTGGGCCTGAATACTCAGACTTCGAATGCAAGAAAATCCATTGCGTATTTAAGTGGCTATGCTTCTTGTTTTATCCTTAAAAAGGAAAAACTCAGAACATTCGAAGACAGGTCTAGGGTGCCGACTCTAGAAGGCTGTTGAGATAGATAGACTTTGTTATTTGATTTCAAAAGTGCAAACAATCCGCGTGGATCGTCAACGCAGAGAGGGACATAACCGAAGACCGAAAGAGACTCTTTAATGTTTTAGGTAAAACTCAAAGGAATATGTACTGAGAAATCATGTGATATACCCAAGAAAGCGAGACGTTGGGGATATACCCGTCGCCTTTGAGTCTGCGTGGGTGTTGGCTACGCTCGTTCATCCCAATTACACAGTGAATCTCTGCTCAGGGCCTTCACTTGCTCGCCCCCTA
>CAMRDW010000063.1 GCA_947041315.1 uncultured Enterovibrio sp.
GATCAGTGCATTTTCATCCCTGTATAATATAAAAGACTTCATTTTGAATCTTGTAAATTAATAAAGATGAAAAGAATCCCCCCTTGAATAAGTTCATTTTGTGTCAAATTAAATTTTTTTGTGTTTTCGAGCAGAATGACCCTTTCTATTTACGGGGGGCATACTCCGCCTTCAAGACAGGGCAAGATCTTGAACGTTTTTTAACCACTAAATAAGAATTTGACGATTCTACCCGTCGCCTTTGAAACTGCGTGGGTGTTGCCTGCTCTCGCTTAAGATCAATCACATCGTCACTCTATGCTCAGGGCCTTCACTCGTTTGCCGCCTACACGCATCTTCAAGTGTCTTGGGTACAGTCTGGCTGTGATCTTATACTCCCTTTTGGAACGCCGATGTCCCTTAACGCATTCAGTGAACATGTCTCTATACCCACGCAGCTTTAAAGGCGAGGGGCGTAAGTCTTTTTTTCATGAATAAATAGACATATTATTCATATTTATTATTGCTGATGGCTTCAGGACATCTTTAAAATAAAGATCTCCGAAATATTTCAATCAATGAGTTCACTGGATATAGAAGATTGAGTCCATTTATTTCTATTCGTTTGATGAGTGAACGAATTTCATTCAATTCAAATTTACAGGAGGATTAAAAAAAGTCATGCGGTGCCCCTGGCGTTGAAGAAAACATTCTCTTTACATTCTATTTTTACAAATTTGACGTCCCGTCGCCATTGAAATAGTGACAGCGCTTTTAAGTGATTTGTTATATTTATATCGGATTATTGAATACACCCAAACTAATTGAAGATCCCTGTGGCTCACACCCATCCAGCTTCAAAGGCGAGGGGTATAATGCCATAAAATCCCTGCGTCTCTTTATAAAAAATGCGATTTATCCAGGTATGAAACTGTCATAAGAATATACATTGTTTTAATTTTAAAATCTAAAAGAGGCTGAGTGAAAATAATCATAACTGGCGGTGCAGGTTTTATAGGTTCTGCACTTATTCGCCATATCATAAATACGACAAATGACACCGTTATCAATGTAGATAAGCTTACCTATTCGGGAAATCTAGAATCTTTATCTTGTGTTGAATCAAGCAATCGGTATTTTTTAGAAAAAGTGGATATTTGTAATAAAGAAGAACTTGATCGTGTTTTTTCGCATTATCAGCCTGATGCCGTCATGCATTTGGCTGCAGAATCACATGTTGACAGATCGATTGATGGACCGAAAGCATTTATGGAAACCAATATAGTCGGGACTTTTTCTTTATTAGAGGCCTCTTGCCAATATTGGAATAAATTAGACGCATCGAGAAAATCAACATTTCGTTTTCATCATATTTCAACCGATGAGGTTTATGGTGATTTAGAAAACACGGAAAGTCTTTTTAATGAAGAAACGCCTTATGCCCCTTCAAACCCTTATTCTGCATCAAAAGCAGCAAGTGATCATTTAGTGCGTGCCTGGTTTCGCACTTATGAACTGCCTGTGATTGTCACAAATTGTTCAAACAATTATGGTCCTTGTCATTTTCCTGAAAAGCTCATTCCGCTCATGATATTAAATGCCTTAAAAGGCAAAGAATTACCCGTATACGGGAACGGTCAACAAATCCGAGATTGGTTGTATGTCGAGGATCATGCAAAAGCACTCTATCAGGTCGTGACGACAGGCATCGTGGGTGAAACATACAATATTGGCGGAAAAAACGAGAAAACCAATATTGAGGTTGTGCAAACAATTTGTGCATTGCTTGAAGAGCTCGCACCAGAAAAACCTCAAGGTATTGATAAATACTCAGATCTCATTCGGTATGTGACAGACAGGCCGGGTCATGATCAGCGTTATGCCATTGATGCGACAAAAATTGAACGTGAATTAGGGTGGACACCACAAGAAACCTTTGAAAGCGGAATGCGCAAAACAGTGCAATGGTATTTAGCGAACCAAACCTGGTGGTCGCGTGTCTTAGATGGCACGTATAGCTTTGAACGCCTTGGGAAAATTAATTAAAGGAATACAAATGAAAGGGATCGTATTAGCTGGCGGGTCAGGATCTCGTTTATACCCCATCACGCGTGGCGTATCGAAGCAATTATTATCTATTTACGACAAACCCATGATTTACTATCCGCTTTCTACCTTAATGCTGGCAGGTATCCGTGAAATACTGATTATTACTACACCAGAAGATGCCAACAGTTTTAAAAACCTTTTAGGAAATGGAGAAGATTTTGGTATAGATCTTCAATATGCCACCCAAGCAAGCCCGGATGGATTAGCGCAAGCCTTTATTATTGCTGAGGAATTTATTGGCAATGATCGCGTTTGTTTGGTGCTGGGTGACAATATTTTCTACGGTCAATCCTTTGGCAAAATGTTAGAAAAAGCCGCTGCGAGTGAACAGGGTGCAACGGTATTTGGGTATCAAGTAAAAGATCCTGAACGGTTTGGGGTGGTTGAATTTGATGACAAGATGCAAGCCATCTCCATTGAAGAAAAGCCGACTCACCCTAAATCAAATTATGCCGTAACAGGGCTGTATTTTTATGACAATCAAGTTGTTGAATTAGCTAAAGAAGTAAAACCTTCTGCCCGTGGTGAGCTAGAAATTAGCACATTAAATGAAATGTATATGCATCAGGGGGCCCTGAATGTTGAAGTGCTTGGGCGTGGCTTTGCTTGGTTAGACACGGGCACCTATGAAAGCCTTCAAGAAGCCTCTTCTTTCGTGCAAACAATTCAAAATATGCAAGGGGTAAAAGTGGCCTGTTTAGAAGAAATTGCTTGGCGAAAAGGCTGGCTAAATAATGAAAAATTGAAAAATATTGGCCAGTTAATGAGTAAAAATGATTATGGACAGTATTTATTAAAATTATTAAGAGAAGAAAAAGAAATGCCATGAAAATATTAATCACAGGCAGCGAAGGACAGGTTGGGCGTTGCCTCGTAAAACAACTTCACTCTATGAAAGATGTGGAATATCTGGCATTAAACAAAGATGACCTTGATATTACTGACCGTAAAGAAGTCGATAAAACGGTTAATGAATTTAAACCGGATGCAATCATTAATGCAGCAGCTTATACCGCTGTAGATCAAGCCGAAGAAAATATTGAACTTGCTTTTTCAATAAACAGCGATGGACCAAAGTATTTAGCAATAGCCGCCAATCATGTTGGCGCTTTAATGCTGCATATTTCGACCGATTATGTTTTTTCTGGAAACAAAGAGGGCGTCTATTGTGAATTAGACTCGCCTTCCCCTAAAAATATATACGGAAAAAGCAAATATTCAGGTGAACGTGAAGTCGCTAAGCACTGTCCACGTCATATTATATTGAGAACCTCTTGGGTGTTCAGTGAATACGGGAGTAATTTCGTAAAATCCATTCTTCGACTTTCAAAAGAAAAAGATGAGTTGAGTATTGTTTGTGATCAATTTGGTGGTCCAACCTATGCGGGAGATATTTCGAATGCCTTATTGGTTATTTCAAAATCACTCCTCGTGAAATCGAATCTCAAAAAAAGAAAAACCGAATTTGGTATTTATCATTATTCAGGTTTTCCACATGTGAGTTGGTATGAATTTGCATCTTGTATTATTGAAGGACAATACGCTAAAAAAGAAACAGACAAAGAGATCAAAATTTATGCAATTTCGAGTCTAGAGTTTCCAACAAAAGCAAGCAGACCAAAAAATTCAAAATTAAATTGTCTAAAAATAGAAGCGGGTTTTTCTATTAAAATGAGTGACTGGAAAAAGACACTAAACGATCTTAATGACGATATGAGTTAATGAAAATGAATGTAATCGAAACGAGCTTTCTTGATGTGAAAATAATTGAGCCGAGCATGTTTGGTGACCATCGTGGTTTTTTTATGGAAACATGGAATCAAAAAGATTTTGAAGAGCGCGTCACGGGAAAACCAACAGTATTTGTACAAGATAATCACTCAAAATCGAAAAAAGGCACATTAAGAGGGCTTCATTATCAAACTCAGAATACGCAAGGAAAATTAGTGCGTGTTGTTTCTGGTGAAGTGTTTGATGTTGCCGTGGATATCAGAAAGAATTCCCCCACTTTTGCTCATTGGGTTGGCGTCTCTTTATCTGCAGAAAATAAACGCCAGCTTTGGATCCCTGAAGGCTTTGCACACGGTTTTTATGTCATCAGCGATGAAGCAGAATTCGTCTATAAATGCACAGATTATTACAACCCATCATCTGAAATCTCTATTATGTGGAATGATCCTGATATTGGAATTGATTGGCCGATGGATATTGAACCGATGTTATCTGAAAAAGATAAATCAGGTATAAAGTTAACTAATTTAAATTTGGATTTTAAAGAATGAATGGTTTGATGGATTCAGGTTTTAAAAACAAGCTCATATCTTTAAGTCATCTATTATCTAGTTTAGTATCCCGAGATATCAAAGCACGTTATAAAGGATCAGTATTAGGTCTTGCTTGGACCATTCTTAATCCAATGATGATGCTTGTTGTTTATACATTTGTTTTTAGTGTCGTCTTTAAAGCACGCTGGCCTGGAGGTACTGGAAGTCAAACTGAATTTGCATTGTTACTTTTTTCTGGTCTCATTATATTTAACATTTTTTCTGAAGCTGTAAATAGAGCACCAACAACAATAATAAGCAACCCTAATTTGGTAAAGAAAGTTGTTTTCCCTATTGAAATACTCCCTATTGTTGCATTAGGGGCTTCATTATTTCAAGCAGGTATGAGTTTCATCGTTTGGACTGTCTTTTATCTTATTTTATTTGGTCTGCCGAATCTCTCTATATTATTGATTCCAATCGTGATACTTCCTATGGTTTTGTTTACTCTCGGGGTCAGCTATATATTGGCGTCTTTGAGTGTTTACATTCGAGACATTACTCAGATCATAGGGGTTATCACTACTTTATTATTGTTTTTATCCCCTATTTTTTATTCTGTAGAAATGTTACCAGAACGATTTCAAAGCATCATGAGATTAAATCCTTTAACGACGACAATAGAGCAAGCGAGAGATGTCATGATTTGGGGTAATGTATTTGATATTAAAATATACGCTTATCAGCTTCTCGTCTCCTTGCTCATGCTTATCATTGGGTTTTCTCTTTTTAATGTGACGAAGAAGGGATTTGCGGATGTTCTTTGATCGCGCAATTACGATTACGTCTTTATTTAAATACTATAAAAATTATAAGACGCCAATTCATAGAATAAAAGAAATCATATTCAGTTCATTAAATGGTCGGCTTGTTAAATATACGAAAGATGATTTTTGTGCACTAGAAAACATTGATATTAATATAAACAAAGGGGAAGTTGTTGCGATATTAGGAAAGAATGGTTCAGGAAAATCGACGCTATTACAATCAATATGTGGCACGCTCACACCCTCGCTCGGTGAAATTAACGTTGATGGAAGAATTGCGGCCTTGCTTGAATTAGGCGCGGGATTTAATCCTGAATTCACAGGGCGTGAAAATATATATCTCAATGCCGCAATTCTAGGTCTCCCAAAGAAAGAAATAGAAAAAAGTATCGATGATATAATCAATTTCTCTGAAATCTCAGATTACATTGATCATCCTGTAAAACAATATTCTTCCGGAATGTATGTACGATTAGCATTTTCAATTGCAATAAATGTTGATCCAGACATCCTTATTATTGATGAAGCATTGTCTGTTGGAGATGCTAAATTTCAAATAAAGTGTTTGAATAAAATTAAAAGTATCGTTGCATCAGGAAAAACAGTTTTATTTGTCAGTCATGATATTACATCTGTTCGTGCATTATGTACACGAGCGATCTGGATTGATAAAGGTAAAATCGTAATGGATGATGATGTGACAAATACAACAAGTAAGTACTTAG
Organism: uncultured Enterovibrio sp.; assembly: GCA_947041315.1. Classification (GTDB taxonomy): domain Bacteria; phylum Pseudomonadota; class Gammaproteobacteria; order Enterobacterales; family Vibrionaceae; genus Enterovibrio. Next base: position 5,905 of record CAMRDW010000063.1, read on the forward strand.
AATATATGTACAGTGATAGCGCGACTATACCGAATAATGAGGTCGTTGAAAATGCAACAAATAAATATATAAATCATTGGGGAACCCATAAAGGCAGTATTAAAAAAGTTGAACTGAAGAACGAATATAATAAAACATGTTCTGTTTTTGAAATTGGTTCACTGATGGAATTTCAATTGGAATATTTTATTCCGAGTGAATTAATCTCTGTTGACACCAAGGTTGCTATTTCGATTAAAAATAAAAAAGGAATAGATTTGATTGTTCATTCAGCAAATGTTGAATCTAATCCTTATGAAGGTAAGCTGATCCGCACAAAATTCACATTATTAAATCAACTGGCAGCAGGCGAGTATATATTAGTGGTCGCAATAGAGCGTAGTAATGATTCCGAAATATCTTATTTAGAATATATCGAAGGTGTCCTTTGTTTTACCTCGGTAACAATTGAAAAACGTCATGGATTATTTAACCCTGAAGTGAGAGTCGAATTTTACTGAGAAGAATCATGAAAATAAATAGTAATGAATATTGGGATAAGCGCTTTACTGAAGATTGGAATGAATATGGTGGAGAAGAACAATCAAGGTATTTTGCAACGATCCTTGTTGAATCTCTTCCTGTGTGGTTAAAAAGCGCGCTTAATAAAAATGGCACAACAGTATGTGATTGGGGTTGTGCTCAAGGAGATGGAACAGATTTATTTTCAAGTGTGTTTAATAAAAAAGTACTTGGAATTGATTTCTCTTCAGTTGCAATTGAAACCGCGAAGAATAATTATCCACATTCTGATTTTTTATGTTTAGATTTATTAAACGAAAACACGGTTACAGAATTCACTTCAGATGTCATGATATTATCTAATGTGTTAGAGCATTTTTATAATCCTTTTGATGTCTTAGACAGAATAAAAAACCATGTTAACGAAATCATTATTATTTCCATCCCCTTTGAAGAAGTCGATCGAATAGACGAGCATCTGTTTACTTTCTTAAAGTCGAATATACCGATAAAAATAGATAGCAAGTGGACCTTAGTTCACAATGATATTATTAATTGTAAAGATCATTCTCCCTCATACTGGCCAGGAAAACAAATAGTATTAGTATATTGCCATGAAGCATGGAGTTCTAAAAATAAACTTATGTTATCTGATATTACATATTATTATGGAGCTAATTCAATATTTGAACCCTATGTTTTTTTAGAAAAAGAAAAAGAAATACTTCAACTGAAAAATGAAAATGAACGGCTCGCTTTCAAAAGCAATGAATTAAAGATTGAAAATGATAAATTAAAAATAGAAAGTTTACTTGATGTAATTATTAGGAAAGTAAAGAGAAGAGTTAAATATGATTGAGAAACTTAAATTATTATACAGAAACCTGCCTCTAAGTTTCAGATGTTACATCTCGAAAGTAATCTGGTATTTAAAGCGCCCAAAATCGGCCTGTTATTTTCTATTAAGGAAAGTGAGTTTTTTTCATAAGTTTTTCTTTTCAAAAATAAGCTTGATTTATAATTTTACTCTATTAATTTCTAATTCTATACAAAGGAAGACGAAAGAAAATACATTACTTGAAATAAAAGTGAACCAAATTAGCATAAATGGAGATTTGTCCTACCTTAACTCGCTGAAGGGAACGAACGGGTACAGCTTTTTACTCTTTCCTGTCATTGATTGGAATTTTCGGATCCAAAGACCTCAACATTTATCCAGAGAAATTGCAGATATTGGTAGTAACGTTATTTATTTCACAACCACATTTCAGTATTCATTAAAACCGGGTTTCAAACTTGAGAGTTCACCATCAAAAAATGTTGTCATATGTAAGCTCAATTTGAATGTTATGAATGTAAATATTTATAATAACACCCTTAAAACGAATGAGATTGCCTTCCTTTTAAAAAGTATTAATTCAGTTCGTATGGCCTTTAATCTAAAACACACATTTTCCATTATAAACTTACCTTTTTGGAATGATGTAAGTAAGCGATTAGTACAAAACTCGATAATATATGATTGTATGGATCATCATGCGGGTTTTGAAAACAACAGTGACCTCATGCTCAAAAATGAAGAAGACTTACTTAAGCATGCAGATCTCGTGATAACGACGGCAAAAACATTATCGGATAGAATCTCTGAAACGAGAGATAATACCATTATAAGAAACGGGGCCGAAGTTAAATATTTTTCTGATTATAAGAAAAACGGTGAAAATAAACCTTCAAATGGAATGACTCTTGGTTATTATGGTGCGGTTGCTGAGTGGTTTGATTTAGATTTAATCATATATGTCGCTAAAAATGCGCCTGATCTTGAAATTGTTATTATAGGAAACGTAACGATTGATGTGAGTGAAGCGGATGATATAGAAAATATAAAATTCATCGGTGAAATTCCATATCAAAATTTAGCTGAACATTTGTACTCGTTTGATGTTTGTATTATCCCATTTAAAATAATTGAATTAACCATATGCACAAATCCTGTCAAAGTGTATGAGTATCTGGCCGCCGGAAAGCCTGTCGTTTCAACTGCAATGCCAGAAATCAAGCTTATTTCTGAGTATGTTCATGTGGGAAGAAATAAAGAAGAATTTCTTGAAAACGTGCGTTTGGCATTCACTGAAAAAGATGATCTTGCTCTGGCAAAAAAAAGGAAAGAGTGGGCTTTACAGCATGACTGGTCAACAAGAGCAAAAGAATTTCTTTCTGCAATTGAACAGATTGAAATTAATAAAAAGAAAGTAAGTTTAATTGTTCTTACTTACAATAATCTTGATTTAACAAAAAAATGTTTAAAGAGCATTCTTAATAATACCGTATATGATAACTATGAAGTGATCCTTGTCGATAATAATTCAACGGATGGAACACAAGATTATCTGAAAAATACATATGCAAATAATAAAAAATTCAAGATCATTTTAAATGAAGAAAATGTTGGATTTGCCGCTGGTAACAACATTGGATTAGCAGAAGCCAGTGGTGAGATTCTTGTTATTCTAAATAACGATACTTACGTTTCTAAATATTGGTTAGAACCTATTGTTTCTATTTTAATTTCAGAAGATGTTGGTTTGGTGTGTCCTGTGACCAATAACATAGGAAATGAAGCAAAAATTAATATTCAATATGACAACTTTAATGAAATGAATATTCAAGCATTATTATATACCAGTAAAAATGCGGGAAAAACACACCCGATGAATTCGGTTGCATTTTTTTGTGCTGCAATGCGAAAAGACGTATTCGATGAAATTGGACCCTTATCTGAAGAATATGGGCTGGGTTATTTTGAAGATGACGATTACAGCTTACGCGTTCTTAACGCGGGTTATAAAAATTATGCGGTTGAAAGTTCATTTGTTCACCATCATTTATCAGCCAGTTTCAATCAACTGGGTGAGGAGAAAAAACAAAAATTGATGGAAAAAAACAGAGCCATTTTCGAAAAGAATTGGGGAGAATGGAAACCTCACCGTTACCGTAAAGGTGTACATTAATATGAAAATGGTATATTTGTCCCCAGTCCCTTGGGACAGTATTGCTCAGCGACCTCATTTTTTCGTTAAACATGCGCTTCTTAATGGTTTTAGTTCTGTTCTTTGGGTTGATCCGACCCCTTCTCGTTTACCTCGATTAAGTGATATCAAAAGACGCATTATTTCTATTGAGGCCGACAGCTTTGATTTACCAGAAGGTATGATTAAAGTTAAACCTAAACTATTGATTCCGATTGAGCCTTTTGGAATACTTTATGACATATTAAATTATTTTACCCTGTCAGAACTCCTTGAACGAGTGCGTCAATTTTGCCAGAAAGAAGCAAGTGTTCTTGTTATCGGAAAAGCAACGAGGTTGTCTTTGAAGATTTCAATGAATTTGAGATTCCAGTGTATTGCAATGGACGTTATGGATGATTTACCGCATTTTTTTAAGGGGATCTCGCGAAAGAGTGTAGATCGTATTTTAAGAAAACAAATATCAGAATCACAGATTACATTTTATTCATCAAGTCGCCTTAAAGAAAAATACAACGATTATTCAAAGCAGTCCATTTTGGTATTGAATGCATGCGATGATGATTTTTTAAATGAAATAAAGAATAAAGAATTACCCAGTAGAGATTCGCAACTTATATTTGGATACATAGGTAGCATTGCTTCATGGTTTGATTGGGATTTGATTATAGAACTAGCAAATAAATACAAGAATGCAGAGGTTCGAATTATCGGTCCTAATTACAGTGATTCTGTACCGGAACTCCCGAATAATGTAATCATAGAAAGAGCGATAGCACATTGTGAAGTATCAAAAAAAATGGGAGAATTCCATTTTGGATTAATTCCTTTCAAGTTAAATGAACTTACCGACTCTGTTGATCCTGTTAAATATTATGAATATATCGCTTGTGGATGCCTGGTTATTTCCACTGAATTCGGAGAGATGAAAAAACGCTTTATAGATGGTCAGGTATTGAATTTTCAAGATCCGCTCGATAAACAAATAAAGACACAAGAAATGGTCACTTGGAGTGCGCGATTTTCACCATTATGGAAATATTTAAAACATTCAAATTTTGAGAGTAACTAATGGTTCCCTTTAATAATACAGGAAGAATATTCAATGCATTTAAAAATGAATTGAGTATGGCTATTTTAAAATCAGCTGAAAGTGGATTTTGGCTTATGGGAGAGCAAACTAAATTATTTGAGCAATCTTTTGCTCACTATTGTGGTGCAAGTTATTGCGTTACCTTAGCAAACGGGACCGATGCTTTAGAAATAGCACTGAGAGCATTATTAGATAATCAATCTGATAGCGAAGTTGAAGTGATTACCGTAGCCAATGCTGGGGGTTATTCAAGCACTGCATGTCGATTGGTTGGTGTCACTCCTGTATATGCTGACATAGAAGTGAATACACATTTAGTTGATATAGAATCGATTATTCGCTGCTTAAGTCAAAAAACAAAGGTGGTTATTGTCACTCATCTTTACGGAGGCGTCGTCGATGTTGAAAAAATAAGAAAGCGACTGAATGAAAATAATTACCAAGATGTAAAAATATTGGAAGATTGTGCTCAAGCACATGGTGGAATGTTGAACAATGCGAAAGTCGGTTCAATGGGAGATATTGGTGCTTTTAGTTTTTATCCTACGAAAAATTTAGGTGCGATGGGCGATGCCGGCGCCTTAGTCACATCAAGTACGGAACTCTTTGAAATAGCATCAAGTTTGAAACAATATGGCTGGTCTAAAAAATATGAAATTTCACGGATTAATGCAAAAAACTCTCGAATAGATGAAATTCAAGCCGGAATATTAAATGTATTGTTGCCTCAATTGGATAATTTCAATGAAAAAAGAAAATCAATATTTAGAGAATATGTCGAAGCTTCAGATAATAATAAAATTAGATTTTTAGATTATTCTCAGTGTGACTTTGTGGCTCACTTGGCTGTTGCAAGGGTGAATAACAGAGATGATTTTATTTCTTTCATGAAAAAGAGTGGGATCTGTGTTGATGTACACTATCCCATTCTTGATATTAACCAACCGGCTTGGGTTAATGAAAAATTTAGAATAGATGAAGAGACAAAATTAGAAATCTCCATTCATCAAGTTTGTGACTTGGTTTCATTCCCATTATTCCCTTTTATGTATAAAGAGGAAATAGAGCAGGTTGTTTCAAGTATAAAAGAATGGTGTGAAATATAATGGATTCCAATATCGAAAATTCACTCATCATTCCTGTTTACAAAAATGAAGAAAACATAAAGCCATTGATACAGGCTATAAATGATATTTCAGTTCATTTAAGTGAGGGGTTTGAAGTTATATTTGTTATTGATGGGTCTCCAGATAATTCATATCAGAAAATATGCGAAGAAACGAAAAACGTGAGGTTTTCACATCAAATACTCATTTTGAGCCGTAATTTTGGTTCATTTACTGCGATTAGAACAGGCATGGAACATGCGAGAGGTCAATATCTGGCTGTAATGGCAGCTGATTTACAAGAGCCGATAGAATTAATCGTTGATTTTTTTAATGTCTTGAAAAAAGACAGCTGTGATTTGGTGTTAGGTGAGCGTTTAACACGAGACGATCCAAAAATGAACAGCATCCTTTCTGGGTTATATTGGCGTTTTTATCGTAAATGTGTTCAACCTGAAATTCCAAAAGGCGGTGTTGACATATTTGCTTGTAATAATACAGTTAAAAATGCGATATTGAAAATTAATGAACCAAACAGTTCCTTGATCGCGCAGTTATTTTGGGTTGGTTTTCGCAGAATGTACATCCCCTATCATCGTAAAGCAAGAGAACACGGCAACAGTGGGTGGAGTTTTAAAAAACGAATAAAATACATGCTAGACAGCATTTTTTCTTTTTCTGATTTTCCCATCATGGCCATTTTATGGGTTGGGATATTTTCTTTATTCATCAGTTTTATTTTAGGTTTTGTTACACTTTTTTCAAAAATAAGTGGTTTAATTTCAACGCCTGGTTATTCAACAACCACCCTATTAATTTTATTTATGGGATCTTCAATATTAACGACGCAGGGTATTATTGGTTGCTATTTGTGGCGAACATTCGAAAATACAAAAAAACGGCCATTAAGTTTGATCTGTAAACATGAAATCTTCGTCTTCAATAAAGAAAAAAATGTTGAATTTAATAAAGGGGATTGATCAATGTTTAAAGATAAGTCAAATTTTGCATTCCAATTTTTAATTATAATGGCGGTTCTTTTTGCTGCTTTTTTTGTCAATGGAGGGAAAGAAATAAGCTTGGTTCCTGTTCATCATGATGATTATACTAATTTATCATATTTTATTTCTGATATATATGAAAAATCAAATTATATAAGACCCATTTCTACATTCTTAATTTATTCTATGTCTTATTTAAGTAATGACGGATACCTGTCTTTACAGTATTTAACGCTCTGTCTGTATATTCTTTTTGTGATTTATTTTTTGGCTCGTTTAATTGGCGCGAAGATCAATCTTTTTGTGACGATGATGATATCCATGCTGATTTCAACGTTACCGAATCTTGTGGAATATCATTTTTACACAGGCTTAATGACGAATCTATTCTCTGGGCTTTTTGGGATGATGGCCTTGCTTGTTTGGCAAAAATTTAAAGGAACACATTATAACGGATTGGTTATTATCCTATTGTCATTAAGTGCGTTTTCTAAAGAAGATTTTATTTTACCTTTTATTGTCTATGTGTTTTTCTCTTATTTCTTTGCGAGCAAAACAGAAAATAAAGATACTAAATTTAAGGCACATCTAAAGGCCGGGGGCACCGCGGTATTTATATTGTTGATCTCGATAACGTATAATTCTTTTATGGGAAGTGCATTTGTTTCCTCTGATACTGATGCTTATAAGGTTAGCCTGAATATATTCGACATAATGAGTGGGTATCAATTTTATTTAATGAGAGATGAACACTTGTTGTTAATGTTGTTCATATATTTAATCTCGTCAATTTTATATTCTATCTTGTCGCCTAATTCAAAGAAATCAATTCTCCATGTTCTGATTATATCAATCAGTATTCTTTCTTTAATTGGGCCATACTCACTACTTTCAAATCATCTTACACCATATTATTCTTTTATGTGGTTTGTTTGGATGAGTATCGCATCATGTTTATTTGTTTTCAAAGGTTGTGAAAGGTTATCCGGAAAAATAAAATATATTTCTCCTTTTGTTTTTATTGGTTTGATAATCGTTTATTTTCACCTTAAATTTTATCAACCAAGGCAATCAATTATTTCCTGGTATGAAAATCAACAATTAATCACCTTGAATGTTTTAAATACAGTAAAATCTTTTTTCATACTTCATCCTGAAGCAGAAAATGTATATATAATCGATCCTCCCTCTTTGTCACCCTGGTCTCATTCGTCCGGCCAATACTTGGAACGAAAATTAGGCTTAATAAATCAGTGGACAGTGCTTGTAGATAAAAGTGATCCTTTTTATATTATTGGTGAAAAAAAGGGGAATATTAAAGTCTTAAATATAGAGAACCTTGATTATAAAGAGGGGCAATTTATTCGTTTTTTAGACAATGGAAATGGCATTATGACGAAAAATTAAAGTCAGTGATGTTTTTGTTTTCAGGATTGTATTTTTAAGCTTGGATGCATTAGAAATGAATATATCTTTATGTTACCAATACACTTCACCTAGCCTTCGCTTTGTGTGCCGCATTTTTTTATTTTGACTAAAAAACAAGATTGTTTTTTATCGATGAGAAATATCGGATATTGTCATGGAAATGAACGTCTAATTCATTAAATACGTCTGACCATTTGAATGGGTTTTTTTTCAATGTTTTAATTTAAGCTGGTTTTTATAATATAACTTAATCTCAGGTTAAACAGTGATTCTTCGTATTAAAAATTATCTTAGGAGTTATTTATGATTAAGATACTTTCTGTATTTGGCACTCGGCCTGAAGCAATTAAAATGGCGCCTTTAGTTGATCTGCTAAAGGGAGATGCGCGTTTTGAGAGTAAAATATGTGTTACTGGGCAACATCGACAAATGCTTGATCAAGTTTTAAATCTGTTTGATATTATCCCAGATTACGATTTGAATATTATGAAATCGGGTCAAGATTTAACGGATGTGACCTTGTTAATATTGCAAAAATTAAAAACTGTTCTTTCTGAATTCAAACCCGATTATGTCTTAGTGCATGGTGATACCACAACAACCTTATCAGCAACTTTGGCATCTTATTACCAGCAAATACCTGTTTGCCATGTTGAAGCAGGATTGAGAACGCATAATATATATTCACCTTGGCCAGAAGAAGGAAATAGAAAAATTGCAGCCTCTTTGGCATCACTTCATTTCTCACCCACGGAAACATCTAAAAATAATTTATTGTTAGAAAATGTGCCAGAAAACAAAATAAGCGTAACAGGAAACACGGTTATTGATGCATTGTTATTAGTGACTGAGAAAATAAATCGTGATCATGCGCTTTTCGAAAAAATCTCTCATTCATTTCCTTTTCTTTCATCTAAGCGGCGAGTTGTCTTGATAACAGGGCATCGTCGTGAAAGCTTTGGTTCCGGGTTTGAGTGTATTTGTGAGGCTATTTTTGAGTTAGCGGAAAAGTTTAAAGATGTTGATTTTGTTTATCCTCTTCACCTTAACCCAAATGTCAGGGAACCTGTGAATAGAAAACTCGGAAGATTAAGAAATGTATATTTAATTGAACCACAAGAATATCTACCTTTTATTTATCTTATGCAATCAAGTTATTTAATCCTAACGGATTCAGGAGGAATCCAAGAAGAAGCTCCCTCTTTAGGAAAACCTGTATTGGTTATGCGTGATACAACAGAACGACCCGAAGCGGTGGCAGCAGGAACCGTCAAATTGGTTGGTACAGATAAATATAAAATTGTTTTTGAGGTGAGTGAATTATTGAAAAATGAAGATGCTTACAAAGAGATGAGTTTTTCTCACAATCCTTATGGTGACGGTAAAGCATGTTTGAAAATACGTGATGAAATTATTAAATATCACGAATTTAAATCAATATCTTAAAATTTTACCTCTTCCCGCGAACTTGTATTTAAAAATTTTATGTATAAGAATTCGTGTCGTTACATTGGAAAGAAATCAAATACACCTGATATACCTGTCGCCTTTGAAACTGCCTGGGTGTTGGCTTCGTTCGTTCAACCCAATCACATAGTCCCTCTATGCTGAGGGGTTTCACTCACTTGCCGCCGACACGCATCTTCAATTCCTTTGGGTATATACCCGTCGCCTGTGACGCTGCGTGGGTGTTGGCTGCTCTCATTCAGGCCAATCACATAGCCCATCTATGCTCAGGGCCTTCACTCGTTTGCTGCCTACACGCATCTTCAAGTGTCTTGGGTATATAACTGATCATTCCGACATATCAGGCGTCTGCTATTTTGATGTTTCTTTAAGCGGTTATAAATAAATCTGAACCTAGCGTCTGAAATACAAAAATAACATTGAGTTTATTTATTTATTCATTTAAGTGCCTAAAAAGCCAGATCCACAGGTGACGCAACCTGAAAAAGAGTGTTTTATTTTGAGTTTCAAAGGTAAATTGAAATAAATCGAGATATGCAGCGGAACGATGGATAAAATTATATCTGCGATTGACTCTAGGTAAAAAATACGCATTTCAATTTTTATTTCAACGTCAGATTTTAAAATATTAGGTTCGCAATAAGGGGTTGAGTACTGATTTTAGTATTGACTGTAATTTCATTTTTCTTATATAAGAATCGAGCGTGTTTTTTTATTTAATGACTTGTTATTAATATAATAAGCTTACAAGGGTTTAACATGTTTATTCATCAAAACGCAATTTGTGAATCTAATCATATTGGTCAAGGAACGCGTATTTGGGCTTTTTCTCATGTCCTCCCTCTTGCCATTCTTGGGGAGGGGTGTAACGTTTGCGATAATGTCTTTATAGAAAATGATGTTGTTATTGGAAATAATGTCACCATTAAATGTGGGGTGCAGTTGTGGGATGGTTTGCGAGTGGCGGATGATGTATTTATTGGGCCAAACGTCACTTTTGCGAATGATAAATACCCGAGGTCAAAATGTTATCCTGAAGATTTTCTTAAAACCTGTATTGAGAAAGGGGCTTCCATTGGTGCCAATGCCACTATTTTGCCCGGAATTACGATTGGTCAGAATGCTTTAATTGGTGCGGGAGCGGTTGTAACAAAAAATGTCCCTCCTTTTGCTACCGTAGTGGGAAACCCTGCAAGAATTGTAAATTACAACACAAATAAAAGGGATTTAGAGATACCTTTGTCCTCTTCTGCTGAGTCGGATAAGAAAACATTGGCCGTTGAAGGCTGTGAAATTATTCACTTTCCTTCTTTTGATGATATGCGTGGGGGATTAATCGCTTGCGAATACCATAAAGATCTTCCTTTTGTGCCTAAACGTTCTTTTTTTGTGCATTCCGTTCAAACGGATAAAATAAGAGGCGAGCATGCACACCGAGAATGTTTACAGTTATTGGTAGCCATATCTGGAAGCTTGTCCGTTGTCGTTGATAATGGGAGGGTCAGAGATGAAATACGGCTTGATTCACCTCAATTTGGTTTATTGATCCCCAATGGTGTTTGGGGGATCCAATATAAATTCACCAAAGACGCTGTCCTCTTGGTTTACGCATCCGATTCATACAATGATCTTGATTATATAAGAGAATATGATGAATTTATTAAATACATTAAAACAAAATAAATTATCTCGATTTTTATCCGTGGGGGCTATTAATACTTTATTTACCTTGGTTCTTTATCAATTACTGGTCTTTTTTATTCATCCTTCTGTGGCTTATCTTGTCTCTTGGTTTACAGGCTTTGTTTTTCTGCTTGTCTTATATCCAAAATATGTTTTTGGGGTAAAGAGAAGTATTAAAAATATTTTTTTAGTTGCATCTGTTTATTTGTCTTCTGTTTTTATCGGTAAATTGGCAATGGATCTTTTTATTCATTTCGGTGCTAATGAAAGAACACTGATTTTCTTTATTATTTTACTTACAACAATATACAATTATGTATTGATAAATGTCTTTTTGAAAAAAAGAAACTCGATAACCTCTGTGTAAATAGAATTAAACCTTCATTTCGCACCTAACCTTGATTTTTTAAAATCAGACGTTGAAATTAAACTTGAAATGCAAATTTTTCACCTAGAGACACGCACAGACATGGATGTATAGATATACCCGTCGCCTTTGAA
>CAMRDW010000064.1 GCA_947041315.1 uncultured Enterovibrio sp.
CGACCTTCGGGTTATGAGCCCGACGAGCTACCAAACTGCTCCACCCCGCGTCCGTTTCACCCAATCCCTTAAAAATCGAGGTTGAGAGAATGCTTTTCTTTAAAAATGGAGGCGCGTCCCGGAGTCGAACCGAGGTACACGGATTTGCAATCCGCTGCATAACCAGTCTGCCAACGCGCCTTTTAACTTATTAACGTCAGATCAAAATGAGAGTTAATCTCCAGAACTTCAGTATGGGGCGGATTCTACGGATTCAGAGCCTCGAGTCAACTGTATTTTTGAAATAACGCACCATTCGATTAAAAATAAAACAACTAAGGCAAAAAAATGCCCTATCTCCCTTTCTCAGCAACAAATATTCACTCAAAAAAGACGTATTTTAATATTTAAGTAACATGCTAAATCATCTCTATATTAAGTTTCAGAGCGTATTATTTCATTCCTTATAATTCAAATAATACATTTGAATCATATTCTTTTGATTTTTTTAAAAAAAAGGGCCGGTTTTTCGCTCTTAAAACGCAAATGATCTTGCTCTATTTAGAATACCGTTCAAAAAAATGGGCACTTAAAAAATAAATCTAAAAATCGATATAGAATAATACCCTCCTTAAAGAAGAAAATGCGCAACCCACTCAAAAGTTCAGGGCTTGTTCACTGCATACTGCCAAGAGCTAATCGGAGTAACATCAGTTAATAAAGCACATAAAAATACTCCTTTTACGTCTTTATTCGCTTCGATTTGTACATATTTTGAACGCTTAAGCAGAAATTAAGTGCGCAAGAGCATATCTTTGGTTAGAAATTTAAAAAGCAATGAATTAACAACGTTACACTGAAAGAAATACCGTCAGTCTCAAGAGCGTACAAAATGTCTCAAAAAGAATTAACCAGTGACTGCCTCTATCGTGTATCAAAGCTCACTAAGCTTCATGTTGCCTCAACAAAAAACATCGATCCTTTAGATGAAATAGTTGGTCAAGAACGTGCCCGCCAAGCCGTTGAATTTGCAATGTCAATTAGAGAAAAAGGCTATAACATTTATGCTTTAGGACACAATGGACTCGGCAAACGCACCATGGTGATGCGTTATTTAAACCAACATTGGAAATACAATCACCCTTTGTTTGACTATTGCTATGTTTCTAATTTCCAAGAATCCCGTACACCGACTGTTTTGACTCTTCCTGTAGGTAAAGGGCCAATTCTAAAAAAGGACATTGAAAAATTTATAACGAAATTGAGCAAATCCCTTAAACTCTCCTTTGACAATGAATTGTATTATTCCCGCGCAGAAATGCTGAGCAGCCAACTAAACGAACAACAAGAAAATGCTTTAAAAATACTCACAGCCAACGCAAAAGCTAAAAAAATCTCTCTTTCTGTTAGCCCATCAGGAGAATACCAATTCGCAGCCATGCACGGAAAAGAGCTGCACACAGAAGAAACTTTCAATACATTGTCTACAAAACAACAAAGCAATTTTGAAAAAATAATTAAAAAACTCGAAATTCAACTACGAGATCTTTCTCGTAAATTGACGCAATGGGAAGATGCTTACGCTGAGCAACAACGAGAACTAGATGAAGAAATCGCCTCAGAGGTCATCCTCTATCTCGTCTCTACACTTTTAGAAAAATACAATGAATTACCCAGTGTGATTAAATATATCCATGGGATGCAAGCCGATATTCTCGATAATTTAGATGTATTTTTAGAAGACAATGAAGAACAAACAGCCCTCGCATATGCAGCTCTTGATAAAAAATTACCACGACGATATCAAGTGAATGTATTGGTATCACATGCAAAAAATACCCCTCCTATCGTGGTAGAAGACAATCCAACTTACCATAATATTTTCGGATGCGTTGAAAACGCAACATACAAAGGCACTGTTTTTACAGATTTTTCGTTGATCCGTCCAGGTAGCATCCACCGAGCAAATGGAGGCGTTTTACTCATTGATGCAATAAAAGTACTGGAACGCCCCTATGTTTGGGATGGTTTGAAACGCGCACTCAGTTCTCACAATGTGGGAATGAATTCACTTGAACGAGAAATGGCACTCAGCGGAACCCCTTCTCTAGAACCAGATCCTATTCCTCTTGATCTTAAAATTGTTCTTTTTGGAGATGAACGCACTTACAGCCTACTCCAACATTTTGACTCTGAATTTTCAGAACTTTTCCGTGTCACTGCCGATTTTGAAAATGAAATGCCAAGAAATGATGAGACAGAGATGAATTACGCCAAATTTATCTCAAGTATCTGTCATGAAAATCACCTATTTCCTTGTGATAAAAGTGCTATTGCCAGGATCATCGAACACAGTTCAAGACAAGCTTGCGATCAAGATAAGCTTTCCCTTCATTCATCAGATACAGCCAATCTACTCAGAGAATCGAACTACCAAGCCAAAATCAACAATGCCAATATGATCCGTGCAACACATGTTGAAAAAGCATTAGCAAGTCGAGATATGCGTGTTGGAAAAATTCGAGATCAGGTATTAGAAAGTTTTACGAATGGCACCACCCTCATTCAAACAGAAGGAAAAACAGTCGGACAAGTCAATGCTCTGTCTGTTTTATCAACCAACGATTTTAGCTTCGGAGTCCCCAATCGGATCACGGCAACCACCGCTTTTGGAGACGAAGGCGTATTGGATATAGAGCGCAGCGTAAAATTAGGCGGAAACCTTCATTCAAAAGGTGTCATGATCTTAAGTGCCTATCTTTCCTCTTTATTAGGAAAAACAGCAAAAATCCCATTAACAACCCATTTAACGTTTGAGCAATCTTATGGCGGGATCAATGGCGACAGCGCCTCAATGGCTGAATTCTGTGCCGTAATTTCAGCCATTTCAGATGTACCATTACGCCAAGATATCGCAATAACAGGCTCAATGAACCAATTTGGAGAGTCTCAACCCATTGGGGGAGTTAATGAGAAAATCGAAGGTTTTTTTGATGTATGCACCATAAAAGGTCCAAAAGCAACTCAAGGTGTCATTATCCCAAAATCAAATGTACATCATTTAATGTTACGAAAAGACATCATTTACGCCGTAAAAAATGGCCAATTTCATATTTATGCAATAGATCATATCAACGAAGCCCTTGAGCTGTTATCCGGAATATTTCCAGGTAAACCCGATAAAAAGGGACATTTCAAACCAGACACCATTTTACATAAAGCCTACACAAGGATAAGCGCCCTACAAACGAAAATAAAATCAAAAAATGAACATAAAAATTAAATGGCCATACCCGTTATCTTTAAATGAGCTGAGTATCAATGGTGATTTCGAAACCCAATCATACCAGCATTTGGACCTCGCTCATGGGAGGTCAACTTTCATTTTTAAATTTTTGGGACCTCAACAAGGGGAGCTAATGAGGTAAGAGCATTCAGGCTGAGACCTTCGCGTCTAAAAAGATGTGCAAAAGAGGCATTTTTTTTCATATAAAAAGACGAGCACAAAAAACAGTACGAGCTCATAAAAAGGACTCACAGTGCCCCGGCTTTAAAAAAATTCATCCTTCAATCTGAATATGCACAAGAAACTTGAAGCTGCTGCGAGGCGAAAAGGACGAAAGCCCCATAGCATTGATGAATTTTGCTATGGGGCTTTCAGAATGTACTCAAGATCCCTGCGTCTTAAGAGGTGACGGGATAAACCATCAAACAGGATTAGAACTTTCTTCTCTGTTCATTAAAACGTCATACGCCGCACTTGATTGAACAAACTGAACCATCTCTTCTTTTGGAACTTCATTGATCATAGGAATATAGGCTTTCATAGGATCGACAGGGCGATCACGCATCAGCATTTCATAATGGATATGAGGACCCGTAACCCTCCCGGTCTTTCCTGATAAAGCAATCAGTTGCCCACGCCGAACTCTTTGTCCTTCTCTGACTACAATTTTACTGTTATGTAAATATCTAGTTTTCAAATGTTTATTATGCGCTATCACCAGATATTTCCCGGCATAAGGATGATCTTTTACTAAAAGTACAACTCCATCTCCGGTCGTCACCACGGGGGTTCCGATGTTCACAGCAAAGTCAGTTCCATTATGAGGACGCAATCTTCCTGTTACGGGATGTTTTCTTTTTGGTTTAAAATGGGAGCTTATACGGTATTTTTTTATGGTTGGATAACGTTGAAAGGCGCGCTGTAAACTTTCTCCATTTTTATCATAATAATTCCCATCATCATGAAGATACGCGCTTATATATCGGCCTCTGCTTTCGATTCGAACCGCTTGAATTTCATTTTCACCACTTGGAATCCCCTCCACATATTGATCAATCCTGACCAGATCAAATTTATCTCCGACTCGCAGATCACGATTAAAATTAATCTTATCTTTCAAAAGACGTGTCACGGATTCTATCTCGTTATAAGACAAACCCGCGAAACTTGCTGACTCTGAAAAAGTGCCTTTAATCTCACCTCGAATAATGGTTTTTATCCAATCACCCGGAATACTGAATTCTTCAATATGGTAGCTCCCATCCTCCAAACGTATGTATTTCACTTTTGAAGTAATACTGAATTCAAGCTCCAACCTCTCAAGGTGTTTTCCCTTTTTATCCATCCAAATATGCAATACATCATTGGGTTGCAAAGTATCAATACGCAGGTGATTTAAATCCGCCTCCATGATCCGTAAAAGATCACGATAAGGAATATCTAGCGTTGAAAATATTTGGCTTAAGCTATTGCCGGGTCTGATTTTATATTCGTAATCAGGAATATCTGGCCTTTCATAAACATTCAAATTATCATCAGGAGAAATGGCAGAATTGGGCAAATTAAGAGCAATGATCCGCACTGGCTCTTTGTGCATATTAAAAAAAAGAAAAAAAGTAAAAAGAGACAAACTCATCAAGCCAAGAAAAGACTGGGGCCACTTACTAAAGGCTTTTAGCTTTTTTACGTACATCACTCATGTTCTCAAATATTGAATACATTTTTAAAATTATCCGGATGGTAATTATAATTAAAATTTATCAATACATCGCTATTTGAGTGTTTAGTTTTCGTGACAATTACCCCAAATATTTCTTCTTTTCTTTAAAAATGCATCGATAAAACCCCTTTTCCATCGCACTGGCTAAAAATTCATTATCGCAGTAAAATTGCCGACTACGCCGCATCTAACAAGATGCGGTCTGACCTAGACTCAGACGGAAAAACCATCATTATGTTTATACCTGAACTTTTGTCCCCCGCTGGCAGCTTAAAAAACATGCGTTATGCCTTTGCATATGGCGCGGATGCCGTCTATGCGGGACAACCTCGTTACAGCCTTCGTGTAAGAAACAATGAATTCAATCTAGAGAACCTCAGAATAGGCATTCATGAGGCCCACGCTTTAGGAAAGAAATTTTATGTTGTCTGTAATATTCAACCTCATAATTCAAAACTAAAAACATTCATTCGAGATCTGAACCCTGTCGTTGAAATGGCCCCTGATGCTTTAATCATGTCAGATCCAGGCCTCATTATGATGGTCCGTGAGCATTTTCCAGAAATGACCATCCATTTATCTGTTCAAGCCAATGCCGTCAATTGGGCCACCGTCAAATTTTGGCAAACACAAGGCATTGAACGCGTAATCCTCTCTCGTGAACTCTCATTAGAAGAAATCGAAGAAATTCGTGAAAAAGTGCCTGAAATGGAAATTGAGGTTTTTGTTCATGGCGCACTTTGTATGGCCTATTCGGGTCGCTGTTTATTGTCTGGATACATCAATAAACGCGATCCGAATCAAGGAACATGCACCAATGCGTGCCGCTGGGACTACACAGTGCATCCGGGACAAGAAAACGATGCGGGTCAAATTGTCGAAGTTCAAGAGATCACCCCTACTTTGGGTCTCGGGGCTCCAACAGACGACGTCATTCTTTTAGAAGAAGCCAAAAGACCCGGTGAATTAATGGCCGCATTTGAAGATGAACATGGTACCTACATCATGAATTCAAAAGATCTTCGCGCCATTGAGCACGTAGAAAAATTAAGTAAAATGAAAGTCCACTCTCTTAAGATTGAAGGCCGTACAAAATCCTTTTACTATTGCGCCCGCACCGCACAGCTTTATCGAAAAGCCATTGATGATGCAGCCGCAGGAAAGCCTTTTGATAAAAGCTTAATGGTCACTCTCGAAAGCTTGGCGCACAGAGGCTACACCGAAGGATTCTTACGCCGTCATCATCACAGCGAACACCAAAATTACGATTACGGTTATTCCATCTCCGATGCGCAGCAATTTGTAGGGGAATTTACTGGAAAGCGTCGAGGCTCACTTGTTGAAGTCGAAGTAAAAAATAAATTTATCGTCGGAGATCAGCTTGAACTCATGACACCCAAAGGCAATGTCACCTTTCAACTAAATCAGATGGAAAGTGCAAAAGGCGACCCCATTGATGATGCGAAAGGAAACGGATATTTTGTGTATATTCCTGTGCCTGAAGATCTGGATCTCGACTTTGCTCTTTTAATGCGAAATCTCGAAGACGGCGCAAACACTCGAAATCCAAACGCACTCAAAAATTAAACTCTTCGGTTTCAAAAATAAGCACAAATCCATCAAGAGAGGCATCCTGCCTCTCCTATCAAAAAAGTGATAAATCTAAGATCCTCTCGCCGTTATATACCAATTCCTGTAAGCAGTTAACCAGAAATTGCCCTGAAAAGCTCACTGAGAACAAGGTTTGAATTTTTGATAACGCGTTATTCTAATTGAGAAATTCAGAACCATGTTATCGCTGTTTTTAACAAGCAAGAATGATCAAATATTGATTGAAACGGGCATTCGATATCGATTCAAATAAAAAAAGATCAGATGGCAACACCTGATCTTTTTTTCATCACCCAAAAGCATTAACCAAAAATGCTGTTTCCATCTTGGAGTACATGTTCAGCGTCAGTCCACACCGTCACCGCATGACTTCCATAGTTAAACTCATAAGCATTGAGTTCACTCACTTGCGAAGCATCTAATCCCATAAAATGGATCATTTCAGCAGAGAGGGGAGCTTGAGACACTGCATTTTCATCATAAACCCAGCCTAGTGCTTCAAAGTTAAAGGTATCGTCCCCTTCTCCAAGATGAGCGACAAAACCATTCCAATCCCCGAGGTTTGTATCATTTGTTGTATTTTGAAAAGGGTCAGAATGAGCCAATACACTGCTTGCTTTAAGAAACAGACTTTGATCTCCTTCATCCCCAATCACAGCTTCAATTTGACTTATCGCGTGTGGACCGGACGTCTGTCCATAAGATTTACCCGAAAAATCGACAAGGGCATCGCCTTCAACACGGATTTGATCAAATCCCCTGTCACCAAGATAAATAAAGGCATGCTCATTTAAGAAATCAAGACTCGAAAAATCTTCTTGGTCAAAATACATTGTGTCGTTGCCTTCACTGCCACGGTATCTATCGAGCCCTGTGCCTCCATGCATCACAATATCATCATCATATCCTGCTTCAAGAAAATCGTTTCCAGCCTCACCATAGAGGGTATCATCCCCGCTCGCGCCTTTTAAAAAGTCATCTCCATCGCCACCATAAATGATGTCATTTCCGTTTCCACCGTTGAGGATGTCATCTCCATCTCCGCCGTAAATGATGTCATTTCCGTTTCCGCCATTGATATTGTCATTGTCAGAAACCTGTTTTTTCTGAGTCACAGAAATCTTGAATGTAGTGTCGTTGAAATCCTTGTCTCCAAGATTCCATAAATCTTCCCAATGAGATGTCCCATCGGTGACTTTTTCATGATCTTTTCCATCTCCATTTTCTGCTTCATTTGAAACATAAACTTGGCGCGTAATACCATCTTGTGTCACTTTCGAGGCAGCTCCATTGATATCTAAAGTCACATCCCCGACATCAAAGCCTTTTCTGTCGCCATCTGGGATCAAGAACATCCCTAAAGAAACAGCCCCTGTCACATCAAGATCTTCACTCAATTGAGAAATATTTTTCACATTGTCAGACAAAATTTTTGCAAAAACCACATCGCCATTTTCATCAATCCCATAAACGCCAAGGCTATTATTAAACCAAGCACTGTGCGTAAAATTGCTCAAATTGAGAGTGACGGTGTCTTGTGTCAGCAAATCGTATATCGTCGCGCCATCATGATGGCTCAGAGACAATTGTTCTAAAATTTCTTCACCGCCATAGATCAGATCATCTCCGTCGCCACCATGGATCACATCATCTCCATGCTGACCGTAAATCGTGTCATTTCCCGCACCACCGTTGATCGTGTCATTGTCACTTTCATGGTTCACAGCCTGAACCAGTGAAACATTATCTATCAATGCTCCATAGCTGTCTGACTGACCTTTTGCTTCAAAACGTAAGGTGATGTAATCGACGCCTTGGGGTATAGAAATGTCTTCGTTAAAATTGAGATAGCTTTCATTAGATTGGGTATTATTAAAAAATTTGTTATAAATCAGATTGCCATTTTGATCGAACACCTTCACTTCAAATTGGCTGGTTTCAGTGTTACTTCCTCGATAACGATTTGCATGATCAAAGCTGAGCGTTAAGACGGCCTCCCCATCTTCTGTCATGTCTCCCACACTCACTTCTTGCTGTATCCAAGAATTTCTGTGGCTGTCGAGTTCTAAAACGGTATTCGTGTCACTGTTTTCTGGGGTGCCCCAAAATTGCCCTTGTTGAAGTTCGATTTTATTGCTGCCAGGCGTGTACCAACCGGTGACTTGATGATCTTTGAATAAGCCCCATTCATTACCCAAATCGTCTCCCCAACCTTCAAGGTCACCGTTAATAAGGAGATTACGCCCCACATTACCGTAAATCACATCATCACCACTGCCACCATGGATGACATCGTCCCCATTGCCTCCGACCAAAAGATCATCGCCCCCACCACCGTGGAGGGTATCATCCCCATTTTGCCCATCAAGCACATGGTTTACGTCATCAACAGGTTTTGCTGTCATAGCAATGTTGTCAATCAAAGCGCCGTATCCATCTGATTGTCCCTTTCCTGAAAAACTTAAAGTGATCCCAGAGGTACCCTCAGGAATAGCGACATCCACATCGAAATTAACATAGCTTTCATTGGATTGAGTGTTATTAAAATATTTTCGGTAAAGGATTTGTCCATCTTGATCAAAGACTTTCACTTCAAATTGACTGGTCGAATGATTACTTCCCTTATATCGGTTCGCATAATCAAAAGACAAACTCAAATCAATCGAGCCCTCGCTTGTCAGATTTGAGACATCAAGATCTTGTTGAACTGTATTATTTTTTCGTCCATCAAGCTCCATCACAGTATTGCTCACTGAATTTGAAGGAGTGCCCCAAAAGGAGCCCTGTTGTAATTCAATGGAATGTCTCCCTGGCGTATACCACCCGGCGACAAGATGATCCTTAAAGAGTCCCCAAGTTCGACTTGAATCATTCCCCCAAGCTTCAAAATCACCGTTCATCAAGAGATTTTGGTTATGTCCAGAAAATGTATAAAGAACATCATCTGCATTGCTTCCTGTCACTTTCGCCATCATCTCTTCCTCTTGGTGTTCGAAATAAAATAGAGAATACCCGTACCCTCATAGGCTGCGCTCTTCCCAAGATCCCCTCATACGTATATTCATGGCTCTTGGCTATACAGGAGAAGAGTTTTACGGATAAAACAGCTGTCGACAATAGCAAGAAGGAAGCTTCATAAAAATCTCAGAGATAAGAATGAAATCATAAACACAAAAGAAGCAAAAACCGCTTAAAAAAAAGAGAAGAAAAGAAGGAAAAACACAAAAAAGAGTTTAAAGAGAATAAAAAAATCCCCAAGTTTCCTTGAGGATTTTTATCTTGATATTAAAAGCCATCAATCATCTGTTGTGGTTTTTTTCCGCTTGTCCGTCACTTGCCATTTTCCATCGATATAAAGACCCGTCCAACCAGAAGGTTTTCCTTCTATTTCGGTTCGAACGTAATTTTCTTTGCTTTTTCGGCTAAAACGAATAACGGCTTTTCGACCATCAGGATCTTTCACTGGCGCATCGGCTAAATAAGCGTATTTTTCAGGTAAGCGCGATTTAAACTGCGAGAGTTCTTCAACCAAAGGCGCCCGGGTTTCACGAGATTTAGGAAAATTACTCGCAGCCATAAACAAGCCCGATGCACCGTCTCGTAAAACAAAGTAGGCATCTGACTTTTCACATAAAAACTCAGGAAAATGAACGGGATCTTCTTTAGGTGGAGCGACCTCGCCATTTTTTAAGATTTTACGGGTATTTTTACAAGTTTCACTTGTGCAATCCATGTACTTACCAAATCGTCCATTTTTCAAAACCATGTCCGCAGCACATTTATCACATTCAACCAAGGGGCCTTCATACCCGCGAAGTTTAAACTCGCCTTTTTCAACCAAATAACCATCGCAGCTTGGATTGTTACCGCATACATGCAACTTACGAGTATCATCAATAAGATAAGCATCCATCGCAGTTTCACATTTAAGGCAACGCTTTTTTGCTCGCAATGCGGCCGTTTCAACGTCTTCTTCTAAAACATTGATAATACCTTCTTCATCCATGAGATTGATGGTGGTTTTGCATCGTTCTTTCGGAGGCAATGCGTAACCAGAACAACCTAGAAAAACCCCAGTTGATGCAGTACGGATCCCCATTTTTCGGGCGCAGGTCGGGCAGTCTATGTCGGTTAATACAATGCTGTTCGGTTTCATCCCACCATGAGACTCATCGAGCTCTGCTTTTTCTAGATCCTGACTGAAGGCATCAAAAAAATTATTGAGAACACTTTTCCAATCTTCCGTACCCAGAGCAATTTTATCTAAATGCTCTTCCATACGTGCTGTAAAGTCATAATCCATCAAATCAGCAAAACTCTGATCTAATCTATCAGAAACAATCTCACCCATTTTTTCTGCATAAAAACGCCGCTGATCAACCCGAACATAACCACGGTCTTGAATGGTGGAAATGATAGAGGCATACGTCGATGGGCGACCGATCCCTCGTTTTTCCAGCTCTTTCACCAAAGCCGCTTCAGAAAAACGGGCCGGGGGTTTTGTAAAATGCTGCTTAGGATCAATTTTATCAAAAGACAAGACTTCACCCACACGCACATCCGGCAAGGTCGTATCTTCATTTTTACCTGTAGGACGTTGCACGCGTGTCCAACCGTCAAAACGTAAGGTTCTGCCTTTTGCTTTTAGAGTGAAGACATCCGCTCCGGCACTGATCGTACTGGAATCATATTTTGCAGGCGTCATCTGACACGCAATGAATTGGCGCCAGATAAGATCATATAAACGCACAGCATCGGAGTCCATTCCTTGCAAATCGCTCGAGTTTACTTGAATGCTTGAAGGGCGAATCGCTTCATGGGCTTCTTGTGCATTGCCTTTTGAACTGTATACAAGGGCGGCTTCAGGCAAATAAGCGTTACCGAACTCTTGGGCTATAAAATCACGAGCCGCCTCGACTGCATCCTTACTCAAATTGGTCGAGTCCGTTCGCATATAAGTGATGTAACCCGCTTCGTACAAACGCTGCGCCAACATCATGGTCTTCTTGACACCAAAACCCATCCTAGTGCTAGCAGCTTGCTGTAAGGTTGACGTGATATAAGGGGCTGAAGGCTTACTGCTTGTTGGACGGTCTTCACGCTCAATCACTTTACAAGAGGCTGTTTTTAATACCTTAACAGCAGCCATGGCTTGCGTTTCATTTAAGGGCTTAAAAGCAACACCGTTTTCTAAAGCGCACACTAAACGCAATGCATTTTGACTGGCCGTAGTGGTTTCTACATGAATATCCCAAAACTCTTCTGGAATAAAGGCATTGATTTCATGCTCCCGCTCGACAAGCAATTTCACCGCAACAGACTGAACGCGCCCCGCCGATAATCCACGAGCGACTTTTTTCCACAGCAATGGAGAGACCATAAAACCCACAACGCGGTCGAGAAAACGACGGGCTTGTTGTGCGTTAACGCCATCCATGTTCAACTCTCCAGGTGATTGGAAAGCCTGTTGAATTGCATTTTGAGTGATTTCATTAAAGACGACACGTTTAAACCGACTTTCATCGCCACCAATAATCTCACGTAAATGCCATGCTATTGCTTCTCCTTCTCTGTCCAAATCCGTTGCGAGATAAATGAATTGTGCTTTTTCAGCCAATGCTTTTAGCTCTGAAACCACTTTCTCTTTTCCTGGAAGGATTTGATAATTCGCTTTCCAATCACGAAAGGGGTCAACGCCCATTTTATTAATTAACGCATTTTTTTCTTTTTCTTTTTTAATGCGCTCTTTTTCATCAGGATCCATGTTTTTAGTGGATACGGGTGCCGCTTTTTTGCCGCCTTGAGCGGCACCGGTTGGCAGATCACGTACATGACCTACGCTAGATTTCACAATAAAATCTTTGCCTAGATACTTATTAATCGTTTTTGCCTTTGCCGGGGACTCCACGATAACGAGAGATTTACCCATAGTGATCAATACGCCCTCGCGTTTAACATTGATTAACTGATTCAAACCGCATGCAAAACTAAACTCGCACACCGACCTCTTTTACAATATTGAGGGAGTCTATCCGAATATCAATCAGTTTCTTTCAAAAAATGCCTAATTACTTGCAGGTTATGCTCTTAGGCTCGTTTTTTAAACAAAAAACATCAAAAAAATCAAGTTTTAAACAATACGTTCACAAGAATCATTCTGTCATTTAGTGATATTTACCATTGACGATAGTCAAATTACCACTTAAAAATGAAATTTCTTGGCAAAGTTCACACTTGGTTTGCAGACTTTGAGATCGAATTATTTTTCTTTACTCTCATCTCTTTTTTAAAAAAGACAAAACACAATCTGAAAATACCTTACGTATTGCCCTCTGAGCTAAGTGTAAAATAAAGCATCTTTAAGGGTATTGGGTATAATACATTTTCATTTTGAATTAAAGTGTTCTTAAAAAAATGTCCGAAAAAATATCCATCCGTCGTGACGAATTACTGAAAATCGCCAATACATTAATCCAAAATCACGAAGACTGCATACAAGGAATGTACACCGATGTTGTAGAAGAAAAAGCCGGTGTACTGGTTTTTAAAGGCGAGTATTTTCTTTGCGAAAAAGGTATGCCAACAACGAAAACAACGTCCGTCTTCAATATGTTCAAATTTTTAGCAGAGCAACTTTCAAAAAAATATACGATATACCCAAAGTAATTGACGAAGCGCGCCGGCACCAAACAAGTAACCTCTGAACATAGATGAACGATGTGATAGGGACGAACAAGGTGATAAGGCCGAACGAGCGTCGCCAACACCCACGCAGCTTCCAAAGAGGACGGGCACACAATAAAAGTAAAAAAAATGCCACTCAACAAGCGTGGCATTTTTTGCTTTTAAATTAACCTTCGAAAATATAATTATCTTTGTCGTTTTTGTTTTGTTTATCGGTCGAGGGCGGATTTCCACCACGTCCTTTCGGATCAGGACCGTACTGATTTGGCCCCTCAGTGCCATCAAACATCCCTAATTCGACCAAAGCAAACACTGGTCCAATGATCGGCACGAACGTCAATAAAATCCACCAAGGACTTTTATTTCTGTCTTTTAAACGTTTAATATTCAACGCAATCGAGGCAAAAACAGTAAACAGTGAAATCGCCATTGACAATGCATCTAAAAGGGGATTTCCCCCAGAATAAAACAGGGTTGGCATCAGTAAAATCAAAATTGGCACACTATATAGCCAATAATCACGTCGTCTCATTCGGCCTTCAAAAGAAAGTAAAGCCCACTTTTGTTTCATTTAAACCTCTAAACGATGGGACCCTGGCCGCGGCTTATCCATTTCATCAATAAGCGATCACCGGCTTGCGCAGCAGCCCCTGCCAGTTTCTCTGCGAGTTTTTTACGCTGTACATATTGAATACTTAGAACTTCTTTTTCATTTACAGCAGACATTAAATAATCATCGCTGGTGCCTATCTTATCAATTAATCCTAAAGGCAAAGCCTGTTCACCATACCAATGTTCTCCCGTTGCAACGTTTTCCATCACTAAATTCGGACGATGCTGGGCAATAAATTGTTTGAACAAAGAATGGGTTTCTTCCAATTCTGTGATGAATTTTTCACGGGCCTTGTCGGTATTTTCTCCAAACATGGTTAACGTCCGTTTAAATTCTCCCGCCGTCAGTTGCTCAAATTCAATGTTATTCTTTTTTAATACTTTATTAAAGTTTGGCAACTGGGCAATGACCCCAATAGAGCCCACAATGGCAAAAGGCGCAGCAATGATAGTGTCGGCAACACAGGCCATCATATACCCCCCACTGGCGGCCACTTTGTCCACAGCCACAATTAAAGGGATCCCAGCTTGTTTAATGCGCACCAATTGTGAGGAAGCAAGGCCGTAAGCGTGCACCATCCCCCCAGGGCTTTCCAATGAAACCATGACTTCATCCCCAGGCTTTGCAACAGATAAAATGGCCGTAATTTCTTCACGAAGCGAGCTGACTTCACGCGCATCCATACTGCCATTAAAACCCAAAACAAAAAGATGCGGTTTACGATGAGAAGAAAACGCCCCTTCTTCACTGGTTTTTTTCGCCTTTTCTTTGTTTTCTTTTGCTTTCTTTTTTTCTTCTTTCTTTTCTGCTTTATCTCTTATTTTGAGCATCTCGTCATCATAAAGATGCGAGTCCAAAACCTGAACAAGGTCTCTGTGTTTTTCTGTTAAATTGATGACTTCCAATTCCCCTTTTTGTCCCTGTTTTCCACCCACCGATTTTGCAATCACAAGAAAAACAATCGCAGCCAAAACAAAGGTAAATATTTTGGCCAGAAAGAGACCGTAATCAAGTAAGAATTCCACACACTATTCCTCATTTATGTAATACTACGCCATTCTACTAAACATCCACGACAGATGCGCAACCCTGATTGTATTTTTTTATTCCGTACGCTAATTGCCTCAAAGAAAATGAAAATACAGGCAAACCTATACCCAAGATATTTGAAGTTGCAGGTAGGCGGCAAGAACGAAAAGACCCTGAGCATAGATGGACTATGTGATTGGGCTTTGAGGGCGCACCCAACCCCCCTTCAGCTTCAAAGGCGACGGGTATAACGCACATTGCGCAAATAAACAGCCACACACCTTGATTCATCTCTATAGCCAAGATATTTGAAGACCCAGGCTACAGGCTAGGCGGCAAGGACGAAAAGCCCCTGAGCAACAATGCCATTAAACTTAAGAACGCACCCTCAATTCAGGGTCTTAAAAGGCAAAGGGTATACCACGCCATCATTTTCTCGACCACAATAAGGAAACATCTCTCGTGAAAGATCAAGTTGTCAGTCAGACATTAGAAGGTAAAGTGATTCTTGTCACCGGTGCTGGAGAGGGCTTGGGTCGGCAAGCTGCATTGACTTATGCACAAGAAGGGGCCACCGTAATATTACTCGGACGCACCTTAAGCAAACTAGAAAAAACCTATGATGAAATTGAAGACTCAGGCGCGAAACAAGCCGCCATCATTCCCCTTGATATGCAAGGTGCAACGTCTCAACATTATCGAGATATGGCACAAACCATTGAAACACAATTTGGCCGCTTAGACGGTGTATTGCACAATGCAGGCCTTCTTGGCGTCTTAGGCCCTTTTGAACAAATTGAAGAAAAATCTTATGATGAAGTCATGCAAGTCAATGTCAAAGCGCCCTTTTTAATGACCCAAGCCTTGATCCCTCTGTTGTTAAAATCAAAAGATGCACGCATTATCTTCACATCTTCAACCGTCGGCCATTCAGGCCGCGCCTATTGGGGCACATACGCCATCTCAAAGTTTGCAACCGAAGGCATGATGCAAGTCTTGGCCGACGAGCTCAGTAACACCAGCATTAAAGTCAATGCCATCAACCCAGGCGCAACCCGCACTCAAATGCGCGCCAACGCTTTTCCGGCTGAAAACGCAAACACCTTAAAAACCCCAAAAGAAATCATGCCACTTTATGTGTATTTAATGTCTGAAGAAGGGAAAAAAATCACAGGCCAATGCATCGATGCACAACCGAAATAAAAGAAATCGAGGATAATCACATTCAAAATAAACCAAAAGCAGGCTTGGCGGACACCTAAAACAGCAAACTTTATATACTCAAGACACTTGACGTTGCCTGCCTGCGAAAAGTGAGTGAAGCCGCTGCATATAGACGAAGTGTGTGATTGGGCGGATAAACCTGGCCAACACAGATGCAGATTCAATACTTTGCTTTCAATCGATTAATGACAAAACCAAGAATTTTCCGCCAAGCCCTTTCTGTAGTATCACACCATTCATCATCAAATTTAGAGGCACTGATCATTAAAGATTCAAGCCACAAGGTATAAAATGCAGGCTTAATGTTCATATGGTGTCTATTGTGGGTTCGGGCTCGCTCTCTGAGTTCAGCCAAGGCTTGAGGTTCGCCGTTGCTGGCTTTAACAGCAAGGTATAAGGATCGAAGAAGCATTTTATTCTGATTTTCAAAGGGGGTGTTCTCAAATCGTTGTTGAACCTCTTTAGAGGTAGCCAGAAATCGTTCATAGAAATCTGGAATAAAACACGGTTTGGAAGTACAACGCTCAAGGCTCATTATGAATAATTCTGAAGCGACCATTTCATCAATTAATTTTTCCATTTCGTTAAATTCCCTTTTTATTCTGCAATGTCTGCGCTCAAACTGATGCTAACCGAAAAAGTAATCCTTGAATTTTCGGGTTTGTTTCCATTTTTATCTGCTTTTCTTTAGGCTTTGCGATTGTCCCCTCACCTTTAAAGCAGCATCGGTGTTAAACCCATCGTCGTCAATATTTGATCATTCTTGCTACTTGAAATCACCGATAACAGCGTTATGAATATCTTTATAAAAATAACGTCTTATCTAAAATTCATGCCTTGTTCTCAAGGATTTTACTGCACAATATCGGGTTGAGGACTTCATAGAATGGGCCTTAAATACCTTCTCTCAACCCAAGCAGATCGTTTATCTATGCTCAGTGGCTTCATTCACAGCTTACCTAGATACATATTGAAATATCTTGAAGATCTGTTTTTTCTTCTTCCAGAGGTTCAGCTCATTTTTTCTGTCGTCTTTGAAAATATGTTTTTTTATGTCTCTCTTATGAGTCGCTATGTCATGGTAAAATGAGATCTCAGGATTAGCAAAAAATTAAACAATCAAAGCAATCAAAGAAGCGATTC
The DNA here is from genome assembly GCA_947041315.1 of uncultured Enterovibrio sp. Lineage (GTDB taxonomy): Bacteria > Pseudomonadota > Gammaproteobacteria > Enterobacterales > Vibrionaceae > Enterovibrio. The sequence goes on from CAMRDW010000064.1 coordinate 17,290, forward strand.
ATGCTATATACCCAAAATAATTGAAGATGCGTGTAGGC
>CAMRDW010000065.1 GCA_947041315.1 uncultured Enterovibrio sp.
TAGTGATGATGAGTCTAGTGATGATGAGTTTAGTGATGATGAGTGGTAGGTGGGTGAATAAAGAGCGCCTTCTGCTCTTTTACAAAAAAGGAGGTCATCAAACCATGAGATCTGTTTCATCTTTTAGTTGCGTTATTTAGAACCTTTTTCTTTTGGCTCCTTAAAAAAACGGAGTTAATTTGGCGGGTAACTGTTCACCAGGCTTGTTTGACTTTCAGTGTCTTTAATTTAATCATTTCGTGAATAATTAATTGAGGTTTAATTGGTAATTGTTATTAAGCAATAAAGGTTAGGCGGAAAGCTTGCTCGTGAACAGTGACTTAGGGGGCAGAGAAGCCCTCTTGAAATATAAAATGCAGAGGGCCACTTTGATTTTATTTAAATCGCTTGAAAATAAGGGATGTATTGATCCCACCAAAGGCGAAATTATTGCTGACGACATAGTCGCAATGGAGTGCTCGGGCTTCGCCGCGAATGTAATCAAGCTTGCCGCAAGCAGGATCCACCTCTTCCAAGTTCAAGGTGGGAGAAAACCAGTCGTTGTTCATCATTTCAAGGCTTAACCAGGCTTCAATCGCACCGCATGCACCTAACGTGTGTCCGAACACGCTTTTGAGTGAACTGATGGGGGTTTGGCTTCCAAAAACACGGGCTGTTGCATTGCTTTCTGCGATGTCCCCTTTTTCTGTTGCCGTGCCATGTGCGCTGATATAGCCAATTTGATTCGCTTGAAGGTTGGCATTTTTTAACGCCATTTCCATACAAGATTGCATGGTTTCCATGGTGGGTTGGGTGACGTGTCGTGCGTCACAATTGCTCGCAAAGCCCTGTATTTCGCCATAAATGGTGGCCCCTCTGGCAAGCGCATGTTCGTATTCTTCTAAAACAAGGGTTGCCGCGCCTTCTCCAATGACCAAGCCATCACGTCCTGCATCAAAAGGGCGTGGTGTTTTTTCTGGCGTGGTGTTTTGTAAACTGGTGGCAAATAATGTATCAAAAACAGCAGAAGCGCTTGGGCAAAGTTCTTCAGCGCCCCCTGCGACCATGACCGTCTGATAACCATGTTTGATGGCTTCATAGGCATATCCTATGGCTTGACTTCCCGATGTGCAGGCACTGCTGGTGGGGATCACTCGCCCTTTTAGACCAAAAAAAAGTCCGACATTGACGGCCGTTGTGTGTGGCATCATTTGAAGGTAGGTTGTGCCGGTGATGGCTTTGGTTGTTTTTTCATTTAACATCACACCAAAGGCTCCGATAGCCTTGGTGCTCCCACTTGAGGAGCCATAGGCTATTCCTGTTTCGCCATTGGTGAGGACGGGATGCTCTAAAAGTCCGCTTTGCTTTAACGCATTTTCTGTGGCAACCGTTGAAAGCTGAGCGACACGCCCCATGCCTCGCACCATTTTGCGTGGATAATGAGGCGGCAATGAAAAAGAGTCTATGGGGGCGGCAAGCTGTGTATTTAAACCGTCGTATTGGGCGTAATGAGGCATATGACGAACCGCACTTTTCATGCTTTTAAGCTTGATTTGAATGTCTTTCCAGTTCATCCCCAGTGCGGTAACGCCGGACATTCCGGTAATGACCACGCGCGAGGTCATACCATGCCTCCATTGATTGATATCACTTGTCGGGTAATGTATCCGGCCATATCGGACATTAAATAGCTTGCAAGTCCTGCGACTTCTTCTGGTGTGCCCATGCGTTGAAGAGGCACTTGTGGTAAGGCATGTTCTTTGACATGTTCTTCAATGAGGCCGGTGTCAATCAGACCGGGAGCGATGCAATTGACTGTTATTTTGCGCTTTGCAAGTTCGATGGCCAAGGCTTTTGTGGCACCGATGATCCCTGCTTTTGATGCACTGTAATTGGTTTGGCCGCGATTTCCCACAAGACCTGAAACGGACGCCATTGTGATAATGCGTCCTCCTCGGCGGCGCTGGATCATCGGCATAATGCAAGGATGAAGGACGTTATAAAAGGCGTCGAGATTGGTGTGTATTACTTTGTCCCATTCGTTTTCTGTCATCGCTGGGAATGCGGTGTCTGCTGTGATCCCTGCATTGTTGACCACGCCATAATACCCGCCGTGTTTTTGAATGTCGGCTTCCAAAACATATTTGCATTCTTGTCGGTTTGAAATGTCGAAAGATAAAAGACGTCCTTTTCCACCTTGTCTTTCTATTTTACTTAATGTTTCTTTTGCCCCTTTTTGGTTTTTTCCATAATGAACGATAAGGTTAAATCCATCTTTGGCGAGCTGGATGGCGATGGCTTGGCCTATCCCTTTGCTTGCCCCTGTTACCAGAATATCTTGTGTGATCATTTGGGTTTGTACCCCATTTTGTGAAGTTTATCTTCTGAAGGAATGTATGCGGTCAACTGCGCGCTTGCGATTTCAACTGTATTTTCTTCTATACGACAAGAAAAAGCAGCAATCCCTTCGCTTTGCATTAAACGTGTTGCGTGGATATCAAGGACGGCACCTTCTGGAAATGCACTGCAATTGCTTTTATATCGCCGAGTTCCAAGTAAAAAGCCGACAGAGGGCGTTTTTTTTTCTTTCAACGCGTGAAAACCTGACCAGCATGCAAGGGTTTGAGCCATAAATTCTATTCCAAACCAGGCTGGAATTGCATTGATTTTATGATCAAAGTACAGGCATTTTTTTTGAGCGGTGAGCCTGCAGTGAACATGTTCTGCTCCCACATCTATTAACCTATCTAACAAAATCATGGGCGGTTTATGTGGGAGGAGGGTGTGTATTAAGGGGAGCATGGGTTATCTGTTCCAAAAATAAGGGAGACATTGTTTCCGCCAAAAGCAAACGAATTGCTCAAAATAACCCTTTTGGTCAATTTTTCATTTGCTTGTACTAAGCGAATGGGGTCGAGTTCTGGGTCAATGCTCTTTTGTAAAAGAGGGGCGGGTAAGTTTAAATCTGCGTTCAAAATATGCCAGCAAATGCAAGCCTCTATTGCACTGGCTGCTCCAAGGGTGTGCCCTGTAAGGGATTTAGTCGAGCTGACGGGGGCGCTTTGAGCAAACACACGATAAATGGCTTTCGACTCCATTGCATCGTTGAGGGGCGTTGCCGTGCCGTGAGCGTTAATATACCCGACATCAGAAGGGCTTAAATGCGCGTCGTCCAAGGCATTTCGCATGGCTTTTTCAGCTCCGCATCCTTCTGGATCTGGGGCTGAAATATGATAGGCATCAGAACTTTCACCGACACCTAAAAGCGCGATAGGGCTTTTTGTATTGGGCTTTTCAAGACTGAGTAGCATAAAGGCTGCCCCTTCGCCGATATTGATCCCTTTTCTGCCTTTTTGAAAAGGAATGCAAGGCGTAAACGAGAGAGAATCAAGGGCATGAAAACCATTGAGCGTGAGTTGGCACAAAGTATCGACGCCACCGACAAGCACCGCTTTTGCCATGCCACTTTTAAGGAGGCGCTGTGCTGAAATAAAAGCGCGTCCACTGGATGAGCAGGCCGTGGAAGTGGTGTAGGCTAACCCGGTCAGTCCGAAATAATCTTGAACAAAATCAGCCAGATTAATGAGTTCTTGTTGATAATAATCGTAATCTTCAGGCAGCTCGCCTTGCTCTACATGGTGTATGAGGGCCTTTTCACCGTCAGAAATTCCAGAGGTGCTAGAGCCGACAATCACGGCAATTTTGTCAGATCCATACTTGTTTTTAGCCTGCTGTATTTCTTGGGTGATTTGTTTTAACACACTGTAAGCCAATTGGTTATTGCGTGTATTTTGATGTGTAAAACGAGAAGGGATGCAGGGGAGACCTTCTTGCGCTCGCCCTACGATCACTTGGCTTTTATCGTTTAATAAAAAGAGGGCCCCGTTCATTCCAAAGCTGACTCCAGACTGCAATGCATGCTTAATTTGATGGGGATCATCGCCCAAAGCGCAATGAAGCGCACACCCATGAATGTACACAGGAGGTGAAGGTAAAAGGGGTGTTTTCATCTTAAAAATGGAAGGCCTATTAATTAACGGTGTTGATGACAAGTTGATATTTGTCGCGGGTATGATTGATGGTGATTAAACGTGGCGTTCGGCCTAATTCCAGTGGTTCGCTGTAGCTGATTTTGATAACGATTTCTCCTTTATTATCAAACAAGACGCGACTCTTTTCACTGTCGACCAAACTCCAGCCAATGCGGCTTAATGGTGCTTTCCAACTGGCTTCTGGCCAAAGTGCCAACATCATATTGAGTAAGACTTTTTCTCCATCGGGTAATAATGAATCTATGCCAGTGATGGACTCTTCTTTTAAATCTTCTTTGGAATATTTCAATGTGAAAATGCGGTTTCCCCATGTCGTTAACCCAATCAAGATAACATTCTCTTTGAAGGCTTTTAAATGCACTGACAAAGACTGTGTCTTTCCTTTCCAATTTGCAGTGATAAGCTGTTGAGCGCTGATGGTGCGCCCTAATTGAGCGGGTGTCGGTAAAGAAACAGACGTGTCTGGTGCGATTTTAACTTTAACAAAGCTGTATTTTGGAAATGCAGCGCAGCCTGTGAGAGACAAAGCCAATAAAAGATATTTTAATGAGAGCAAATAAGAGTGTTGCATGGTGTTTTGTGTTTCCAAATGGCGAGAGGGGATAAAAACCAGGCGACAGCGATCCCAAAAAGGACGGTGAGACCAAAACTGTGAATGGCTTGCGTGTTACTGAAGCAAAGTAAACCAAAAGAAAGCATGCTCGTGCTGGCCGCCAGTGTATTGGCAAACAAAGCCTGTCGACTGTCTTTTTGCTCCGCAAAAAATAAACTGTAATCAATTCCTATTCCAAGCACTAAAAAGAGCCCGAGAAGGTTAAATAAATTCATGGGCGCGGGGCTGAGGGCGCCGGCCCCAAATGCTGCGCCCACTGCCAAAAGAGGGGGCATTAAGATAAAACAAGCGCGTTTAAAACCAAAGCGCAAACCGAGCACGAAAAGAATAAGAAAGAAGGCGCCCCCCATTAATTGCCCAATTTTTTTTCTGTATTGGCCAAAAAGTGAAGAGATCTCTTGGGTTTTATTTAAAAGTGTTACATGTGGGGCGTCTTTGGTAAGGGTTTGAATGGCAGGAAAACGCGTGACCTCTTGCAACAAAATAACCCCAGCATAAAGCGATTTTTCCGGATGAGTGTTTTTTTCTGTTTCGTTTTTCCCAAGCCATAAAGGGGCGAAAGCTTGGCCTGCCAAAGAGCTTAAAAATGCCTCAGGTAAAAGCGGAACAAACGGGGCGCTAAAGCGGGGTGTTTCTTGTAGACCCAGCGTTAAGGCCAAGGCTTTTGCTTCTTTTTGATAAAGGTGTTGGACTAAATCCCAATTCTTTTTTTGCTCATCGATGGGGGGGATAAAATCGCTCAGGCTCTGGTATCCAGAAATCGCGCCTTCCGCCACCAAGGCTTTAAGAGACCCTGATAAATCGGACATGTTTTTTAAGAGGGCTTGTTCGTTTTCGCCTGTGACGAGCAACATGGGCTGGCTTTGACTTAGGCCTGTTATTTCTTGTATTCGTGCATCTTGCTGAGAAAGAGAAGGGGGTAACGATTGAAGTTGCTTGATGTCGTCGTTGAAATGAGCCAAGCCCAATCCTAAAATCGCAAAACAAAAAGCCGCGCTGGTGGCCCCCCATTTTACGTCTTTTCTCGTCCATAAAAGAAGGTATGCATTTTGAAGCTTTTGCAAAGGCAAGGGTTTATTTGCGGTGGGTTTTGCCGCCAAAAGAGGGTACCAACATATTACGCAAAGATACGCCCCGATAAGACCTGCACCTGAAAAAACGGCCAATTGTTGAAGGCCAGGAAAAGGCGCTACAAGCATACTGAAATACGCGATGATCGTAGAGAGAAGGCCAAACGTCATCGGAATAAAGATATTTTTAAGTCCATTTTGAGGGTTCCATGTCTCACCGACCAGCAATCGCTCTGTCAAGTAATGAAAGGCATAATCAATGGAAACCCCAATCAAGCTTGCGCCAATCACAAGACTGAAAAGATGTATTTGTCCAAAAACCATCAAGCAAACACAAAAAGCGCAAAGTATCCCTGTCCCGATAGAAAGAAGAGACAAGCCAAGGGGAAGAAGGCTTCGATAAACAATCAAAACAAGCAATAAAATGCCGACAATCGAGCCGAGCCCAATGCTTGTGATCTCATCTTTCGCGCTTTTCGCTCCAAAAGCGGCGTAAAAAAGAACCCCTGTGTGGTGTATTTTTACGGAAAAATTGCGCTCTGTGTCTTTTTCTATTTGAAGCAACGCGGGAATATTTTCTTGTATTTTTAAGTTGTAAGCTGAGCCTGATAAATGCCCTCGCACCAAGACATACGATTGAGAGTCGTCGGTGCGTACAAGAAATCCGTCCTTGATTGAAAAGCGCTTATTTTGGGTGTTCATTTCTTGCAAATATTCGCGAAAGAGCAAAAAAGGATCTTGCGAAAGCTCTGCGCCTGTCACCCCTGAAAAGGGGTTATAAAGGGCTTTAATGACTTGGCTTGTTTGCAATGAGGGGGTTAGTTTGATTCTTTCTTTTTGTTCTGGCGTTAAAAGCTGGGCTTTGGCTTTTGCAAAAAAAGAACTGAATGCCTCCTCTTGCTCTTTGGATACCCCGGTTGAAATACGCTCAAAAAAAGGCTGTGTGGAGAGGGTATTTGAAAACGCTTTGGCCGCGTCAAGGGCGTTTTCTTCTTTTGGATGGCTGATGAGAAAGAGCACTTGGTCTTCCATTTCTTGCGCAACCTCGTTAAAGGCGCGTTGTGCAAATGGATGGGTCTCATTTTTTGGCAAAAGATTCAATATATTGCTGTCAATGAGAGGCGTATTTTCAGGATGACGCCAAAGCGCGGTGCCGACCAAAAGCGTGAGACAGGCAAGCCAAATGAAGGCATTAATCTTCGAACGCACGGTGTTCCTCTTGGGTTAATATGGCGGGCGTTCTGGATACATTTTTAAAATCAATGCGTGTTTTATCGCCTCTTTTTTCTTGTAAAATAAACGCTTGTATTTGCTCTGCCCCCGAAAGAACAATGTATTTGAAGACTTTATTTAAGGGCGATTTTTTGGGGGTTAAGGTGAGGGACCAGGCTTTTTCGTGCCCTTTAAGTTGCATTGAGAATTGGCTGGATAAAGCGCGCGTATTTCCAGTGAAGAGGTCTAAAAATAAGGTGCTGAAATAAAAGAGAAGCGGGTTGTCTTTTGCTTGAAGCACTTCTTTTTTTTGTCCTTGAATTTTTTGTATGACGTGTTTGTCCGACAAAATCAAAATGACAGAAAAAGGGGACATTTGTTGCCATAAAAGCCCTTTCGTTTCATGGCGCACGAAAATCCCTTTTGATATTAAGGGGGCATTGAGCATCTCAAGCTCTTTTGTTTGGGTAAAATCCCCCCGAACGAACGCCGAGTTTCCTAAGTGTTCTTGCAAGTCTGGCAGCGTAAAAGCAGAAACCGCACTGCTGTTACACAAAAAAAAGACCATTGCGAAAATCCAACCTCTATTGAGCATGAAAGTAGGCCTCAAGTTTGTCTTTAAATAGGCGCGGTGAAACAAAGCACATTTGTTGATCGTGAATGGAAACGGCCACTTGTGTGGTTTGCCCTTTGGTTAAACGCAGGCCTGTGTCCGTGTCGATGATCAAATAATCAATTCGAAGTCGATTTTCATATTCAACCAAGGTGGCCGTGATGTTTATTTTTTGATCAAAACGCACGGGTTTCACGTACCGTACTTTGGTTTCGATAATGGGCCAAAGATAACCGGATTCTTGCATGGCCTTATAGCCGTAATCGATTTTTTCCATCATGCGGCGGCGCGCTTCTTCAAAATAGCGAAAATAGTTGCCGTGAAAAATAACCCCCATAGGATCTGCATCTTGAAAGGCGGTCAGAAGATTTGCTTGGGCTGTTAAGGTGTCTTTTTTCATGTGTAAAGGCTCCATGCCTCATTTTGTATCAAAGCGATGCATTGACGTAGATCCTCTTCAAGAGGACGGTCTTCGACAAGAAAATCAAATTGAGTGCGAATGTCTTGTGTCATTTCATAAAGAGAAGGACTGAGATTGTCTATTTTCAGCTCCCCTTGCAGGGTGCGCAGCTCCAAGGCTTGGGTGGCGGCTAACAAGCTGGCAGCGGCCACTTGTTCGGTCAGTTGTAGAATGCGTAAACAATCTCGCGCGGCAATGGTGCCCATGCTGACTTTATCTTGGTTATGGCATTCTGTTGAACGAGAGAAAACACTGGCGGGCATGGTGTGTTTTAAGGCTTCAGCCGTCCAAGCTGAAATGGCAATTTGTACAGCTTTAAAACCGTGATTAATTGATTGACGCGGCCCTGTTGCCCCTGTGAGATTCAATGGAAGGCCATTGTTGAATTTGTAATCCATCAATTGGGCCATTTGCCGGTCAAGGAGATCGGCGATATTGGCAATGGCCGTTTTTAGGCTGTCCATCGACATAGCAATGTGTCCGCCATAAAAATGCCCACCGTGCAATACCCGCTCATTTTCGCCATCAATGATGGGGTTGTCATTGGCACTGTTCAGCTCGTTTTCTATCATTTGACGCGCCCAAGGTAAGGTATCTTGGAGGACACCAATAACATGCGGCGCACAACGTAATGAATAACGGTCTTGAAGGCGAGCACTGTTTTTTGGAGGGTGATTGCTTTGTAAATCTTCACGAAGACGGCGAGCGATTTCTTGTTGTCCTCGGTGAGGCTTGACTAAAAACAAGGCCTCATCGTAATGGAAATCGTTGCCTTGCATGGCAAGAGAAACCATTCCGGTGATGCGTGTGGCTATTTTTCCAAGATAATCTGCGCGCTTAAACGCAAGGCAGGCCAAAGCGGTCATCACGGAGGTGCCATTCATTAAGGCCAAACCTTCTTTGGGTTTTAACCTGATGGCTTGAAGGTTGAGCTCTTCAAATACCGCCTTGGTTGGACGGATTTCCCCTTTATAGATAACGTCACGCTCTCCAATCAAGGCGGCTGCCAGATAAGATAAGGGGGTTAAATCACCGCTCGCCCCAACGGACCCTTCTTGAGGGATGCGAGGGGAAATATCGAGGTTGATAAAAACAAGAAGTTGCTTGAGCAATGTCAGGCTGACACCTGAATACCCTTGTGTCAGGGAATTTAAACGGGTGGCCAACACGGCGCGGCTTTGTTCATGGCTCAGGTTTTCACCCAGCCCGCATCCATGAAACCGAGTGAGCTGTAAGGGGAGTTCATGGAGAAGGTCCCCAGGTATTGGGACTGTACAAGAGTCACCATACCCTGTGGTGACGCCGTAAATCACCCCCTCTTCTTTTAAAAGACGGGCTAAGAACTGGGCGCCTTTTTCTATTTTTGTGTGAAAGGTTTCTGACGGGTTTAGGGCGGCTTTTGCACCTTTGGCTATCTTGACGACACATTCGATTGTGAGTGAGCGCTCACCAAAAATGAGAGGGGCTTCAGTAAGGGAAAAAGGCTTAGTTTCTGTCATTGTCTTTGCTCGATAATGTCCAAAAATGAAAAAAGTTATACCATTGCAATGGATCTTTTTGGACGTAATGTTCTAATCGTGCTGCGTAACGTGCAACGGTGTTTTCTAATGCATTTTGACGGGCATGACGAGGTAAAATAATGGGATCATCAAAGGGTTCAAAATAAACATTAAAATGCGCGTGTTTGCCTTTTTTCTCACGCAAGCCAAAAAGAAGAAAAACAGGGGCTTTCAACAAGGCGGCCAAAATAAAAGGGCCTTGAGGAAAAGGCGCGGGTTGCCCTAAAAAATCGGCCATGATAACGCGACTTTCTTGTGTGACAGAGGTGCGATCACCCACAATAACAATCCATTCACCTTGATCTATTTTCTCTTGAAGTAAAATGCCCGTTTCAACGCCTAAATGAGAAACCGAAATCAGGTTTACACAGGCTTGAGGGTTTATCTTTTCCATTGTGCGTTGAAATCGTTTTGCGTGCTCGGTGAACACCAAGGCATTGATTTTGACTTGGGTGTGTTTTCGTCCTAAAGCGCGACAAAGCTCGATGTTTCCAAGGTGAGAGCCAATGATGACGCCGCCTTTTTTCTTTTTAACGGTGTCATGAAAGTACTCACTTCCTTGAAGAGTGAGCTTGTCATCGTCAATGTCTCCTTGCCAAGCGGCCAGCTTGTCTAACAAGGTTTCCCCAAAGGATAAAAAATGTTGGTAAGTGCTTAACTTTTCAGGAAGAGGGAATGCATTTAAGGCGGCATAGGCGCGGTATTTTTCAAGGAAATCCTCTGATGCTTTTTTTGGGGCATTGGCTCTGAGGCAATAATAAAAGATAACGGGTTTAAGAATCAAGCTAAAAGCTTGTTTTCCAAGGTGTTTATAGGCAAGCAGGAGAATATCGATTCCGAGTTTGGAGCCTTGCTCTTTTTGGGAAGACCAATGCTTTGGGGGGGCTGCTGCGCGATGGAGTGCGTCTTTTACAAGGTTCGGCCTTGGTTCAGGGGCATAAGGCTCATGGAGCGTGGGATTACCCCGTGTTTGTTTTATTCGCTCTTTTTTTTTCCGTTTGGCTTTTATGGACAATAAGTGGGGGATCTGAAGGAGCATTCCAAAAAAAAGGCGAGAATGCATTTTGCTGATCTTGATGTTGTCTTTGACGGCATTAAAATGAGAAATGCCGTTTTCAGGATAAATGACTTTAACATCAATAAATTCAATATCACATTCATCCCAATAAAGGCGCACCATGATCTCTGTGTCAAAATCCATGCGTTTGCCGATGTGATTTTCTTGCATGACCTTCCACGTTTGGGCAAGCGGATACATTCTAAATCCACACATACTGTCTTTGAGCGAGAGACTCAAGGTTTCAATCGCGACCCAAAAATGGGTAATGTAACGACCATAAAGTCTTGATTTTGGAATGGAATCATCATAAATAGGGCAGCCTGAAATCAAGGCGTTTGGATGTTCTTCTGCGGCTTTTAGAAACGACTGGACGCATTGAAGATCATGTTGTCCGTCTGCATCGATTTGAAATGCATGGGTAAAACCCAGTGAAAGGGCTTTTTCTATGCCCGCTATCAAAGCCCCGCCTTTTCCTTGGTTTTCTTTGAGCGTTAAAACGAAAACACCGTACTTTAATGCAATGTGCGCGATGTCATTTCGGGTCTCCTCCTCGCTGCCATCATCCACAATGATGAGAGGGAGAGAAAAGAATGTCAGTGTTTTGATGATGCTTTCAAGGGAAGGACCGTGGTTATAGCAGGGGATCAAAAAGCAAGGAGAATACCCGTTCATTTTTGTTCACAAAGTAAAATACGCCCAGAAGCATGCGGCGTCTTTTGTGATTGATAAATAAAATGAAGGACGCTTTTTTCAGGGTGCCAAGTTAAAGTCAAAGAGACGATGGCATCCGGTAGAATGGGGTTTTGAAATTTAATCGATTCCATTCCAGAAAAATCCCCTTTGATGGCTAAATATCTTTTTGCATATAAAAGAGCCAGATCAATTTGTCTCACCCCAGGAAAAATGGGAAAGCCTTCAAAGTGCCCTTTAAAATCTTCAAGCTCGCTGTTTATTTTTAGTTTGAGGTTGGCGCTGTGCTCTTGGGTTTGCACACGGATTAACCTGGGTTCGCGTTTCATATTTTCCTGTTTTTTACCGAGTGAATAAGGCTTCAATCTCTTTGTCTTTTCGTTTCCCTTGATTATTTTGAGGGATTTCTTCGACGATGCGCCATTTCCTTGGTATGGCGTTGGCCTCTAGCCAGGTCTTCAGGGATTGACGTAAGGCGAGCTTAAATTTTCCATGGCCTAAGCGGGAATGTTCTTTTTTTCCTTCATCCGACAAAATCAAAACGGCGGTGATCATGTGTCGTTTTTCTGTTATCAAGGGCGTGGCAGCGGCATCAAGGATCCAGGGATTTTGGCATAAACGCAGTTCAACTTCAGACAAAGAAACGCGTTTTTCTTCAATTTTCACGACCCTGTCAGCCCGTCCTTTTATTTCAAATTCAAAAGGGCTAAGTAAAACACACAGATCGTTTGTTTGATATTCTTTGGAAACGTCAATATAAGGGGAGAGCAAAACCAAGCATCCTTTTTCATCAAGACGCGCACCGATCCCTTTAAAAAATGCCCAAGGTGTATTGGGGTTTGTTTGCGTTCTAAAACCAATCCCACCTGTTTCTGTACTGCCATACACTTCAATCGGTGTGACACCCAAACAGGCTTGGGTTTGTTTCGAGGCGAGAAAAGGCAAAGGTCCACCGGATGAAAAAACGGCGCAATAGGCTTTAGATGCTGGCTCGAAAAGACGTTTAAGCAAGGCGGGGCTTGTGATTAAGGAGGTTTTTTGATTCGCGTTTGTGTTCATTTGTTCTAAATAGACTAAATCAAAACGTGAAAAGGGCCGTCCAGCACACAAAGGCCAAAGCACTCTAAACAGCAAGCCGTAGATATGTTGATGCGAAACGGTGCTCTGGATACGAGTCTCTTCAAGACGCCCGCCCCAAAGTGACTCTAATTGGCTCAGTTCTGCTTGTAATTGAAAAAGGGTTTTGCGGATGGCTTTGGGTTCTCCACTTGAACCTGAGGTATAGAGGGTTAAATCAATCTGGTTGAAGGCTTGAAGGGGGTCTTGCTCAAAAGGGCTCTCGGTATTTTCACTGAGCGGTAAGGTCAAGGTATGTTGATTTTTTGGGACAACAATTTGTGCGTCATGCAAGATCCCATCACAATGATGCACGCGCTCTTTTAAGGCGGACACTTGTAAATTCCCGGGTAAAACAAGGGATTTCTCACTGTGACAAAGGGCAAAAAAGGCGACCGTAAAAAGGTAGCTGTCCTCAAAAGCCAAAGCCCAGACTTTGGCGGGATGCGCTTTTAATATGAAAGTGAGGGCCTTGACATCTTGCGTTAATTCTCCCCAGGAGACTTGCGTATTTTTAAAAAATGCGACGGGATGAGAAGGGACGCGAGAACCCAAAAGAAGTCTGTTTAACGGGAGGAATTCCCTCATGAGACATGCACCTTTTTTCGGATAAAAAATTCGATGGCAAAAAGAAGCCCGATAAGACAATAACTGATAAAACCGTTATACAAGGTCCAATAAAACAAAGGCATAAAACAGCTTGCCCAAGCGACAAGGCCATTGAAAGCAAAAAAGAGGCACCAAACTTGGGTTACTTTTCGGGTGTAGGCAATGGCTTTTGAATTTAAATCAGGCTCTTGAAGACGAGCCAATTGTTCAACCAGGCTTTTGGGTTGCCCTAGGCTAAAAGCAAAAATGCACAACAGAGTGGCGTTAACGGCCACAGGATAATAAAGAAACCACGCCGCGTCTTTAAAAAGAACACTGAAAGACACCAAGATGACGCCAAGCATGCCTGTATACAGAGAAAGATGTTTTAAAGGACCCAAAATAACAGGCGTTTTAGAAGCTTGACCACGAAGGATGTTTGAAAAAAAGCTCGCGCCCATTCTTGCAAGAAATAAAACAAGAAGGATCAGGGTAAGAGGTGCCATTCCCCAATAGGTTAACCCCGCAAATACTGCAAGAGGATAAGCAAAGAGAAAGGCCCCGGTGAGCAAGCGAAGTGTGGTCATTCACTTTTAGCAAGTAAATGGCTCACCGCATCCACGACATCTTGCACCGTTCGTACGGCTTTAAAGGCATCGGGTTTTATTTTCTTTCCTGTCAGGTTTTGCAAGTAAACGACCAAATCAACCGCATCAATACTATCAAGATCAAGATCTTGATAAAGATTTGCATCCAGAGTGATGACGTCAGGATCGAGTTCAAAAAGTTCAATCAGCGCGTCACGGACTTGTTCGAAAATGGGGGAGGCGTTTAAGTCATTCATGGTTATTTAAGCTTTGTTTTTTGCGATAAAGAGAGACAAGCTCTCGACAGAGGTGAAGTGTTCACGGGTTTGAGTGTCGTCAGGATTAAGCGTGACGTTGTAGGTTTTTTTTATAGCAAGGCCAAGCTCTAGTGCATCAATGGAATCAAGGCCTAATCCTTCACCAAATAAAGGGCTTTGGGTGTCGATGTCATTTATGGTGAGATCCTCTAAGTTAAGAGAATCGATGATCAATTGTTTGATTTCGTTTTCTAAGTTTTTCAAGGTGTTCTTCTTTGTTTTAAAGGTGGACGCGCGGTATTTGCATCCTCAAGGAACAATGCATTTTGTAGGCGCTCATTGAGACGTCTAGCTAAAACCGTATCGGTTGTATTCTCTTGAATGAATGAGCTTTTTTTTATTTTACCTTTAACTTCAATATGAAAAAAGGGCCGTGAGTTTGAAACATGATACCAGCGATTTTCTTTGGTTAAAACACGGGGTGTCACTGAAATATGAACGACGCGTATGTCCGTTTGAGTGCGAACCGCGATTTGGGCCGCCCCACGTTGTAATTTTGAAGGTTTTCCTGGGGTTGAACGCGTGCCTTCAGGAAAAAGCAGCAACACATTGCCTTCAGCGAAACGTTGAGCACAACGTGAGATTAAATCTTCAGGGGCTTGGTTGGGGATGTATCCCGCCGCTTTAACGACGCGCCTTATTAAGGGATTATTCCAGATTTCGGCTTTTACAATGCAATCGCATTGTGGGCGCTCTGAGGCAATAAGCACATAATCAATCAAGCTTGGGTGATTGGCCACGATTAAGCAGTTTTTGTCTTTTTGCAGTTTTTTAAGCCCTGTAAATTTATAATCGAGCAGCTTCGCATGTTTCATGAAAAGAATAAAAAGCTTAAAGCTTTTTTGAATCGCCTTTTGTACGCGGCGTTCTTTTGTCTTTTGACTTGCTTTTGAGCAAGCCAATATAGGAAAAAGAATAAAGCTCAAAAAAAAACCACCGACGCCAAAAAGAACAAAGGCTAACGCGGTTGCGATGATCCGCCACCCTTTATATATATTGTGCAACATGAAAGCGCCTTTTATTTGAAGCATTATTTTTGTATTGGCATATACCCAAGACACTTGAAGATGCGCGCCTGTGTCAAATGAGTGAAGCCTTAGAGCATAGATGGACTATGTGATTGGGCGCAGTGCGTCAAAGGCGACGGTGTCGCATCGTCAAGCTTTACGTCTCAAGCGCCTCTTCATTTAATAATAAATGTGGCGCATCACGCAATGATTTTTATGCTTGATGTCGATGTTCCTCCTCTTTTTTGAAATACGGATTGTTTCGTATTTTTTCCGAGTGAGTACAAAAAGAAAGAGAAAAGAAAATCCTTTAAAGATAACTTCAGTGAATGTCAGATTATTCGTTTTCCAAGATCAATAAAATACACCCTTTTGCACAGAGGGACTTAGTGTGTTTTACATTCATATGTTGTTGTTGCTTGCGGTCATTTTTGTTGGGATCCGTTATGGTGGGATTGCTTTTGGACTGCTCGGTGGTTTAGGGGTGTCTGTTTTAAGCTTTGCTTTTGGTGTCGCGCCTGGTCAGCCTCCCATTGAAGTCATGTTGATAATTTTGGCCGTGGTTGCCGCTTCTGCAACCCTTGAAGCGACTGGAGGCTTAAATTTACTGGTCGAATATGCGGAAAAACTCCTCAGAAAACACCCCTCGAAAATTGTTTTTTTAGGGCCATTGTGTACTTACACCCTCACCATGCTGGTGGGTACGGGGCACTCTGTTTATCCTTTATTGCCTGTTATTTACGATGTCAGCATTAAACGAGGAATTCGCCCCGAACGCGCCATGGCCATCTCGTCTGTTGCTTCTCAAATGGGGATCACGGCAAGCCCTATCGCTGCCGCTTCGGCGGTTGTGATGGCGACGGCGGCGACGAATAATTTATCCATTTCTTTAGCTGATCTCCTGATGGTGACCGTGCCCGCGACACTCTCGGGTGTTTTGCTTGCGGCGACCTGGAGCTTGAGTCGAGGCTTGAATTTAAATGAAGATCCGGCATTTTTAAAACGCTGTGAAGATCCTTTGTTTAAAGCGCAACTTCTTGAGCAAGCGAGCTTTCAGGGTAAAAGCGTTTCAAAGGAGAAGCTTGAAATCGAAAATAAAAAAGCAAAACAAGGTCTTGCTGTCTTTTTGTTCGGAATTTTAGGTGTCATTTTTGTTGCCATGTTTGGAAAAGATCTGGCGTTACTTCCTGATGGGGTCAAAACCTCCACCGCGCTTCAATTTTTGATGCTTTCTGTTGGGGCTGTCATTTTATTAACGACCCAGGTTGACCCCAAAAAAATAGTGAAAACAAACGTTTTTATCGCAGGTATGAGCGCTGTCATTATCATTTTTGGTATTGCATGGATGAGCGACACCATTATTTCATTTAATAAGCCATATATTATCAGCTTGGTTGAAGATCTGGTTAAAACGCATCCTTGGACTTTTGCCCTTGCGATGTTTGCTTCTTCTGTGTTCTTAAAAAGCCAAGCGGCTGTACTGACGATTATGCTTCCGTTAGGTTTTGCACTTGGCATTCCGAGTGAAGTTTTAGTCGGGGTGCTCCCCGCTTGCTATGCTTACTTCTTTTTTCCTTTTTATCCTTCTGATTTAGCTGCAATTACTTTTGATCGCTCCGGCACAACACGCATAGGAAAATACGTTTTAAACCACAGCTTTTTGATCCCAGGTTTAATCGGTGTTTTCAGTGCAACCCTGATTGGATATGCCATTTCTATGGCGATTTTACCATTTTGGTTATGGTCGCTTGGATTTACATCTTTCGTTTTCGGTGTGAATGTTTATGTGGGACGTACAAAAGAGGAACGTTTGTCTATTGCTTAAATAAATTTTTACGTCTTTTTTTTGATATACAGACAAAGCTTGGCTGTATCACTTCAGCCAAGTTGTCTTTGAAATATACCTGTTGCTTGTAAAGGGGTGTGGGTGACGGGT
>CAMRDW010000066.1 GCA_947041315.1 uncultured Enterovibrio sp.
TTACTTCTTCGATTTTAAGCTAAACACCTTATGCGAGCCGCTTCGTGTCGATAGGCGGCATTATAGGGAGCTTTTAAATCTTGGCAAGGCTTTTTTCTCTCTTTTTGTAAAAATAGGCATTTGTGAGGGCATTTTAATCGAACTGCTTATTTTAAACACTTTAAATGGATAATATCCAGGAAAAGCTTAAAAGCGAGAAACACAGCCGCCTATAAATGAAATGAGAAATTCAATTGTCATTATGCCCGCGATATTTAAAGATGCAGTTAAGCGGTAAGGTCGCAAAGCACCTGAAACCATGACTTGCGTAATTAAACTTTGGAAATGCAGCCAAACGGCCAGAGTTTCCTAGGGCAAATAATAATGAGTAATGCATATGAACCCTATCAATCCAAGCCCTCTCAGCCTAGAACAAATAAAGAGCCTCTTTATACACATAAAACCAAAAGAAACAGAAGCAAATCAGCTAAAAGGGATCATTCAATTTGTTAAAGAAACGCACATAAAGCCATCCACATTATTGCCACGTTTAGAGATAACACTATCGGAAGGGACTTTATCGAGTGAGGCAAGTCAAAACTTATCCTTAATCAAAGCAACTCTTTCAAAATATGTCGATAAATTAAAAGCATTGGCACCTGAAGACAGGGGCGCTTCCAGTTCAGGATATACGGCGAGTGCAGGTGCATCTTCTGATATCCCAGAGAATCGCCCCCCCTCCCCTTCTCAAAAAGACAAAGAAAGAGGGGCAAGCGCGATGATTCCCCCAAAAAAAGCACAAAGTCCTCATCCAACAAAAAAGATTTGTTTTACCTCAGAAGATCAAGCGAATGAATTCTATCAATATATTCAAAATCTGAGTCAAAAAAGCAGCCCAAAACATTCGCCGGGTTTATATGAACCGTATTCAGAGGAAACTCATCGGTTTAAAAATATCTTATGTCGAAAAGAAACGATTGTAGATAAGGCTTTAAATGCCAATAGAATAAAGATAGGCATGCAACCTATTGCCATTGCTTGCCAATACCCACGCCCATCTCAAATAGAATCTCATCTAGGCATGCTTTATGAAAACAGAGCCACTTTACTTTGTATTTTAAGTTCACCTGAAGAAATCAAAAAAACGCAAGAAGACGCAGAGAACGCGCCGTATTTAATGGAAAAAATAATGCCAAATTATCATTTAGAAACAATGCAATATGGTGATTATAGAGTTTCAAGCACGCGAAGAGAAGAAGTTCATTTTAGTAGGCATTTAACTTCTTTCGTTTATGACTTAAGTATTCATAACCAAAAAGAAGGCAAAACAATAACGATTCCCATGATCCATGTAGAAAACTGGCAAGATCATCAGGCAATTAGCGCTGAAGCTTTAAAAGAATTAGCACAAAAAGTACTCAGCGAAAGTGCAACAATGAAAAAGGCATACAAAAACAGTCGTTCATTTTCAAACCCAGATAAATGCTTACCTATTATCCATTGTCGAGCAGGGGTTGGACGGACTGGAACCTTAATTGCAGAAATGGCGATGCAGAGCATGTCTAAAGAGATACCGCTGGAAAAAATAATCACCGATATGCGAGAAAGTCGCAACGAGCATATGGTTCAAACTCAAGAACAAATGAACCTCTTGATAAAGTCCTGCACTTTATCTCAGCGTCATTTATATACCCAAAGTCATTAAAGATGCGCGCCTGCGAGAAGGGAGTAAATGCCCTGAACATAGATCTACTATCTGATTGGACTGAACGAGCGTAGCCAACACCCACAGCGCTTCAAAGCCGGCAGGTCTACCAAGATCACTGAATAAAACACAAAAAAAAACCAGACAAGGTCTGGTTTTTTTTAAAATCAAAGAAACTTGCTTATTCAGCAGCGTCTTCAACAACTGTCTCAGGGCGATCAACTAACTCGATATAAGCCATAGGAGCTTTATCACCTGTACGTACACCGCATTTCATAATACGAGTGTAACCGCCAGCACGAGCTGCAAAACGTGGACCTAATTCAGTAAACAATTTCGCTACAACTTCGTTATTACGAGTGCGGGCGAAAGCAAGACGACGGTTAGCAACACTGTCAATCTTTGCTAGGGTAATCAATGGCTCAATAACGCGGCGCAACTCTTTTGCTTTAGGCAAAGTAGTTTTAATTACTTCATGAGTAACTAAAGAGCTTGCCATATTGCTAAACATCGCTTTACGATGGCTGCTGTTACGATTGAGTTGACGACCACTCTTACGATGGCGCATGACCTAATCCTTCTAACTAAGTAATCAGTATCTGATTAATCTTCAGAGATTGACGCTGGCGGCCAGTTTTCCAAGCGCATACCTAACGACAAACCACGTGAAGCCAGCACGTCTTTGATCTCAGTCAAAGATTTTTTACCAAGGTTAGGAGTCTTAAGAAGCTCAACCTCAGTGCGCTGCACCAAATCACCGATGTAATGGATCGCTTCTGCTTTCAAACAGTTAGCAGAGCGAACAGTTAGTTCAAGATCGTCTACAGGACGCAGCAGGATTGGATCGAACTCTGGCTTTTCTTCTTTCTCTTCAGGAACTCGTACATCACGTAGATCTACGAATGCATCCAATTGCTCAGCAAGAATTGTTGCTGCACGACGGATCGCTTCCTCAGGATCAAGCGTACCGTTTGTTTCCATATCAATAACGAGCTTGTCTAAATCCGTACGCTGTTCAACACGTGCTGCTTCAACATTGTAAGCAATACGATCTACTGGGCTAAACGTAGCATCAACAAGCAAACGACCAATTGGACGCTCGTCTTCTTCTGTATGAATACGCGCTGATGCGGGTACGTAGCCACGACCACGCTCTACCTTGATTCTCATGCTAATTTCTGCATTTGAATCTGTTAGGTGGCAAATGACGTGCTCTGGGTTCGCAATCTCGACAGCACCATCATGGGTGATGTCGCCTGCAACAACAGGGCCTGCACCAGACTTATTTAGAGTAATAATGGCATCATCTTTACCCTCTACCTTAACAGCTAAGCCTTTAAGGTTAAGCAGGATTTCCAGAATATCTTCCTG
The DNA here is from genome assembly GCA_947041315.1 of uncultured Enterovibrio sp. Classification (GTDB taxonomy): domain Bacteria; phylum Pseudomonadota; class Gammaproteobacteria; order Enterobacterales; family Vibrionaceae; genus Enterovibrio. Next base: position 3,056 of record CAMRDW010000066.1, read on the forward strand.
TACGCCCTCTTTGGTACTGTACTCGTGCAACACGCCATCAATTTCCACTTCCGTCACTGCGCAACCTGGCATAGATGACAGTAGGATACGACGTAGAGCATTACCTAGTGTGTGACCAAAGCCACGCTCTAGCGGCTCAAGAGTTACTTTTGCATGCGTCGATGTGACTTGTTCTATGTCAACAAGACGTGGCTTAAGAAATTCTGTTACAGAACCCTGCATTGTGTCCTCTCTTTAGTTTAGTTTTACTTAGAGTAAAACTCGACGATCAGATGTACGTTGATATCTGCAGACAAATCTGAACGTTCTGGTAGACGCTTAAATGTGCCTTCCATTTTGTTATTGTCTACTTCGATCCAAGTTGGCAGTTCGCGTTGAGCTGCAATTTCCAAAGCAGCTTTAATACGAACTTGATTTTTCGCTTTTTCACGAACACTGACTACATCATTAGCAGTAATGTTGTAAGAAGGAATGTTAACCACTTTGCCGTTAACTAAGATCGATTTGTGACTTACCAACTGACGAGATTCAGCGCGTGTAGCACCTAGACCCATACGGTAAACCACGTTATCGAGACGACCTTCTAAAAGTTGAAGCAGGTTTTCACCTGTATTGCCTTTTAGACGCGCCGCTTCTTTATAATAGTTACGGAATTGCTTTTCAAGAACACCGTACATGCGACGTACTTTTTGCTTCTCACGAAGCTGAACGCCATAATCTGACAAACGACCGCGACGAGCACCGTGCACGCCAGGAACGTTATCAATTTTACACTTGGTATCAATCGCACGAACACCAGACTTAAGAAACAAGTCGGTACCTTCACGACGACTAAGCTTTAGCTTAGGACCCAAATATCTTGCCATGATCTTTCTCCAGAATACTAATAAACGGCGTTATACGCGACGTTTCTTAGGAGGACGACAACCGTTATGTGGGATCGGAGTCGCATCTACAATATTTGTGATACGAAAACCTACAGCATTCAGAGCACGAATAGTTGATTCGCGACCTGGACCGGGTCCCTTAACCATAACTTCTAGGTTCTTTAGGCCATATTCTTTGGCCATTTCACCACAACGTTCAGCAGCAACCTGTGCAGCAAACGGAGTTGATTTACGAGAACCACGAAAACCAGAACCACCTGCAGTTGCCCATGCTAGGGCATTACCTTGGCGATCAGTAATGGTAACGATTGTGTTGTTGAAAGACGCATGGATGTGCGCTACGCCATCAGCAACTTGCTTGCGTACGCGTTTACGTGCGCGATTTGGTTGTTTAGCCATTGTACTCACCTACCCCGATTATTTCTTGATCGGTTTGCGCGGACCCTTACGGGTACGAGCATTCGTCTTCGTACGCTGACCACGAAGTGGTAAACTGCGACGATGACGTAAACCGCGGTAACAGCCAAGGTCCATTAGACGCTTGATGTTCATTGAAACTTCACGACGTAGATCGCCTTCTACACTGTACTTGGCAACGCCATCACGCAGTAGATCGATCTGCTCTTCAGTTAGTTCACTGATCTTTGTGCTTTCGGCAATGCTCACGTCAGCCAAAATGGCTTTAGAACGAGTCTTACCGATACCATAAATCGCGGTTAAAGCGATTACAGCATGCTTCTGATCAGGAATGTTAATGCCTGCAATACGGGCCACTATTCACTCCTAGTGCTTTTTCTAGAAAAACCGCTGCAAAGCCCGTTTCGGATACGCAGCGGCGATACAACATCTTTTGCATACACAAAAGGTTGGCTGGCTAATGTAGCCAGCCTGCATGAAATTTGCAAGAAAAATTTTCTGCTATTAGCCTTGACGCTGTTTATGCTTAGGCTCACTGCAAATAACGCGTACAACACCGTGACGCTTAATTACTTTACAGTTACGGCAGATTTTCTTAACGGAAGCACGAACTTTCATTACTAAACTCCGTAATTGACAACCTGTTATCGGCCATAGCCTTTCAGATTGGCTTTCTTTAATACAGACTCATATTGTTGAGACATCAAATGTGTCTGAACTTGAGCCATAAAATCCATGATAACCACAACTACGATAAGTAGGGACGTTCCACCAAAATAGAAGCGAACGTTCCACGTAATCATCATAAACTCGGGGATCAGACAGATAAAAGTAATATATAACGCACCCGCTAATGTCAGTCGCGTCATTACTTTATCTATATATTTTGCCGTCTGTTCGCCCGGACGAATACCTGGTATGAATGCACCAGACTTCTTCAGATTATCTGCTGTTTCACGCGGATTAAAAACCAAAGCCGTGTAAAAGAAACAGAAAAAGATTATCGCTGAAGCATAAAGTATCACATAAAGAGGCTGCCCTGGACTCAGTGCCAAAGACACATCCGACAACCACCCCATCTTTTCATTTTGCCCAAACCATTGGGCCAAAGTACTCGGAAAGAGAATAATACTTGATGCAAAAATAGCTGGAATTACGCCTGCCATATTAATTTTTAATGGCAAATGAGTACTTTGCGCCGCAAAAACACGATTTCCTTGCTGGCGTTTCGCATAGTTCACAACAATACGTCGTTGACCACGCTCCATAAAGACCACAAACGCAATAACAGCAAATGCAATAACAGCAATCAACAGAAGAAGAAGCACGTGCAATTCACCTTGACGCGCTTGTTCTGCTGTCTGTCCGATAGCAGAAGGTAACCCTGCAACGATACCCGTGAAAATTATCAAGGAAATACCGTTACCAATACCTCGCTCTGTGATTTGTTCACCTAACCACATTAAAAACATGGTACCAGTGACTAAGCTCACAACAGCAATAACGTAAAATCCAAGATCCGGGTTAACAACAAGCCCAGGAATCATACTTGGTAAACCTGTAGCAATACCTATCGCTTGGAAAATCGCAAGTACTAACGTGCCATAGCGGGTATACTGGCTTATCTTTCGACGTCCAGATTCCCCTTCTTTTTTCAACTCAGCCAAGGCTGGATGAACAACCGTTAACAATTGGACAATAATCGATGCCGATATATAAGGCATGATCCCAAGAGCTAAGATTGAAGCACGCTCAAGGGCACCACCAGAGAACATATTAAAGAGTTCTATGATGGTTCCTTGTTGTTGTTCGAACAGACTGGCCAGTACAGCAGCGTCAATCCCAGGAATTGGCACAAAAGAAGCTGCGCGGAAAACCAATAGCGCCCCCACTACAAAGAGCAAACGGCTTTTCAGTTCCGTCAACCCACCTTTTGCACTACTTAAACTTTGCCCTGGTTGTTTTGCCATCTGTACTTTGTCCTCGAGCTATATTATTCCTCGATTTTACCGCCAGCAGCTTCAATTGCAGCTTTAGCGCCTTTAGTTACGCGAATCATCTTCACGCTAAAAGAGCGAGAAACCTCACCAGACAATACGATTTTTACAAAACGAATGTCTTTTGTGATGAGATTTGCATTTTTAAGCGTTTCTAAGCTAATCACGTCACCTTCGACTTTTGCTAATTCGCCTAAACGAACTTCAGCTGTAATCAGGCTTTTGCGAGAAGTAAAACCAAATTTTGGCAAGCGCTGTTTCAATGGCATTTGACCGCCTTCAAAACCAGCACGAACAGAACCACCTGAACGTGATTTCTGACCTTTGTGGCCGCGACCACAAGTCTTGCCCAGACCTGAACCGATACCGCGGCCTACACGTTTTTTAGCACGTGTTGCGCCGTCAGCCGGTGACAGAGTATTCAAGAACATAATGATTACTCCTCAACCTTAACCATGTAGAAAACTTTATTGATCATACCACGAATACAAGCGGTATCTTCAAGCTCTACAGTGTGGTTAATGCGACGAAGACCTAAGCCACGCAGCGTAGCCTTATGCTTCGGCAAACGACCGATAGAGCTACGAGTCTGAGTTACTTTGATAGTTTTAGACATATTGTATTACCCCAGAATTTCGTTTACAGGTAAACCACGTTTCGCAGCTACCATTTCTGGAGATTTCATACCACTCAAACCTTCAATCGTTGCACGAACGACGTTGATTGGATTGGTAGAACCGTATGCCTTCGCCAGAACGTTGCGAACACCCGCAACTTCTAGAACAGCACGCATCGCACCACCTGCGATAATACCTGTACCTTCAGAGGCTTGTTGCATATACACTTTAGATCCAGTGTGGCGACCTTTTACTGCGTGATGCAACGTACCGTCATTAAGTGCAAGCGTAATCATGTTACGACGTGCTTTTTCCATTGATTTTTGAATCGCAGCAGGAACTTCACGGGCTTTACCGTAACCGAAACCTACGCGACCATTGCCATCACCGACCACTGTTAGTGCGGTGAAGCTGAAAATACGACCACCTTTAACCGTCTTTGAAACACGGTTAACAGCAATCAGCTTCTCATGCAAATCACTTTGTTGTTTTTCGTTAGCCATCTTTCCGCCTACCTTAGAATTTCAGACCAGCTTCGCGGGCAGCTTCTGCTACAGCAGCTACACGGCCGTGGTATTGAAAACCGGAACGGTCAAAAGCAACTTTCTCGATGCCTTTTTCCAACGCGCGCAGAGCAATAGCTTTACCTACAACTCCAGCAGCATCTTTATTTCCAGTCCCCTTCAGTTGCTCACGGATCGCTTTTTCTACGGTAGAAGCAGCGGCGATTACCTCAGAGCCATTTGATGCAATAACCTGTGCATACACATGACGTGGCGTACGATGTACCACTAAGCGAGTCGCACCCAGTTCAGCAATTTTGCGTCGTGCTCGGGTTGCACGACGGATACGAGCAATTTTCTTATCCATAGTGTTACCTTACTTCTTCTTAGCTTCTTTAGTACGCACGACTTCGTCAGCGTAACGAATTCCTTTACCTTTATAAGGCTCAGGCGGACGGTATGCACGGATGTCTGCGGCAACTTGACCGATCAGCTGTTTATCTGTACTTGTCAGAATAATTTCAGTCTGAGTTGGGCATTCTGCTTGAATTCCTTCAGGAAGAGCGTGCTCAACAGGATGAGAGAAACCCAACGTCAAAGCGATTGCGTTTCCTTTCATTGCAGCACGATAACCTACACCCTTAAGGATCAGTTTTCTTGTAAAACCTTCTGTAACACCAAGAACCATGTTGTTCACTAGTGCACGTGCAGTACCTGCTTGAGCGTTAGCTCTAGCAACACCTTCACGTGGCGCGAATTTCATTGCTCCCTCTTCCTGATTGAGTAACACATCAGAATGGATAACAGAAGTCAATTGACCTTTGGCACCTTTCACTGTGACTACTTGACCGTTCAGATTCACCTCTACGCCAGCAGGAATTACTACAGGTGCTTTTGCAACACGAGACATGTCCTACTCCTTAAGCTACGTAGCAGATGATCTCGCCGCCCAGACCCGCTTTGCGAGCTGCACGGTCAGTCATCAAACCTTTAGAGGTTGATATTACTGCAATACCCATTCCGTTCATCACCATAGGAATCGCATCTTTTTTCTTATAGATACGAAGACCTGGACGGCTTACACGTTGGATTTGCTCGATAACTGGTTTGGTTTCGAAGTACTTTAACGTCACTTCTAACTCAGGTTTAACATCGCTAACAATTGCGTAGTCAACCACATAACCTTCAGCTTTCAGTAGCTCAGCAATGGCTACTTTTTGCTTTGAAGAAGGCATTTTAACAACAATTTTATTTGCTGTTTGACCATTTCGGATGCGCGTTAGCATATCCGAGATCGGATCTTGCATGCTCATAAGTCTTTACTCCCGTGATTCAATTACCAGCTTGCCTTACGCAGACCTGGAATCTCGCCTTTCATGCAAGCTTCTCGAGTCTTAATACGGCTTAAACCGAATTTACGTAGGTAGCCATGTGGACGACCAGTCTGATTACAGCGATTACGCTGACGAGACTTAGCTGAATCACGCGGTAAAGTTTGAAGCTTAAGGACCGCGTCCCAACGCTCTTCTTCTGAAACGTTAACACTTTTAATTGTCGCTTTAAGAGCAGCACGCTTTTCAGCGAATTGCGCTACAAGCTTGGCGCGTTTTACTTCGCGCGCTTTCATTGATTGCTTAGCCATGTGAGTAACCCTTCACCTTACTTACGAAATGGGAAGTTAAAGGCAGTCAACAGAGCTTGACCTTCCTCATCCGTCGCCGCAGAAGTCGTGATAGTGATATCAAGACCACGAATACGATCAACTTTGTCGTAATCGATTTCTGGGAAGATGATTTGCTCACGAACGCCCATGCTGTAATTGCCGCGACCGTCAAAAGATTTCGCACTTACGCCACGAAAATCACGAACACGTGGTAGAGCAATTGAAATCAAACGCTCAAAGAAATCCCACATACGTTCGCCACGTAGGGTTACTTTACAGCCGATTGGATAGCCCTCACGGATCTTAAAGCCAGCAACAGATTTACGTGCTTTCGTAATAAGCGGCTTCTGACCTGAAATAATGGTCATATCAGACGCTGCATTTTCTAGCAGTTTTTTATCGTTAATAGCTTCGCCCACACCCATATTGAGTGTGATCTTTTCGATCCTTGGGACTTGCATGATACTCTTGTAATCAAACTCTTTAACGAGCCCTTGTACAACAGTCTCTTTGTAGTAATCATGCAGTTTCGCCATAGTACTACTCCAAATTACTTAATAGATTCGCCACTCGATTTGAAGAAACGGACTTTTTTTCCATCTTCAATTCGAAAGCCTACACGGTCTGCTTTTCCAGTTGCTGCGTTGTAGAGACCCAGGTTAGAAACATCAATCGCAGCTTCTTTTTCTACGATTCCGCCAGATATACCCATTGCTGAGTTTGGCTTTTGATGTTTCTTGACCAAGTTAATGCCTTCAACGATGGCTTTACCAGTAGTCAGAACTTTATTTACTTTACCTTTCTTACCTTTGTCTTTACCAGTAAGAATGATAACTTCGTCGTTACGACGGATTTTAGCTGCCATTTTAGCGCTCCTTACAGAACTTCAGGCGCTAGTGACACGATCTTCATGAACTTATCGCCACGAAGCTCACGTGTCACAGGACCAAAGATACGAGTACCGATGGGTTGCTCAGTCGTGTTATTCAACAATACACAAGCATTTCGGTCGAAGCGTATGACTGAACCGTCTGGACGGCGTACGCCTTTGCGGGTGCGAACTACAACTGCCTTCAGAACATCACCTTTTTTAACTTTACCGCGTGGGATTGCATCCTTTACGGTAACTTTGATGACATCGCCGATATGGGCGTAGCGACGGTGTGAACCACCCAGCACCTTAATACACATTACACTGCGAGCGCCAGAGTTATCGGCTGCATCCAGCATACTTTGCATTTGGATCATGGTTAGTGCTCCGCTGGTTATTACAACTTGACTCATTTCGAGCCGTGCCACCTTATTTTCACAAGGGCGGCGAATAATAACACTATTTTTTGTTTATGTGTAGATAAAAAGCAAACGGTCCCAACTGGAACCGCTTGAATTTTATAACCTGTCGGAAAGTGCCTTACAGGCGAGCTTTCTCAACAACGCCAACTAATGTCCAAGACTTAGTCTTAGAGATTGGACGGCACTCACGGATCTCAACGGTATCGCCTTGTGCGCACTCGTTTTTCTCATCGTGAACATGCAGTTTTGTCGTTTGACGTACAAACTTACCATAAATGGGGTGTTGTACGAAACGCTCAATTGCAACAACAATAGACTTATCGCCTTTGTCGCTGATTACACGTCCTTGTTGAGTTCGGATTTTCTCGCTCATTATGCTTTGCCCTTCTCGTTCAGAACGGTTTTAACACGTGCGATATCGCGACGAACGATCTTCAGAGTATGAGTTTGTTGAAGTTGACCTGTCGCTGTTTGCATGCGCAAATTAAATTGCTCACGAAGCAGACCAAGCAGTTCAGCGTTCAGTTGCTCAACATTCTTCTCACGAAGTTCTTGTGCTTTCATCACATGACCGCCTTAGTTACGAAAGTGGTTTTTACTGGTAACTTACGTGCAGCAAGGTTAAATGCTTCACGAGCCAGTATTTCAGAAACACCGTCCATCTCGTACAACATTTTACCAGGCTGAACTTGTGCAACCCAATAACTAACAGAACCTTTACCTTTACCCTGACGAACTTCCAGTGGCTTGGTTGTGATCGGCTTGTCTGGGAAAACACGGATCCAGATTTGACCCTGACGTTTAATATGACGTGTCATTGCACGGCGAGCAGCTTCAATCTGGCGAGCAGTTAGACGACCACGACCAACAGCTTTAAGACCGAAAGTACCGAAGCTTACGTCAGTACCGCCTGCAAGACCGCGGTTACGACCTTTAAAAGCCTTGCGGAACTTAGTACGTTTTGGTTGAAGCATCGATAGACTCCTTACTTACGGCCTTTACGCTGCTTCTTAGGCTTGTCAGCCTTTGGCTCTACTGCATTAGCAGCCGGCATACCGCCTAGAACTTCACCTTTGAAGATCCAAACTTTAATACCGATTACACCATAAGTGGTGTGAGCCGAAGAAGTTGCGTAATCAATGTCAGCACGAAGGGTGTGTAGTGGCACACGGCCTTCACGGTACCATTCGGTACGCGCGATTTCAGCGCCGCCTAAACGACCGCTTACTTCTACTTTGATACCCTTAGCGCCAAGACGCATTGCATTTTGTACCGCGCGCTTCATAGCACGACGGAACATCACACGACGCTCTAGCTGAGATGCGATACTGTCACCCACTAATTGAGCATCAAGCTCTGGTTTACGTACTTCTGCAATGTTAATTTGTGCAGGTACACCAGCAATTTGAGCCACTCGAGCGCGCAGTTTTTCTACGTCTTCGCCTTTCTTACCGATAACAACGCCTGGGCGAGCGGTGTGAATAGTCACACGGATGCTCTTTGCAGGACGCTCGATAACGATACGAGAAACAGACGCTTTTAACAGTTCTTTTTTCAAAAACTGACGAACCTTGAAATCACCATCAATGTTATCAGCGAAATCTTGGCTGTTAGCAAACCAAGTGGAATTCCATGGTTTACAAATACCAAGACGAATTCCATTAGGATGTACTTTTTGACCCATTGCTTTCTCTCCTCGTCTCTTAGCGGTCTGCGACAACAATGCTGATGTGGCTAGAACGCTTCAAGATGCGATCGGCACGGCCTTTAGCACGAGGCATAATTCGCTTCATGACAGGACCTTCGTCAACGAAGATTTTAGCAACGCTCAAATCGTCGATATCTGCACCTTCGTTATGCTCAGCATTCGCGATAGCAGAATCCAGAACTTTCTTTATTAGTTCAGCCGCTTTTTTGTTGCTGAACGTTAGAATTTCTAGTGCTTGTGCTACGTTCTTACCGCGCACCTGGTCTGCAACCAAACGTGCTTTCTGAGGCGAAATACGAGCAAAGCGATGTTTAGCAATAGCTTCCATATCTCAGCTCCTTAGCGCTTCTTCGCTTTCTTATCAGCAGCATGACCGCGATAAGTACGTGTGGGTGCAAATTCGCCTAACTTGTGACCGATCATTTCATCAGTGATGAAAACAGGCACATGTTGACGACCATTATGGACAGCGATGGTCAAACCGATCATTGTAGGAATGATCATTGAACGACGGGACCAAGTCTTTACAGGCTTTTTGTCTCCGCTTTCCACCGCTTTCTCTACCTTCTTCAGCAAGTGCAGGTCAATAAATGGACCTTTCTTGAGAGAACGTGGCATGGCGTATCCTCTTTAAAAATTACTTGTTACGACGACGTACAATGTACTTGTCGGTACGCTTGTTCTTGCGGGTTTTGTAGCCTTTTGTTGGCATACCCCAAGGTGATACTGGATGACGACCGCCCGAAGTACGACCCTCACCACCACCGTGTGGGTGATCCACTGGGTTCATTGCTACACCACGTACGGTTGGACGAACGCCTCTCCAACGTGTTGCACCAGCTTTACCCAATTCACGCAGCATGTGCTCCGCATTACCCACTTCACCGATGGTCGCACGACCTTCAGAAAGAACTTTACGCATTTCACCGCTACGCAAACGAATTGTTACGTAAGAACCATCGCGAGCGACGATTTGTACATAAGCACCCGCTGAACGTGCTAACTGAGCACCTTTACCAGGTTTCAGTTCAACGTTATGAACGGTAGAACCAACAGGGATGTTGCGCATCGGTAGGCAGTTACCTACTTTTATCGCTGCATCTGGACCTGATTGGATAGGATCACCCGCTTTCAGGCCTTTTGGTGCAATGATATAACGACGCTCACCGTCTGTGTATAAAACCAGTGCGATATTCGCGCTGCGGTTTGGATCGTATTCAAGACGCTCTACTTTCGCAGGAATCCCGTCTTTATTACGTTTAAAGTCAATCAAACGGTAATGTTGCTTATGACCACCACCGATGTGACGCACGGTAATACGACCGTTGTTGTTACGACCACCAGATTTCTGGTTTTTTTCCAGTAAAGGGGCGTAAGGCTTACCTTTGTGCAGGTCAGCGTTAACAACTTTAACAACATGACGACGACCCGGTGAAGTAGGCTTACATTTAACAATTGCCATTTTTTATTACTCCTCCGTCTTACTCAGCGCCGCCAGTAAAGTCGATGTCTTGACCTGGCTTCAAGATAACGTACGCTTTTTTCACGTCTGAACGACGGCCTTGGCGTGCACCTTGACGCTTAGTCTTGCCCTTAGTGATAAGGGTATTTACAGACATAACTTCAACTTCGAGTAGTTTCTCAACTGCAGCTTTGATCTCTTTTTTAGTTGCATCTTTCAGTACTTTGAAAACGATAGTGTTACCGTTTTCAGCAGCCATCGTTGCTTTTTCAGAGATGTGCGGAGCACGCAGAACTTTAAGGATACGCTCTTCAGTGATCATCCCAGCATCTCCTCAACTTGCTTAACTGCAGCGGAAGTCATTACAACTTTGTTGAAAGCAATCAGGCTAACAGGATCAATACCCGCCACATCGCGTACGTCAACCTTATAAAGGTTACGTGCAGCAAGGAATAGATTCTCATCTACTTCAGCTGTTACGATAAGCGCTTCTGTTAAATCAAGTTCTTTCAACTTAGCAATTAATACTTTAGTTTTAGGTGCTTCAACTGAGAAGGTATCGACAATGATCAAACGATCTTGACGAACCAATTCAGAAAGAATGCTCTTCAGAGCACCACGGTACATCTTCCTATTCACTTTCTGGCTGTGGTCTTGTGGACGAGCTGCGAAAGTGACACCACCCGAGCGCCATAATGGGCTACGGATTGTACCTGCACGGGCGCGACCAGAACCTTTCTGACGGAATGGTTTAGCACCACCACCGCGAACGTCTGAACGCGTTTTCTGAGCACGAGTACCTTGGCGAGCACCAGCTGCATATGCAACGACTACCTGGTGGACCAGAGCTTCGTTAAACTCACGCCCGAAGGTAGTTTCGGAAACAGTCAGCGCATCAGCGCCTTTTACTACCAATTCCATACTATCTCCTCGACGTTACATTTTAACAGCGGGTTTGACGATCACATTGCTGCCAGTCGCGCCTGGTACTGCACCTTTAATAAGAAGCAATTTGCGCTCAGCGTCAACACGAACGATCTCGAGGTTTTGAACAGTTACTTGTTCATCACCCATATGACCTGCCATTTTTTTGCCTTTGAATACGCGACCTGGAGTTTGGCATTGGCCAATAGAACCAGGAGCACGATGAGACAAAGAGTTACCGTGGGTCATATCTTGAGTGCGGAAATTCCAACGCTTAATAGCGCCTTGGAAACCCTTACCTTTTGATGTACCCGTAACGTCGACTTTTTTAATTTCAGAGAAAAGATCGACATTCAATTCAGAACCGACCACAAACCCTTCGGTATTTTCCGAACGGAATTCCCACAAACCACGGCCCGCTTGAACACCTGCTTTAGCAAAGTGACCCGCTTCTGGCTTCGTTACACGGCTTGCTTTTTTTACACCCGTTGTGACTTGAACAGCAGAATAACCATCAAGTTCGTAAGTACGAATTTGAGTGACACGGTTTGTTTCTACTTCAACAACGGTGACTGGAATTGATACGCCATCTTCAGTGAAGATGCGAGTCATACCCACTTTACGACCGACTAGAGTATTCATTACCTAATTCCTCTCTTAACCCAGGCTGATTTGAACATCAACGCCCGCAGCAAGGTCAAGACGCATCAGAGCATCAACAGTTTTATCTGTTGGTTCAACGATGTCGATCAAGCGCTTGTGAGTACGGATTTCATACTGGTCACGTGCATCTTTATTGACGTGCGGAGAGATAAGAACGGTAAAACGCTCTTTACGCGTTGGCAGTGGAATGGGTCCACGAACCTGCGCGCCAGTGCGCTTAGCGGTTTCTACGATTTCCGCTGTAGACTGATCGATCAAACGGTGATCAAAAGCCTTCAGGCGTATACGGATACGTTGGTTCTGCATTAACAGAGCTCCAGATAAAAAATTACACAAACAATATCGCCATTTGACTTCATTAAAACGAAGAAATGCCGATTGATTTATGTGAAACCGTAGTATCAAAATCTGATACATTGTCAGTCATTTTCCCATAGCGGTAAAAACGACTGCGAACATAAGCGGAGTTTACATTACCGACTTTTTTAGGCTTTACCTAAAAAGTCTTCCTCCTGTGCTCATTGGTTCACAAACTGCACTTACAAAAGCAATTACTCTTCGGCAGAGCACGCATTATACCCATAGCGCTCTTCATTGCAAGCAATTAGCACAAAGAAAAATTTGATGTAAGAAAACATCATTTTAAGGCTATATAAAAGACAAAATACTCAATTAAATGAATGCAATCAAATTGTGTTCATTTCGAAAGCACATTGTTAGACTGCTAAAAAAAATCTGCAACCAACTTTGGCTTAATTATTTAACTCACCAATTACTCATTAAACCAATCAAAGCCGAGATAAAACACATATGCCTTTAAAAATAATGACTTATAACACAGACATGCGCGGTTCTAAAAAACCGAGCCTTGCTGGACGCATTGATTCGTTGATCAATTTCATTAATGTTGAGAGACCAGACATCATCTGTTTACAAGAATTTGGTTCTGCGGCTCAAGCTGGAATTACGAACTTATCGAAGTCGGCAATGGGTTATAATCCTTTTGTTGGTGACAGAGATGTTGTCACTTTATTCAATATTGACTCGGAAATACTAGATGTTGATCATATAAAATTATTATGGAATATAAAAGGGGGCAGACCAATTTTCACAAAAGGAACCTTAATTGGAAAAGGTTATTCTATATTTAAACTTACCTTACCTGCTTTTCAAGGAGGGACCCCATTTACAATAATCAATACACATTTAGATCCTCATGATAAAAATCATGGAAAACGAGTATCGGCTTTTCACAAAATGGACATGTCTCACCACTTCGCAGGGTGCAGTACGAAGATAATCGCGGGTGATTTTAATGAACCGGAGATCTGGCGTTTTTGCGTACATACTGGTTATAATTATGATACAGAAAGTATGGTAACTCACCACCATAACGATAATGTGCGCAGAAAATCTAAAAATAAGGCATTGCGTAAAGATTGGGTCGTCTGTAAAGGTGCAACAATTTTAGCTGGGTCTGTAGAAACGACCAGAATAAGATATTGTGGCGAGGATGTATCAGATCACAGTCCAGTCATAACTACTTTATTCTAATATCCTTAGCTCTCTTTCTCGATCCGAAATATAAAGATACCTTTATGCAAAGATCCTTCTTGTAAGTTTTTCGAGCGGAGAAGATGAACGTATTTTAAAAACGTGCGTTCATTTAA
>CAMRDW010000067.1 GCA_947041315.1 uncultured Enterovibrio sp.
CTTTTTTCATTTCTTAATACTGCCAGAAAGTGAGCTGCGTAACATCAGTAAATAAGATCTTAAAGTGGGTGGCAGATTATTTCGTTCTGTCTAGTATTAGCCGGTTTCTGCTTTAGATTTATACTGCTACACAAAACTCAGGAGAGGTTTGTTTCAACAAGAATCTGATAACAATTGGCATGCTCAAGAATGAATTTCTCAGCGAATTTTGAATTGTTTTTTAACTCTTCAACATTTAAAAAATGCAATGCTCCCAGCTCTTCATGATCCACGGGGGCCACTTCTTCTCTTCTTTTAATAAGCTCAGTTGACGTCAGTTTACTTTTAATCAATACACAAATAGATTTAACGCAGAAAACCTCTTTTTTATTTGTGTCTTGTTTACTTGGGTACGTAAATTGCTCACCAGCCCAACCAAGAATTTTGACTTCATCAATATCCTGCTCAGAATCGAGTATTTCTTCATTTGACTCTCTTATAGCGGTTTCTTTGATCAATTGAGTAAAGGTCGATTTTTTCTCTTTTATTGGCTTTAACGCTGCGTCAATATCTTCATTGCTCGTTTGAGCCTCACCTCCTAGAATGAAGCCCCCAGGAAATAAACAATGATCATTTTTAGAGCTGTACACAATCTGATTGTCTTTGGTTAAATAAGCAAGAACAACGCCACAGTTATAATGCTCTCTTAAGGTCAGTGATTCTCTGTTTTCAGTCGCTCTCGACCGCGCAAGTGAAACAGTAACAAAATCATTTGCACAAAGCTTGAGTTGAGGCCTTTCGCCAGGTTCTCGCAACGTAAAATACACGCTCAGTTGCTTCCCGTTGAATTGATGAGCAGATAAAGCAGACACTTTCTTTTTCCATAAATTAACGAATGCAGGAGTCTCGTGGCCTTTTTTGATCCGAGTTGATTTCGCTTCGTCATAATTGTAAACAGATCCAGCGACGCTCGCGTTTTCTAACAATAACGTAAGTTCATTATCGTCATTTAGATGATGTTGAAAATTGCCTAATTTCATTTTCGGTTTTGGAAATTTAAATTGATAACTCGCCTCATCGCAAGGAATAGTTTCCGGCTGCACATGAACGCTTGAGACTCGGCAAACTGATGCCCCCACAGAGGCTAAAGTGTCAGTTTCAGTTGATCTTTGTGAAAAAGATAAAGCGTCTGATTTTGGTACCTTAGAGGGTAATTGCATAAAAAATCCGAAAAAATATATTGTAAGGACAATTCGGCATCCTATACCGAAAGAGGCAGTGGCCCATATATATATGCTTTACTTTTTTTGTACCATGCCGATATGACGAAAATGCTGTTCTGAGCCACTGCTCAATGTGTCAACCGAGCAGTGTATCAACCCAGCGGTGTATCAAGCAGCCAGTGTATCAACCGAGCAATATATCAATCGAGCAGTGTCTCAATCGAGCAATAAACAGACACCTTCTTAACATTAATCTGGAAGACATTTAAAAATTCTAATTTAAGAGCTCAAGATTTTTACCCTTGCAATGAGGTGGTCTTGGTCAAAAATAAATTCAAGAGCCACTTCATCACAAGCATGTAAGCGAGGGCAAAGATCGCAGTCTTTCATTACTTTTTCAGGAAGTAAGGATTTCGAGGTTGCAGTAAAACCAAGACGCACAAAAAAATCGGGGACGCGTGTTAATACAAACACTTTTTGAATCACCATATTTTTGGCTTTTTTTAATATCTCTTGCACTATGGCTCTTCCTTGCCCTTTATGCTGCCAAGCGGCATCAATTCCAAGAGAACGGATTTCCGCAAGACCCGAGTCATAAACATACAAAGAAGCGCAGCCAGTAACCGTCCCTTGATCTTCTGCAACAATGAAAGAAGCAATATCACGCACCAATTCATTTCGTTCACGCGGTAAGTTTTCCCCAAGAGAAGCCCAACACGCCACCATGCTTTCAATCGTGTCTAAATCCGTTAATCGTGCATTGCGCACCTTTATAGGAGATAAGCTCTTTTTTTCTAGGCGTTTTTTTGCCTGAGAAAGCGCAAATTCAATTTGAGCCGGAGCCACCCCCCCTAAGGCGGATCTTTTTTCAAGACAAGAGTTCAAGGTAAGAATGCCATAAACATCGTCTTCTATTGCATCTGAAAAATGTTTCAATTCCGACAAAGAGAGGCCTTCAAGAGGAGCCGTTTTTTCTATCGCATAAAGAACAACAAGACCCACAATATGATGTGCATCTCGAAAAGGGACGCCTTTTTCAACCAAATAATCCGCAAGCTCTGTGGCATTTGAATAACCTTGCATGGCCGCATCTGAGGCGTTTTGTTGGTTTATTTTGATCCCTTCAAAACAAAGCGCACTCATTTCTAAGCAATCATCCCAAGTATCAAGCGCATCGAATAAGCCTTCTTTATCTTCTTGCATGTCTTTGTTGTAGGCCAAAGGCAAGCCTTTCAAGGTCATCATCATGCCTGACATTGCGCCAAAAACCCGCCCGGTTTTACCTCGAATAAGCTCTAATGCATCCGGGTTTTTCTTTTGCGGCATCAAAGATGATCCTGATGTGACCAGATCTGAAAAGACAATGAACTGAGACTCTCCTGAGTTATAAAAAATCAGATCTTCAGCCATGCGGGATAAATGCAGCATGGAAAGAGACGCAAGCGACATCAGCTCGACGACATGATCACGATCTGAAACCGAGTCCAAGCTATTACGCGTTGCACGACGAAATCCAAGTTGATGCGCCAAACCCTCACGATCAATAGGATACGCAGTGCCTGCCAGCGCACCCGCTCCAAGAGGACAAGTCTCTAAACGGTGCAAACTGTCTTTTAAACGTGAGGTATCACGCTCAAACATTTCAAGATAAGCAAGGCACCAATGAGAAAAAGTCACAGGTTGAGCCCGTTGCAAATGGGTGTATCCAGGAAAAACAGTGGCTTTATTTTCAACGGCCAATTGCAAAAGCTGGGTTTGCAATTTATTGAAGGTAAAAAGCAAGGCTTGCCCTTTCGCTCTACACCACAACTTTAAACTTGTCGCAACTTGGTCATTGCGTGAACGCCCTGTATGGAGTTTTTTTCCAAGCTCCCCAACGCGCTCAATCAAAGAATGCTCTATCCAGCTGTGAACGTCTTCCGCATCTGATTCTAAAATCAGCTCAAGATCATGAGTCAGCACATTTTTCATTTCATTTAGCGCCAATTCAATCGTGATCTGCTCTTCTTGTGTCAAAACAGAAACACTCAGCAAAGCTTTAGACCATGCAATCGAAGCGATGATGTCATGCTCTGCAAGACGGCAGTCAAATCGCAAAGAATCATTAAATTGCTTAAATCGAGAATCCGCCTTCTGACTGAATCGTCCGCCCCACAATGCCATCTTCATTTCTCCTGAAATGGGTATCTGTCCGTCACCTCTAAAGCTGCAAGATTCTTGGCTGCAACTTCAAATATCTTGAGTCTATTGATAAAAATAATCACTTTTGAATTTGTTTTTTCAATGCTCGAATGCGACAAGGCAAAGAATAAAGCCGAATAAATCCACCAGCATGGCTCTGATCGTAAACCTCATCTTCTGAAAAAGTAGCAAAGGCTTCAGAATACAAACTTCGCTCTGAGCGCTTTTGCAAGATGCTCACCTGACCCTTATATAATTTCACAACAACCTCCCCGCTCACTTCTTCAGCCAAGGAATGGCTTGCTGCAAAAATAGAGGCGCATAAAGGGGTAAACCAACGTCCGTCATAAATGGCATGTGAGGCTTTAAGCGCCAGCTCCTGACGAAACAAAAAGCAATCTTTGTCTAATACCAACTGCTCGATTGCACCTAATGCCTCCAGCATAATGGTTCCACCGGGGGTTTCATAACAGCCCCGAGATTTCATCCCCACCAACCGATTTTCAACAATATCAATGCGTCCTATACCGTGTACTGCCCCTTTTTGATTCAAAAAAGACAAGACTTCATAAGGAGACATGCGCTCTCCTTCAACGGCCACAACTTCGCCTTTTTCTATTTTTAATGAAAATGTTTCCGGCGTAGAAGGGGCAAATTCAGGATCGACAGTCCAAGTCCAGCAAAGCTCATTGGGGGCATTCCAGGTGTTTTCCAGCACCCCGCCTTCCGTCGAAACATGCCAGGCATTCGCATCTCGACTGTAAATTTTTTCAATGCTTGCGGTGGTTGGGATCCCGCGCTCACTAAGATAATCAAGCAAGGCCTCTCGGCTTCGAAGGGACCATTCACGCCAAGGTGCAATCACATGAAGCTGTGGAGCCAAAGCCGCATAAGCACGTTCAAATCGAACCTGATCGTTGCCTTTTCCTGTGCAACCATGACAAAGCGCATCCGCGCCCAATTCCAGAGCGCACGCCACTTGCGCTTTGGCGATAATCGGCCTTGCCATCGCCGTTCCAAGTAAATATGTCCCTTCATAAACGGCCCCAGCTTTTAGGCTGGGATAAATATAATCAGATACAAACTCTTCTTTTAGATTGGCCACGTAACACGCACTGGCACCTGAAGCTAATGCTTTTTCTTCAATACCCACAAGCTCCGCTTCACCCTGGCCTACATCCGCCACAAAGGCTATCACTTCACAGGCATAATTTTCTTTTAGCCAAGGAATAATGGCCGAGGTATCAAGCCCACCAGAATAAGCAAGAACGACTTTTTTTATGTCACGCATCCTTTCTTCTCCATTAAATCGTAAAACGTGTGCCAACATTGTCTCCGCTAAAAAGCGAAAATAACTTTTCAGGATAACGCCAACTGGCGATCTCAATCGAACGCTCGAGCGCTTTTACGGCATCAAAGGCCGTTTTGACCTTCACCACCATTCCATCCGATATCACACCGCTTTCAATTAACTTCAAGGCGCTTTTTTCATCAAGAGCGGGAATTAATACCCCTTTACCGTCCAAAACCCCGCTAACATCCGATAAAAAGACCAGCTCAGCGTCCAATGCAGCCGCCACAGCCACAGCCCCTTGATCGGCATTCACATTCATCAAAGCGCCCTCAGCATCAATGCCTACAGAACTGATGATGGGTAAATAATTCATCTCTAATACCCTCTGAATAAAATGCCCATCCTTGGGACTGGCTTTGCCTGTATGCCCCCATTGGGGATCCAAGGCTTCAATCTTGCACAAGCCCCCATCAGAGAGGCTTAACCCAATGGCCTCAATGCCACTTTTCATTGCGCTTGCTTGTAAGTATTTATTGGCGGTCCCCGCTAAAGCACCCACAACAAAAGGAAGATGTGATTTAGGCGTCACTCTGATCCCGTTCTTTTTTTCGCTTTTAAAGCCAAGTCCTTCTAATACCTCATCAACGAGGTAGCCCCCACCATGAACAATCACTAAATGCCTGCAAGCTGTGGCACGGTATTTAGTGATCCCATTGAAAAAATGCGCCAAGGTTTTTGAATTAGACAAGGCGGCTCCTCCCAACTTGATGACCAAAGGACGTGATCCCATTGTTTCGCTCCTTATATCCGTCGCCTTTGACGCTGTTTTATCGTCAACTTACGCCTTGTTCTGTGTGATTTTTCTGGCGCAATTTCTGACTATACCCAAGACACTTGAAGATGCGCGCCTGCGACAAACGAGTGAAGGCCCTTGGCATAGAGATGCTCTGTGATTGCCCTGAACTAAAGAATGCCGGCCGTGTGCTGAAAACCAAATCGAAGATTAACGCATTCGATAGCCTGACTTGCCGCGCCTTTTAAAAGATTATCTATCCCTGATGTGATGACGATGTATTCAGAGCTTAAAGCCCAGCCAATATCACAAAACCCCGTGTTTTGTACTGCCTGAAGTTGCACACTTGCCCCCTCTTCCAAAAGACGAACAAAAGGGGCATCATCATAAGCTTGATGAAAGGCGAGTCGTATTTTTTGAGCGGATACTAAAGGGCGTAATTTGGCGGTAATGGTGGCGAGCAGCCCGCGTTTAAATGGCGCAATATGAGGATTAAAAATGACCTTACAACCTAAATGCGATTCAATTTCAGGTTGATGGCGATGATGAAAAAGACCATAAGCACTCAAGCTCACTTCACAAAAGCTGTTGTTCATTTTGGCTTTTCTTCCCATTCCAGAAATACCGCTGACCGCATTGATCACAGGGTACTGAGAAAGATCAAGAAGAGGGGTTTCAATCAAGGGTTTTAAAGCCAGTTGCACCGCCGTAGGATAACACCCCGGTAAAGCCACCAAATCCGATTTTACGATTTTCTGAGCATTCCATTCAGGCAAGCCATAAGCCGCTTTTTCAAGCCAACCTAAATGACAATGCTCAAAGCCATAAAACGAAGGATAAACCGCCTCGGATTGCATACGAAACGCACCAGACAAATCAAAAACACTGCAATCGCGCTTTAAAAATATCGGCGCAAGAGTGTGGCTAATTTGATGTTCGGTGGCCAAAAAAACAAGATCAACCCTTTTAGCCAGCATTTCAGGAGAAATTAAAGGCCTTAATGGAACATCGAGAATACCTTTTAAATCAGGGTGCAAATCACTCATAAGCTTGTTCGCATCAAGGCTATGTTGAGAAACATACAAGCCAAGCAATTCGAGATGAGGATGACGAGAGACCATTTTACTGAGTTCGGCTCCGGTATAACCACTGGCACCGATGATGACGGTTCTTAGCATGCACATTCCATTTTTAATCGTTTTTAAGAAGAAAAATTGCCTGTTTCACTGTGAATGATAAATGTCACTCAATACAAAGAAAGAGAAGAATAAAAAAAGAGCATATTTATTCAACAACAGCTTTTATAAAGATATACCAAAATAAAATCTGCACATGAAAATAAAGAGAAAGGTTAGATTCATAAGTTGTAGGAATAGTTGCAAAATGCCTTTTATTGCAAATAAAAAGAATATATATTTAAAAATACAAAATAATTTATATTCTCAATTTTTAATGGAAAATAACAGCACAAAGACACACAGACACGGCAAACCAAACAACTTAAGCTGCAACACTTTGTAACAATTGACAATTTGAGTTGAAAAGACCAACGTTTAATACAGAGAGCACAAAAAGGCTCCAGAAAAAATTCATACCCAAAATACTTAAAAATGCAACCCACAGCCTTACAGCGCCAAAAACTACGGATGTAAAACGAACTCATCATTCACTTTTCGCACCTCCACAGAGTAAATAAACGGACCCCTTATGAATAACAAGTACGACGCACTAAAAAGCAATGTCAGCATGTTGGGGCATTTGCTTGGAAACACCATCAAAGATGCACATGGCGAAGAATTATTGGCAAAGGTAGAAGAAATCCGTCAGCTGTCGAAATCAGCCGTGAAGGGAAATAAAGAAGCGGAAGCACAATTAATTGAATTACTCCAAAATTTACCGAATGAACAAATGCTGCCTGTCAGCCGCGCATTCAGTCAATTTTTAAATTTTACCAATATCGCAGAGCAATACCATTCCATCTCACGCCATTGTGAAACCCTTATTTGTTCTCCCGCCCCCATTGACGATCTCTTTAAACGCTTAAAAAATCAAAATACACCACAAGCAGACATCGAAAACGCCATCAATGAGCTGAAAATCGATCTCGTTCTTACTGCACATCCGACAGAAATAACACGCAGAACCATCATCCATAAATTACTTCAAATCAACAAATGCCTTTCAAGTCTTGAAATGAGCGATTTATCCCACTCAGAACGAAGCCAGGTTGAGCTGCGTTTAAAACAATTAATCGCTCAAGCTTGGCATTCTGACGTGATCCGTAAGGAACGCCCCACGCCATTAGATGAAGCAAAATGGGGATTTGCGGTTATTGAAAACAGTTTATGGAAAGCGGTCCCTGAATTCCTGCGTCAATTTGATGTGAAATTGCAATCCAACCTAGACTACAGCTTGCCGATAGAGGCCTCTCCTATTCAAATATCAAGCTGGATGGGAGGAGATCGCGATGGAAATCCTTTTGTTACATCAAAAATCACACGAGAAGTCTTGCTTCTTTCTCGCTGGAAAGCCGCTGATCTTTATTTAAGCGACATTCAAATTCTTATCCGTGAATTGTCAATGACCACCTGCACCGACAGCTTGCGAGAATTGTCCGGTGAAAAGCATGAACCTTACCGCGCTATTTTGAAACGGGTACGGACAACCTTATTAAAAACATTGGATTATTTATCCGCTTGCATTAACGAAGAACGCACCGACGATACGGGGATCCTCACCCAGATCAATCAACTTTGGGAGCCGCTTCATGCATGCTACCAATCCTTGCATGAATCAGGAATGGGGATCATTGCTGACGGCTTACTCCTTGATACGCTCCGTCGTATCCGCTGCTTTGGCATCAACCTTGTCAAACTGGACATTCGCCAAGAAAGCAGCCGTCATACGGATGCCTTATCCGAATTAACACGCTATCTGGGTCTTGGGGATTACAGTCACTGGAATGAGCAAGATAAACAAGCCTTTCTCGTGCGTGAGCTTTCATCTAAACGCCCTCTTCTCCCTCACCAGTGGAGCCCTTCTGACGAAACAAAAGAAGTACTGGATACCTGTAAAATCATCTCACAACAGCCACGAGAAGCCCTTGGCGCCTATGTTATTTCCATGGCACACTCCGCCTCTGATGTTCTCGCTGTCCATCTTTTATTAAAAGAATCAGGATGCCCGTATCGCTTAGATGTGTGTCCATTATTTGAAACTCTCGAAGATCTTAATAATTCCAAAGAGGTCATGACACAGCTCTTTAATATCGACTGGTACCGTGGAATTATTCAAAATTTCCAAATGGTGATGATAGGGTATTCTGACTCAGCAAAAGATGCAGGCGTTATGGCGGCAGGCTGGGGCCAATATAAAGCAATGGAGTCACTCGTCTCTTTGTGTGAAGAAACCTCCGTTGATTTAATGCTCTTTCATGGGCGTGGCGGCTCGATTGGTCGTGGCGGGGCACCAGCACATGCGGCATTGCTCTCTCAACCACCGCGCAGCTTAAAAGGGGGACTACGCGTCACAGAGCAAGGTGAAATGATCCGCTTTAAACTGGGTCTTCCTGAGGTTGCAATCAATAGCTTAAATCTCTATACCAGCGCAATCCTCGAAGCGAATCTCTTGCCTCCTCCCGAACCAAAACAAGAATGGCGGGACCGAATGGAAACGCTCACAGAAGTCTCTTATCAAGCCTACCGCGACATCGTCCAAGAAAATCCTGACTTCGTTCCTTATTTTCGTTCAGCCACACCTGAGCAGGAGCTTGGGAAACTGCCTCTTGGGTCTCGTCCTGCAAAGCGTAATCCGACAGGTGGCGTAGAAAGTCTTCGCGCCATTCCATGGATTTTTGCATGGAGCCAAAACAGGCTTTTGCTTCCCGCTTGGCTTGGCGCAGGACAGGCCATTCAGCATTCCATTGACTCAGGAAATCTAAAGCAGCTCGAACAAATGTGCCGTGAATGGCCGTTCTTTTCTACCCGCCTTGGCATGCTTGAAATGGTCTTTACGAAAACAAATACATCCATTTCAAAATACTATGACGAAAGCTTGGTAGAGCCTTCGCTGTGGCCTCTTGGTGATCAATTACGGGCGCGTCTTGCTCAAGATATCAAAGCCGTTCTCATGGTGGAAAACAGCGAGCATTTAATGGCCCAAGACCCTTGGGGCGCCGAATCCATTCGTTTAAGAAATGTATATGTAGAACCTCTCAACATGCTTCAAGCTGAACTTCTGAGTCGAACACGGGCCTCAAAAGAAGAAAATACCGTACTCGATGAAGCGCTCATGGTCACGATCGCAGGCATTGCAACAGGCATGAGAAACACAGGATAGCGCCAAAATCTGTATCAAAAATAAGAAAAGCTGCAAAGTTGCAGCTTTTTTTTTAAAAAAGAAACAATTTTGATTGTTGTTTTTACAACAATGTTATAAATCTGTTTCTCAACCACGCAAAGCATATTTAACAAGCAAGTCAAATTATTCAATATGAACGTTACCTTTTGTCTACTTGTCGTCATCTATAACTTTTCTATCATTGCTCTGCTGGCTAAATATCACTTGGAACTTGAAATACGAAAAACGGAGTACCACCCTGCATTTCACCCCAAGTAACAAAAATAATTGCCCTAGAGCAAAAACCCAGGATATGGACGCCCTTTTAATATTTCGGATAAAAGAGATGTCACTACCACATGTAATTTTAACTGTACTCAGTCAACGTGAAGCAACTGGCTACGATATCACCAAAGGCTTTTCTTGCTCTATTGGGAACTTTTGGAAAGCAAGCCATCAGCAGGTTTATCGTGAACTCAATAAGCTTGCGGAAATAAGCGCAGTTCAATGCCGTCTTGAGCCACAAGATGGAAAGCCAGATCGAAAAGTGTATTCGATTACTCAAATAGGGAAAGAAACCCTTTATGAATGGTATTTATCTTCACCAAAACACCCAACAGACAGAGATGAAATTTCAGCCAAAATGTTAGCCTGTAATGTGTTTAATCAAGACCCAATGATCACTCACATTCGTTTGCTTATTGAAGAAGCGCATTTACAACTTCATCAATATCGCAATCAAGAAAAGGCGCAAACAGAAAGAGCCTCTAATTTCAGACTTGAAGATAAATTAGAACATCTCACATTACGCCGAAACATCATTTTGAAAGAGGCTTGGGTGGTTTGGGCTGAAGAGGTCTTAAAAGAACTGAATTCATTGAAAAATGAGGCATCTGCAGAAATATCATGTAAAAGAGAAATAGAAAGAGCAGAAACTGCCATCGCTTGACTTGAAGTTTTGATTTTACAAATGGCCGTCACGTCTCTTTTTGACGGCTGTTTATTTTCAACAAGCTGAAAATCACAATAAAGGCGCCTGTTAAGGCCGAACCCCTAAGGTATGACAAAGGGCATAACTTAACTCTGCACGATTTAAGGTGTAAAAATGAAAATCCTTCACACCTTCTCGCCTTAAAATACGCACCATATCAATTGCAATACTCGCCCCTAATAACTGTCTCGTCACGGGGTCTTCCTCTAAACCCGAAAATTGTTTTTGCATCCAAGAAGGAACATGAACCCGTGTCATCGCAGAAAATTTTGCGGCTTGCTTAAAATTGGATACAGGTAAAATTCCGGGAATAATTTCAGCCTCAATTCCAGCGGCAACGCAGCGGTCACGAAAGCGTAAATAGCTTTCAACGTCAAAGAAAAACTGTGTGATTGCACGGTGCGCACCTGCATCGATTTTTCTTTTTAAGTGAATAAGATCCGCTTGGGCGTTTTTAGCCTCTGGATGCACTTCAGGATAGGCCGCCACGGATATTTCGAAATCCCCCGCATCGCGCAGCAAGGTCACTAAATCTGAGGCGTACATGTCTGTTTTATAGCCTTCATGAGGCAAATCGCCACGTAAGGCAACAATATGGCGAATGCCCGAAGCCCAGTAATCCTGCGCAATGGATTTGAGATCTTCGCGTGTGGCATCAATGCAGGTTAAATGGGGGGCGGCATGGATCCCCATGTCACTTTGAATGCGCTTTACAATGCTATGAGTGCGTTCTCGCTCTCCAGAATTCGCACCATACGTCACTGATACAAATTTAGGGTGCAAGACTTTTAATCGTTGAATTGAAGCCCATAAGGTGTTTTCCATCGCCTCGGTACTCGGCGGAAAAAATTCAAAAGAAACATTGATGTCTCCTTTGAGATCAGAAAGATTGTGATTGAGTGCATCCAACTGGCTGGCATACGAATAACCCATAATGTCTCCCTACATACAAGGATTTATCATCAATGACGCTCAATGCCTATTCATAAATACCCGTCGCCTTTGAAAGAGCGAGGGTTAATGCAACTCATAAAGCACAATAAAATCATTTGCGATTTTCTCGGCCAATTTCTGACGAACGACTTAATGGAATTGGCATTACCTAAATCTTAGGTCAATAATGCGCGTTGTCTTCGATAAAGGATAAAAATTTATTTTTTATCAATGTGTTGTGATTCACCCTTCCCAAAAAAAATGATTGGAACAAGAGTTTAAGATGATTCAAAAAGCAGTGGAATTGCGGTTTTTTGACGCCTTCAAGATTTTTTATTCCCAAAAAAGCTCAAAATACGGCCCCCAAAGTCATTGAAGATGCGCGCCTGCCTCAAACGAGTGAAGCCCCTTTGCATCGATGGACTCTTGGATTGAGCGCTGCGGGCCTTGCCAGCACCCAGGCGCCCTCAAAGGCGACAGGAATAGCCGACAGAAAGTAAATCGACGGGGGGCTTAACATGAAAAAGAGCCTGATGCATTCGCATCACTAAATGTTGAGTATTGATTTTTCGTAAAATAACCAAAATACTCAAACCATTTTTAGACTCACAAATAAATTCAATCGGCTGACCTGAAAGCTGCTGATAAAAAGCATGGCAATGAGCGGCGTTCAAAGTCACTCCCGCACCAACTGCAGCAATCATGCTGTATCCTTCCCTCAACCTCATTTCAACGGCCATCGCTGCATTTTGTAAATGATGAAGAACGCTACTCACCATCTCAAGGGTATAAACCAATTGAATTCGCCTTTCCTCTTCACTGATACAAGAAGCCAAAGGCTGTAACTGCTTTTGCATCAAAAAGGCGTCAATATCTTGGTATGTATTAGAAAAATCGACTTCATTTGAAACACAGAGATCGAGCAAACACACAGAATCAACCGAGGTCATTATTTTTGCACCACAGTCTCCACTCTCAATACGTTCAATGCGCGTAGAGCCCGCTTGCGGGGCATAACTGCAACGCAGATTCAAATCAATGCAGCTGCCTGCGACAGGCTGTAAGGTTCGGGTGTGTAAGACGCTCGCTCCCAAGCGAGCAAGCTCTGCCGCTTCATCTATATGGATCCGAGACAATAAGGTGCTTTGTGGCACGATGCGCGGATCAGCGCTGTAAACACCCGCAACATCACTCCAAATCGTGACACAAGAAACCTGCGCCAAAGCGCCAATCACGGTTGCAGAATAATCAGAGCCATTGCGCCCCAATAGAACCGTTTCCCCTTGCGCATTTTGTGCCATAAAGCCTGTGATCACGACACGCTTTTTACCACACAGGAGTAACTGGTCTTGAAGCAAAGGCAACGAAGCAAGAAAGTCAACTTCAGGCATAACACTGCGCTGCGCCCTTAAAAATAACCGAGAGTCACATTGAACAGCGGACATATTTTCTTGGTTCAATAAAGCGCAAAGCAAACGCGCAGACCAAACCTCACCAAAACCTTGAATCCAAGCACGCAGAGGATCGTCCAGTAAAGAGCGTGCTGTTTTCTCTATTCCATCAAGATCGTCATACAAGGCATCTAAAAGTGCTTTTTTTTGCGCGAAACCCATCAAATTTTCAATTAAATTCGCTTGATACTCACGTAAGCTCGACAAGGTTTCATAAGCTCTGGGGCTTTTTTTCTCAAACAAAGACAAGCATTCAATTAAGGTGTTTGTTGTTTTTCCCGCCGCAGAAACAACGATAAGATCAGTCACACCACCGTACTTTTCTAACAAACTCGCCACACGCAAAAAAGCTTCTGGCGACGCCAAACTACTGCCTCCAAATTTATGTAATTGGCGAGAAGGTGGATTAAAAAAACATTCAAGATCAGAGTCTTTCATTGGTGTTTCTCTCTTACTTTATCAAAAGCTTTTTTTAAATCAGCAATCAAATCTATTTGATCTTCTAATCCCACAGAAAGACGCAAAAGCATGGCACTCAATCCGGCCTCTGCTTGCGCTTCATCCGACATGGCTCTATGGGTCATTGAAGCGGGATGACAAACAAGACTCTCCACTCCACCCAAAGATTCAGCTAAGGTAAACATCTGAAGTGATGAGAGAAAACGCTCCAATTCTGCCTTTTCTCCCTTGAACTCAAAGCTCAACATGGACCCAAAACCCAATTGCTGTTTTTTCGCAATGAGGTGGCCTTTATGCTCGACTAAAGAAGGATGATAAATCACACGGACCAAAGACTCATCTTTTAAATAACGAAGCACTGCCAATGTGTTTTTTTCGTGCTGGCGCATCCTTACACTCAATGTTTTTAATCCACGCAGAATCATATAACTATCAAATGCAGATCCTGTCGCACCAATGCAATTTGCCCACCACTTCAATTTTTCTTGTAAGGCAGGATCTTTGGCAATCAGTACCCCGCCTAACATGTCAGAATGCCCATTAATGAACTTGGTCAAAGAATGCACCACCAAATCAGCCCCCAAGCTTAAAGGCTGCTGAAAGATGGGAGACAAAAAGGTATTGTCCACCCCAACCAAAGCCGAAACGGCATGTGCTTTTTTCGCAATGTCTGCAATATCAACCACACGAAGTAAGGGATTCGAAGGAGATTCAATCCAAATGAGTTTTGGTTTTTTTTGAAAGACGGACTCTAATGCTTTGTCGTCAGACTGATCAATAAAGCAGAGCTTAAAAGCCCCTTTTTTTGCATAAGAGTCAAAAAGGCGATAGGTTCCGCCATAACAATCGACAGAGGCAACAAGCAAGTCCTCGGGTGACAATAACGTTAAAACCAAATTGATGGCTGACATACCACAGTTCGTCACGGTCGCCCCCACCCCTTTTTCTAAAGCGGCAAGCGCATCTTCAAGCAGGGCACGGGTTGGCTGTCCACCGCGCGCATAATCATAGGTGGGCACTTCATCCAAATGAGGAAACTGATAATTCGTTGATAAATAAATGGGCGGAACCACCGCATTATGCTGTTTATCTGTTGCAATCCCCGCGCGTATCGCTATCGTGGCTGACTTCTTGTCATTCATTGCGCTTTCCCTGTCGAATAAAATTATATCTCGATAGAATATACTGAAGATGACCCGTCAATCAAGAGACGTCAATACATCTAGACGTCTGAAGCCCTTTGCATCGGGCCTTAAATACCGTTAAAATTTTGATTAATTCAATCTAGGTAGATTGCTTTTACCTTTGAAAGCGATTTAAAAACAAACACTGCTGAGAAGGTGAACAATGGCAGACTGGAATGGCGAATACATAAACCCTTACGCTGAGCATGGAAAAAAGAAAAAACAAGTTAAAAAAATAACGGTTTCCATCCCACTGAAAGTCTTAAAAATACTGACAGATGAGCGCACCCGTCGCCAAGTCAATAATCTACGACATGCAACAAACAGCGAACTCCTTTGTGAGGCATTTTTACACGCCTACACAGGCCAACCTCTTCCAATGGATGATGATATTCAAAAAGACAAAACAGACACGGTCCCAGAAGAAGTGAAACGAATGATGAAAGAGCTTGGGCTTGAATTCAACGAAGAAGATCATTGAAAATAACACACATAAAGAATGAAATTTCTTTAAAAAAACAGTGGAATACACCTTGTTATTTCACTGTGCCCGAAATTTTTGAAGATGCAGGTCGACGCCTAGAACGAAAAGCCCTTGAGCAGAGATAGACTCTCTAATCAAGCTTTGAGAACGCAGCCCCCTGCCTCTTCAAAGGCGACGGATATGACGGGTATAATAATGAGCAAACCAAATCCCAACCAACATGCTTAAAACAAAGACAACAAAAATGGCGCTGCCTCCAGCAAGATTTGTGATTGCAGGCCCAGGACAAATCCCCGCGACTCCCCAACCAAGACCAAAAATAACAGCGCCAACAATCAAAGAAGGATCAATCGTATTTGCGCGTTGTAAAGCATATTCTTTTCCCAATATTGCTGTTTTTCTTTTTTTTATCAATAAATGATAAAAGGGAATAAAAACCAACAATGCCCCGCCCATAACAAAAAGCAATCGCGGATCCCATGCCCCTGTTACGTTGAGAAAAGCAATAACATAGCTTGGATCTGCCATTCCTGAAATCACCATTCCAGAACCAAACATAAGCCCTGAAATGAAAGCAACAATCACCCCCATTATTTTTGCATTAGGCATGCGAGAGAGCCTCAACTATTTTACGAATATAAACAACCGCCATGGCCGTTATCATAAAGGTCATTGTGGACACAATAGAGCGCTTGGAAAATCGCCCCATCCCAACAATCCCATGACCACTGGTACAGCCATTACCAAGTTTACTGCCAAATCCCACCAATAAACCTGCAATCATAATGAGTAAATAGTTATCCGACACATGGCTTGCTTTTGGCAATTGAAAACCAAAAATGGAAACAAAATAGACGCTTAATATCATTCCAAAAATAAACGCAATTCGCCATCCTGTGTCCTTTTTTTGAGGTCGAATGATCCCAAAAACAATCCCACTGATCCCCGCAACCTTGCCAGAAAAAAGCATGAGCAAACTTGCAGAAAGACCCAAAAGCCCGCCACCCAAAAAAGCATTCCAAGGTATTTCAAAATCCATATGTCACCCCGTAATGAAAGAATGAACAAGCTCACAAAAGACCCAATATATTTAAAGGGCAGGCAGGCGCAAAGAACAAAAAGATCCAGAGCATCAACGCACTCCAAATTTGCGCTTTGAGGGCGCCCCGCAGCCAGGTCAAAGGCGACGGCTATAACGTCATATCCAGTGTAAAACAAAAAGAGTTTTATAGTAACTTGCTGATTCTATTTCGTAAAAAGAGTCGAGACACTTATGATTTATCAGGCAATCAATACAAAAAGAATGAAGCCCTCATTCACAATACCAGCTCTTTAAATCCATCGATAAAGCGAATGAAAGCCCTGATAATAGATGCACTATCTGATTGGGCTTTGAAGGCCC
>CAMRDW010000068.1 GCA_947041315.1 uncultured Enterovibrio sp.
ATATATATCCAAAGTAATTGAAGATGCGCGCCTGCGCCAAGCGAAGCCCCTACGATGTAATTGGGCTTAAGAGGCGCAGTTAACACCCACGCCCCTTCAAAGCCGACGGGGATAAATGATATTGCTTTAGGTGTAGAGCGGGGTAAATAAAGAATGAGGATAGATTGTTAAGGTTTTATATTCGCCTTCTTTTATAGACTTACTTTAAAGGTGAAGATACAACGCAATTGCGCCCTAAGTCTTTGGCTTTGTAGAGCTGTTCATCTGTGCGATTGATTAAATTTTCTGCGCTTTCTTCTTTCTCATGTTGCGCAACGCCGACAGAAATTGAGATGTTATTGAGGGTTGATCCTGTTTTTTTATCTTTTATTACAAGCTTGTCTATGCCTGCACGAATGGTTTCTCCGACTTGAGTGGCTCCCGATAAACTTTGATTTGGGATTAATAAAGCAAACTCTTCCCCACCATAACGAAATGCTTTTATGCCGTTTTGGCAATATTTTAAAAGTCGATGACTGGTGAGTTTGAGAACCTGATCCCCTTTAACGTGCCCATACGTGTCATTAAAGATTTTGAAATGGTCTAAATCACAAAGGATTAAGCAAAATGGATTTGATGCAGCACAGAGGCTGTCAATTTCAGTATCAAAAGCCCTACGATTAAATAATCCGGTTAAGGCATCTTGATTGGCCTTTTCACTCACTTTATCCAGGCTTTCTTTTAAGCGTGATATTTCTTTTTGTGCATCAGCCAATTGATTTTTGAAAAAAAGCGTTGATTCTTGAACTGCACTTGAACCTTGCACTGCTTTTTGAACCACTTTGAGCGTTTCTTCCATTGAAAGGGCTTCTTCGGTGACTCTTGCTAATTGTGAAAATGTATTTTCTAGGGTGCTTTGAAAGGTGTTCGTGTCTTTTAAGGTGAGCTCCATTGTGCTGCTGATTTCTGTTGCTAATGATTGAATGCTTTCTTTAAAGCCGTCAATCTCATTTGTTTTTCTTTCTTCGATATAAGTTTCATATAATTTTTTTGATTCTTTTTCACTCAATGAACCTGATTTTTCAATTGAGTCATCTATTTTTTTTGCAAGTGGCGTGTCTGTGTTTGAAACGTAAGTGTACCAAAGAGCATAATTTGTTGGTGTTGCTGGGACCTGGTATTTCATTAGCAGAGGAACCACTTTTTTTAGGTGTTCTGCCGTACTTGCAAAGTCTTCTTTTTGCATACCTCTTTACTCTCCATTTTATCCCGCATCGCTTTTAAAATAGCGCTGTACATTTTATGAGAATAGCAGAAGAAGATTAAAAATAGAGGCGACAGATGAAGTGAGATCTCAAAATAAATGCAGACATGTGCTTTTTTGATGTGCACCGCTTTTTTTGTAACGCGCGCCTTAAAGCTGTTTATTTTGTGCTAGCGCTTGCCTGATTTTAAGCGTACACCTGTAAGCTTAAATGTGACATACTGAATGATTGAATGATATTTTTAAGAGGTTTTTTTCTGATGACTTTGCATGCGCCCGTTCATCCTGCTTATTGCTCTAAAGAAGAAATCGCGAACAGTGTGAGCCATGGTTTTGGGGTGCTTTTTGGTGTTTTTGCATTGGTGTTATTGATATTAAAAGCCAACGCGCTTGATGCGGATTTTCTCACTTTTGCTAGTTATATTGTTTATGGAGTGAGCATCATTCTGCTTTATCTTGCTTCAACGCTTTACCATGCTATTTCCTTTGAAAAAACAAAACGGGCACTTAAGACGCTTGATCATTGTGCAATCTATTTGCTCATTGCAGGCTCCTACACTCCTTTTATGCTAGTGACCTTGAGAACCCCTTTATCCATAGGCGTTTTAGCTGCTCTTTGGGGAATGGCTTTGCTGGGGATTGTTTTGAAAATTGCTTTTGTTTATCGCTTTAAGGTTTTGTCTTTGTCTGTTTATCTTATTATGGGCTGGATTTCTATGTTGTTGATTTATCCCTTAGAAGAAGCCTTGCCTCGGCCTGGATTTGTTTTATTGATCCTCGGTGGCTGTGTTTATTCTTTGGGGGTTGTTTTTTATGTGAAGCGTAGCATTCCATATGGTCATGCGATTTGGCATTTGTTTGTGCTTGGAGGAACTGTATTGCATTTTTGTGCTATTTATTTTTATGTACCCCCAGTATGACGATTAAAAATAACCTGAAAATAGAGTCATCGCTTTTAAAGTTGCAGGCGTGTTGGCTGCTCTCGCTTAGGCCAATCACATAGTCGAACTATGCTCAGGGCCTTCATTCGTTTGCCGCCTACACACATCTTCAAATGTCTTGTATAGATTTAATCACGCCAGTAAGCAGGAAACACCAAAACCAATACGGTTAGAATTTCCAGTCTGCCCATCAACATTCCCGCGCTCAATGCCCATTTTGCAATATTGGGTAAATCTGAAAAATTTCCCGTCGGACCAATCTTGTTTCCCATGCCCGGACCCACATTGGCCACTGCGGTCATCGCACCACTAAAACTCGTGATGCTGTCGAGTCCCGTCGCGGCAAGTATCATTGCGAGCACTAAAATAGTAAGAAGAAAAGTGATTGCAAATGCCACGAGCGCGCGGACAATTTCTTCATTTACTGTGCGGTTGTTGTAGCGCTGAATAAACAAAGCAGAAGGGTGCACTAATTGATGAATGTGTTTTTTGAGTAAAGAAAAGGCGATTTGAAAACGAAATATTTTTGCCCCTCCTGTGGTTGAACCAGAACATCCGCCGACAATGAGCATAAAAGAAAAGATGACCGAGGCAAACGCCCCCCATTCAGTGAAATCATCCAATGCAAATCCGGTTGTTGTGAGAACGGAAACAATATTAAACATCGATACCCGCAGTGCATCTGCGCTGGAATAATCGCGTGTTATAACAAGCCATGTTGTGACCATGATGGAGGTAGAGATGATCAAATAACTGAATCCGCGTACTTGTGCATCTTTGTAAATCACGCTCAATTTCCTGCGCCGAATCGCTTGTATTAACAATAAAAACGGCAGGCCGCCAGCAAACATGAATACAACACTGACCCATTGCGCAGAATGTGAGAAATGGTTCATGGAGCTGTCAGTGGTGGAATATCCCCCAGTTGATAGGGTCGTCATGGCGTGATTGATGGCTTCAAATGCGTTCATGCCACTGCCGTAATATGCAATAAAACAAAGGGAGGTTAACAAAACGTATACCCGGATAATGCTGCTTGCGACATTTCTGGTGCGTGGGCTTGATTTTGCTGACCAATCTGATGATTCTGTGTGGAAAAGCCGCATTCCCCCGATATTCAAAAAAGGCAGTATGGCGACCCCCATCACGATAAAACCCACACCTCCTAACCATTGCAAAATAGAGCGCCACAGTAAAATAGCGGGCGCCATATTATCGAGATCACTGAGCACTGTTGAGCCTGTTGTTGTGATCCCTGACATGGTTTCAAAATAGGCGTCAGTAAAACTGATGTGGTTAATAAATACAAAAGGCAAGGCGGCAAAGGCGCTGCTTATCACCCAGACCAAGGTTGTGATGAGAAACATGTCCCTGACATTCAAACGGAAGTTATCTGTTTTTCCTAAGGTTAAGCATAAGAAGGCGGCTAAATGAGTGATGATGATCGACAGACCAAAATCGACAACACCGGGTGTTTTTGAAAAAAGGGCTGCCAAAGTAGGGATGTACATAAAGATGGCAATCTTGGATAAGATAAGCCCTATAACAAAAAGAACGGGTTGCATGTTGATCATATTTAGCGATTCAATTTAGAGGAAAAAAGGGCTTGGCTGGAAGAGTTTCTCTACATCTGGGATGTATTTTTTATCGACAAGGAAAAGTACGACATGATCTTCTGGTTGGATCACTGTTTTATCGTGTCCAATGAGCACTTCGTCTCCGCGAACGATGGCCCCTATTGTTGTTCCGGGGGGTAACTTGATTTCACTGATTGCGCGTCCGACGACCTTCGAAGTGCTTTTGTCTCCATGTGCAATGGCCTCAATGGCTTCGGCTGCACCACGTCTTAGTGAGGATACGTTGACAATGTCAGCTTTACGAACGTGAGTTAAAAGCGCTGAGATTGTCGCTTGTTGAGGTGAAATTGCGACGTCAATGGCCCCGCCTTGAACTAAATCAATGTAAGCACTGCGTTGAATGAGCACCATGACTTTTTTTGCTCCCAAGCGTTTGGCGAGCATGGCTGACATGATATTGGCTTCATCTTCATTGGTGACAGCAATGAACACGTCAATTTGGTCAATTTGTTCTTCACTGAGCAGTTCTTGATCTGAGGCATCTCCACAAAAAACAATGGTGTTTTCTAGAAGCTCAGATAATTGCTCTGCGCGTTTTGGGTTTCTTTCAATGAGCTTTACGTTGTAAGCATGCTCAAGGGTTCGGGCCAAGCCTGCGCCTATGTTGCCACCCCCAACTATCATGATGCGCTTATAGGGTTTTTCAAGGCGTTGAAGTTCACTCATTACAGAGCGGATATGGTTATTTGCAGCAACGAAAAAAACTTCATCATCTGCTTCAATGATGGTTGTACCTTGAGGCCGAATGGGATGGTCTCGACGAAAAATAGCGGCAACGCGGGTGTCGATGTGAGGCATGTGTTCACGTAAAGCGGACAACGCATTTCCGACCAAAGGACCACCGTAGTAGGCCTTGACGGCCACCAAGCCGACTTTGTTGTCGGCAAAATTCACTACTTGCAGCGCACCAGGGTATTCAATTAAGCGATGTATGTATCGGGTTACGAGCTCTTCTGGGGCTATTAAATGGTCAACAGGACAAGCATCTGTTTGAAATAATTGATCTTTAGCTTCTAAATATTCAGGGCTACGAATTCGCGCAACACGATTTGGTGTGTTAAATAAAGTAAAAGCAATCTGACAGGCAACCATGTTTGTTTCGTCTGAATTGGTGACGGCGACCAACATGTCTGCGTCTTGCGCTCCTGCCTCCATTAAGGTTGAGGGATGGCTTGCAAAACCTTGAACGACTCTTAAATCGTATTTATCTTGTAACACCCGAAGGCGTTCAGGATCTTTGTCTACAAGGGTGATGTCATTGTTTTCACCCACTAAATTTTCGGCCAAGGTGCCGCCCACTTGCCCTGCACCTAAAATAATGATCTTCATTGCGTTTTTTAGCCTCGGTTCTGTTTTTTTGTCTCTACGCTGTGCGTTTGGAGATCCTCAGGCTTTTTTAAGTGTTGCGTAATAAAAGCCGTCCATATTGTCTTGCCCGGGTAAAATTTGGCAACCTGGCATTTTAATCGTGCCCGTTTCTAAGTGTGCGTCATGTGTTCTTTTAAGAAAAGCACTGATTTGTTGGCTGTTTTCTTGAGGTGCAATTGAGCATGTTGCATATACTAGCGTACCACCGGACTTCAGTTGCGCCCACATAGCGTCAAGAATATCTGATTGTAAACTCGTCAATTGTGCTATGTCTTCTGCTCGTCGTAACCATTTTATATCGGGATGACGTCGAATGACCCCAGTGGCAGAGCAAGGTGCGTCGAGTAAAATACGATCAAAAAGCCCACCGTCCCACCATTCTTTTGGATAACGAGCGTCACCGCAAATAACTTGAGCGCAAAGCTGTAAACGTTTTAGATTTTCTTCAACCCGAACTAAGCGCGAAGGTTCGATATCCATCGCGATCACTTGAGCGTTAGGCTCTCTTTCCAGTATGTGACAGGTTTTTCCGCCGGGCGCAGCGCAGCAATCTAAAATAAGCTCTCCTGCTTGCGGATTGAGGTAATCGACAGACAATTGCGCAGCTGCATCTTGAACGGAAACCCAGCCTTCAAGAAAGCCGGGTAAGGTGGTCACATCACAAGGTGTTGTCAGTTTTAGTGCGTCTTTTGCTCTTGGGTGTATGTCTGTTTCAATTCCTATTTGAGCCAATATTTTTTGGTAATCCTCTCGTGTGTTGTGAGTGCGATTGACCCGAAGCCACATTGGGGCTTTTTCATGATTGGCTTCAATGATTTGCTCCCATTGTTCTGGATAGGCATTTTGCAGAAGTTTTAAGATCCAACTCGGGTGGCAATATTTTCCAGCGTCGTGCGTGATTGAGTCGTTATCTAATTGCGCTTGATTGCGTTGATAGTGACGTAAAATGGCATTAATGAGGCCTCTGAGCTGGCTTTTCTTTAAGGCTTGCGCGGCTTCAACTGTTTCTGCAACAGCGGCATGGGGAGGGATGCGCATGTATTTTATTTGGTAGAGCCCGACCAACAAAAGATGATGAAAAACACGTAATTTTCCTTTGAGTGGTTTATCCATTAAAGCCTGTGTGATTGACTCTAAACGAGGAAGGTTACGAAGCACACCAAAACAAATTTCTTGCAATAAAGCACCGTCTCTTGGCGCTATTTTCTGTATTGCAGGAGGGAGTACAGTAGACAGGGATTGTCCTTGATCTACAACTTGATAAATCACCTTCGCAGCGACAGCTCTTACGTTCATGAAGATACCTTCGTTAGAAAGCGCTCGTTTTATTATTACGAGCCACTGAAAAGGACCAAGAAATTGGTCTTTTTATGAATATTCTTAGAATCATCGGGATTTATATCGTTTTTCCAGGTGTAAATTCATCTCGCCGAGAATGAAGCATATCCGCTGCTTTCATTGCTTTTTTTCCTGGAGGTTGAAGGGCAATGAGGCGCAATGTACCTTCTCCTGTTGCGATATCAATTCCTTGTTTATTAGCAGATAAAATTGTGCCGGGCGGGGTGGGGGAGGGTTCTGTTGCTGGAAGGGCTTCGGCCTCCCATACTTTGATATTTTGAATCTCTAGCAAAGACAATGAAAGGGAAAAATAGCTCATTGGCCAAGGATTAAAAGCGCGGATACAACGTTCTATTTCTTTTGCGCTTAAGCACCAGTTAATTTTGGCTTCGTCTTTGCTTAGCTTCGTTGCATAATTGGCCAAATGATCGTCTTGCTTTATTGGGTGCGCTTGTCCGGCTGCAATCTCGTTCAAGCATTCGATTAAAGAAAGAGGACCCAAATTAGCTAAGCGTTCATAGAGAGTGGCACTGGTTTCTTTTGGGTCTATGTCTAGGGTTGAAACTTTTAACATGTCACCGGTATCAAGGCCTTCATCCATTTGCATAATGGTGACGCCTGTTTTTTTATCTCCCGCCCAAATGGCACGTTGTATCGGAGCCGCTCCGCGCCAGCGAGGCAATATTGAACCATGCACATTAATACAACCTAGACGCGGTGTATTTAAGATCACTTTGGGAAGGATCAGACCATAGGCTACGACCACCATGATGTCCGCGTTTAAATCTAAAAGTGTACGGTGCGCTTCTTCTGATTTAAAATTTTCAGGTTGGAAAACGGGAATATTGTGCGTTTGTGCTAAGTCTTTTACAGGGCTTGTCGTTATTTTTTTTCCGCGTCCTGCGGGGCGGTCAGGTTTAGTGTAAACACCCACAATCTTGTGGTGTGAAGACGTTTGTGAAGTTAATAATGCTGCCAAATGACGAGCTGCGAAATCCGGTGTTCCGGCGAAGATGATGCGTAAGGGCTTGTTCAAAGAAAACCTCAATTGGCGTTTAAATTAGCGCGTTTTAATTTTTCGAGTTTTTGTTTTATGCGCTGGCGCTTGAGTGGAGATAAGTAATCTACAAAGAGTTTACCTTCTAGGTGATCAAGCTCGTGTTGAACGCAAATTGCAAGAAGTCCTGTTGCTTCAAATTGATAGCTATTTCCATCGCGATCAAGTGCTGACACTGTGACCTCAGAAGCGCGAGGTACAAAAGCGCGGGCTCCCGGAACAGACAGGCAGCCTTCTTCTGTGATTTCTTCCCCGACTTTTTTCATGATTGTGGGATTGATAAGCACCATCGGCTGACTGCGATCTTCTGAAATATCCATAACCACAATGCGAAGATGAATATTGGTTTGCGTTGCAGCAAGACCCACACCTTCTTCTTCATACATGGTTTCAAGCATGTCATCAACGATTTTTTGGATCTCGGGCGTGACCTTCTTTACGGGTTTTGCAACTGTACGTAAGCGGTCGTCGGGGAAAGTAATAACCTGCAATATGCTCATAGATGTCTCTTTAATATGTTGAACTGCGCCGTATCTGGCTTTCAAAATTGGGCTAATTCTAGACATTTTGACCTTCAAATGACAGCATCAAAACAAACATGTATTTTGGATGTTAGGGATGCTCAAAAATTTAATCATCTTCTTTTTGGCAGGCTTGGTGCCCGCTTTGTCGATAGCGAATATCATAAATTTGTCTGATGACGCACCCAAGGTTTATACGGTGAAAAAAGGTGATACTCTTTGGGATATTGCTGGGTTGTATTTTGAAAAGCCTTGGCATTGGCCTTCTTTATGGAATAATAACCCAAATATACATGATCCGAACCTGATTTTTCCGGGCGATCGTCTTCGATTAAGCTATAAAAATGGAAATCCGATCTTAATTCGTACTAAGGGAAAAAGCGAGGGGCAAACTTGGCCTATCAATGGTGCTCCTGAATCTGTTCTTCGCCAATATTTAACGTACGACACCTTGATTCTTAAAGAGAAATTACATTCTGTTCCTCGGGTGCTGGGATCTCAAGATGGTTGGAGTTACTTGTCCACACGGGCTCCTTTTTATGTGGACTTGCCTCTCAAGGATCAAGATTGGTTTGTTTATCGCACTGGGAATCAATTTGAGCGTCAGTTTAAAGGTAAGACGATTCAAATGGTGAGCTTAAAAAAAATAGCGAAAGCCAAGCTTAATCGAACCCTTGCTGAAATTTCAGAAATGCAATTAATTGAACAAACACAAGAAGTGAGGCCAAACGATATATTATTGCCTGCAACAGGGAAAAAAACGGGTTCTATTTTTTATCCTCGTCCCGCACCATTAGGCACGATTGGAAATATGGTGGGGCATTTATATGGCAGTAAATATGTGGGTCTTCGCCAAATTGTTGTACTTGATTTGGGTTTAAAAGACGGTCTGAGTGCCGGAGATACTTTGTCTGCGCAGTTGCCTGGCTCTTCATTAAAAGGAGGGAAAGGGGTGATGCGTTATACCAAGGAGACTGACACTGTTCATGAGCCTATTGTGACTCAATTGCCGCCACATATTGCAGGAACGCTTTTGGTTATTCATAGTTATCCTTATTTTAGTTTGGCGATGGTTGCAGAATCTAAGCAGCCTCTTTCGGCTCCAATGAAAGTTATTTCAGTGGGTGGATAATATGCAAGAAGATTTAGAATGTTGGTTGAGGTTTGCGGGTTTACCTGGATTTGGCGTTACGGCGGCCAAAAAAGTGCTTGAACACTGCACAATTGATATTTTAATCGGTCTTGATGATTTAGGTTTGGCTCAGCTTGGTTTTAAGCCGAATCAAATAAAAGCGTTTCAAAATCCCGATCGCCGCATTATCGATAGGTGCTTGAGGTGGACTGAGAAAAAAAACAGGCACATTATTACCTTAACAGATCCTTATTATCCTTATCTTTTAAAGCAAATTTCAACACCACCTCCTCTTCTTTTTGTTGAGGGAGATCCTCAGTTATTGTCTTTTCCTCAGCTTGCTATTGTAGGCAGTCGCAATGCAAGTCAAGATGGATTAGCCCAAGCTAAAGCTTTGTCATTTGAATTGGCCTTAAGAGGTCTTATTGTAACCAGCGGTTTGGCTCTTGGGATTGATGGACGTGCTCACCGGGGGGCGCTTGACGGGAAAGGGAAAACGCTTGCGGTTTTAGGATCGGGTCTGGAGAGGATTTATCCTTCTCCTCATCAAGCTTTGGCGACTGAAATTATCGACAATGGAGCCTTGGTTTCAGAGCTTTGGCCTTGGTCACCACCAAAAGCTGCATTTTTTCCAAAAAGAAATCGCATTATAAGCGGTCTTTCGGTAGGGGTATTGGTTGTTGAGGCGGCACTTCGAAGTGGTTCTCTTATCACTGCCCGCCTTGCTCTTGAGCAAGGTCGGGATGTTTTTGCTTTGCCTGGGAGTATTCACAATCCACAAGCAAAAGGGAGCAATGGCCTAATAAAACAAGGGGCATTCTTGGTTGAGTCTGTGGAAGACATAGTAGGGCAAACGGGGGTGCTTGCTGACTGTGCAATGAAACATCAATTAGATATACTGCACCCTCAAGTTTCAGAAGAAAAATTGCCATTTCCTAAGCTCTTGGCTAACGTAGGAGATGAGGCTAGGTGTGTCGATGTGCTTGCAGAACGCTGCGATCAACCCGTTCACGAAATTATGATTCAGTTGTTAGAACTAGAGCTACAGGGGATAGTATCCGCAGTGCCTGGTGGCTATGTTAGAACGAGGAGGGGCTAGCCATGATGGACATCTTAATGTACCTATTTGAAACCTATATACACAGTGATATAGAGCTGATGGTTGATCAGGATGAATTGGCTGATGAACTATCTAGAGCTGGATTTTACCAAGAAGATATATACAAAGCATTAAATTGGTTAGAAAAACTAGCGCTCTTACAAGATGCGGATAAAATCCCTTATTTGTCAGGAAGTGCTTTAACCTCGGTTCGCATTTTTACACAAAAAGAAATGTACCGTTTGGATGTAGAATCTTGTGGTTTTTTGATTTTTTTAGAGCAAATAAGTGTACTTACACCCGAAACAAGAGAAATGGTTATCGATCGGGTCATGGAGCTTGAAACGCAAGAATTTGTTTTAGAGGATCTTAAGTGGGTTATCTTAATGGTTCTTTTTAATGTTCCGGGTAATGAGCGTGCTTATGATCAAATGGAAGAGTTACTCTATAGCGCAACAGAAGATGAATATCTTCATTAAAAGAAAATAAATATGTTTTTTGAGGCTATGAACTTTGGCTGTAAAAATTGACGGTACTCTTTTCAGTACAAATGAATCAAAAGACGAATCACACTGCCCAAAATGTGGCAGCGTGCTTGTTATTAAGCATGGAAAACACGGTCCTTTCAGTGCGTGCTCTGCTTACCCTGAGTGTAACTTTATTCTTTCTCTTCATAAAAATGATCTTCATGTTGTTAAAGAGCTTGGCGTGCCTTGTCCTAAGTGTGATGGCTTGCTCGTGCTTCGCCAAGGACGCTTTGGTATGTTCATTGGTTGCTCTTCTTATCCTGCTTGTCAGCATATTGAAAAACGTGAACCTCTGGTTGAAAAGCTTGGTTTTGAGTGTCCTGAATGTAAAAGCGGACAATTACAAGAAAAGAAATCACGTTTTGGCAATGTCTTTTATGCTTGTGATTTTTACCCAAGATGTACTTTTTCTGTCAATTTAAAACCCGTTGAAGGCCAGTGTTCGTCTTGCGGCTTTTCTTTGTTGTTAGAAAAAAAGGAGCGCTCAGGAGGGGGAAGGCT
This sequence comes from uncultured Enterovibrio sp., assembly GCA_947041315.1. Classification (GTDB taxonomy): domain Bacteria; phylum Pseudomonadota; class Gammaproteobacteria; order Enterobacterales; family Vibrionaceae; genus Enterovibrio. Next base: position 11,365 of record CAMRDW010000068.1, read on the forward strand.
TTGTGCAAATAAAGCATGCCAACATGTGCAAAGTGAAAGCGATTCTGCTTCTCTTATCACCTAGTTCTTCATTTTTTTTGTTTTTTAAAGCGCCCTCTTTATTGGAGGGCTTTTTTATGAAATGGCGGTGCGAGGTTTTTTCATTGAAAATGCTGAGATTGGCTTCAGGGGCGTTCGTTTTTTTTTCCTGAGGTGAGGTGTTCTCGTATTTTTATTTCATGTAAGACAGGGAATTGTTCTTTATCCAGCAATGGAATAATGGCTTCTAATGTTTCGATGAGTTGCTCTTTTGTCTTTTCGCACACATTGATATGTCCTATTTTTCGGTTTGGCCGAGGGGATTTGTTATACCAATGCACATGCGCGAGCCTCATGATGTCTTCAGAGATTTTCACATTTCCCACCATGTTGATCATGGCGCTTGGGCGGATCTGTTTTGCGCTCCCAAGAGGGAGGTCGCATATGGCGCGAAGGTGATTTTCAAATTGACAAACTTCAGCGCCTTGCTGGGTCCAATGTCCTGAATTATGCACGCGTGGCGCAATTTCGTTGACCATTAATACGCCGTTCACTTCAAAAAATTCAATCGCTAATATACCTACATAATTGAGGTCTTCTGCAATCGCTTTAAACATCATTTCTGCTTGATTTTGCAGTGCTTCATTTTCTGTGGCGCAAATAGAAAGACTCAAAATACCTTCATGATGAATATTTTCTGTTAAGGGATAAATTTCGAGTTTGCCTTTTGCGTTGCGGGCGCCAATCAGTGAAACCTCGCGGTCAAATGAAATAAATTCTTCTGCAATGATGCATTGATGCTCTCTTCGAGGGGAGCGTTGAAAAAAGGTGTTTATTTCATGCCAGGTCGAAGTGACGTCTTCTTGATGTTTTAGACGCCATTGCCCTTTACCATCGTAGCCATTAAGGGCACATTTTAAGATCATCGGAAAGCCCAGTTTTTTTATGGCGGTATCGAGATCTTCAGATGTATTAATAATGTGGTAACGGGCATTTTTAACACCGGCGTTATCAAGAAGGTTTTTTTCTTTTCTGCGGTCGCCGCCGATTAAAATTGCGTTTTCACCGGGGAAAAATTTGCCAGAGGCTTCACAAAGTGCCAGAACGTCGGGTGAAATATGCTCGAACTCTGCTGTAATAACGTCGGCATGCTCGATTCCACTTTCAAGTCTTTTTCCTAATATGGTTTGGGTCACAGGGTGGATCATATTGCCAGAGGTGACATCGAAAGCCGTGACATTTAGGTCTAAAGGCGCACCCGCCAAGGCCATCATGCGCGCCAGTTGTCCCGCACCAAGAACGAGTACATTCATACTGGGTCTCCAGAGGGGTCGGATATGGACAATACACTGTCTGTTTGTTCTTGGCGAAAACGGTCAATTTTCTTTAGAAGTGCATTGTCTGCTGTTGCGAGAATTTGCGCAGCAAGCAAGCCTGCGTTTGCGGCTCCTGCGTCTCCAATAGCCAGCGTTCCAACTGCAACACCTTTTGGCATTTGTACGATAGAATACAAGGAATCGATGCCATTAAGCGCTTTGGATTGAATGGGGACTCCGAGTACAGGAAGGCTGGTGAAAGCGGCGGTCATGCCTGGAAGGTGAGCTGCGCCGCCAGCGCCTGCAATAATGACTTTCAGACCAGAAGAAAGAGCATTGGTTGCGTATTCAGCAAGCAATTGCGGGGTTCGGTGCGCTGAGATGACTCTGGTTTCATAAGGAATACCAAAATGTTCAAGCATGTCCGCTGCGTTTTTCATTGTTGGCCAATCGGATGTTGAACCCATAATAATACCGACTTTCATCATTGCTCCTGTCACTGGCGTGTTCGCTGAAGTTGCGGTGCATTATATCCATAAAAAAAGCGTAGGAAAACGTTTGCGTTAATTAGGACTAATTCGTCAAAGTATGGAAAATGAAAAAATACAAAGAGGCTCCTTGATGAACCTTGAACAGTCTATTGATGCTTTAACGAAGGGAAAGGTGATAGCTTACCCAACAGAGAGCGTGTTTGGTTTAGGGTGTGATCCTGATAATCAGCCTGCAATTAAATCATTACTTTCTTTAAAGAATCGTTCGAAAGACAAAGGGCTTATTTTGATTTCGGCTGACTTTTCTCAGCTTGAAGATTATCTTGATTTGAATCAATTGCGTGAGCATCAAAGACAAAGAATGCTCGCAACCTGGCCCGGCCCTGTGACCTGGGTTGTGCCTGCAGGAAAAAATGCTACGACGTGGTTAACTGGCTCTTTTGATACAGTGGCAGTGCGTGTCTCTGATCATCCAGATGTAGCTGCTTTATGTCGGGGTTTTGGGAAGCCGATTATTTCAACCAGTGCAAATTTAAGCGGTCAAAACCCTTGTCGAACCTTTGAAGACGTTCTTCTTCAATTTGGAGATAAACTTTCATGCATTTTGAAAGGAAAAACGATGGGGCTGGAAAAACCGACACAAATAAGAGATGCACGATCAGGGCGCTATTTTAGGGAAGGTTAAGTCATTTTCTTTGTGAAAAAGAGGTCAAACAGTGCAAAAAGACTCATTAAGTTTAATCAATAAAAACGCCGTGAAAGTGTTTTTGCTCGACCTTCAAAAGCGAATTTGCTGTGTATTAGAAAAAGAAGATGGCGGCGCGGTATTTAAAGAAGATGTTTGGTTGCGTGAAGGTGGAGGGGGCGGACGCACTTGTGTGCTGACTGGAGGCGATGTCTTTGAACAAGCGGGTGTCAATTTTTCTCATGTTTTCGGCGAAAAAATGCCGGCCTCTGCAACGGCAAATCGTTCTGAGCTTGTCGGTCGTCATTTTGAGGCGATGGGGGTATCTTTGGTGGTGCATCCTTTAAATCCTCACGTTCCCACTTCTCATGCTAATGTGCGTTTTTTTATTGCTGAAAAAGAGGGTGAAGCTCCAATTTGGTGGTTTGGTGGTGGATTTGATCTCACCCCTTTTTATCCTTTAGAAGAAGATTGCCAGCATTGGCATGATACCGCGAAATCCTTGTGCGCTCCTTTTGGTGATAAGGTCTATTCAGAACACAAAGATGGGTGTGATCGGTATTTTTTCTTACCTCATCGCAATGAAAGCCGAGGTGTAGGTGGTTTGTTTTTTGATGATTTAAATGAATGGGGATTTGATCTTTCTTTTTCATACATAAAAGCGGTAGGAAATGGTTTTGTTGATGCTTACCTGCCTATTGTTAAAAGAAGGAAAAAAAGTCCATATACTGAAAATGAACGGCAATTTCAGCTTTATCGACGTGGACGATACGTTGAGTTTAATTTAGTGCATGATCGTGGCACGTTATTTGGACTTCAAAGCGGAGGACGAACAGAATCCATTTTGATGTCGATGCCCCCTTTCGCTAGGTGGGAATATGGCTTCATCCCCGAGCCCGGTTCGAAAGAAGAGATGCTTTACAAGAATTTTTTGAAACCAAGAAACTGGTAGGTGCACATGGATAAATACCTTGTTGTTGGAAATCCCATTTCACACAGTAAATCGCCTTTTATTCATACCCTTTTTGCAAGGCAGACAGGGCAAGCTATGACCTATGAAGCACTTGAAGTGCCTCTGGGTGATTTTGAACCTTGCATGTTGGATTTTTTTTCAAAAGGTGGACGTGGATGCAACGTTACTTTGCCTTTTAAAGAAGACGCTTATCGCTTTGCAACGCGCTTAACGGAAAGAGCAAAAAAGGCAGGAGCCGTTAATACACTGAAGAAACTCGATGATGGCGGTATTATCGGGGATAACACGGACGGTGAAGGTTTAGTTCAAGATTTGTTGAGCTTGGGAGTTTTGATTGAAGGCGCCAATATTTTGCTTTTGGGGGCGGGAGGAGCTGCGCGAGGGGTGATGCTTCCGTTGCTTCATCAGCACCCTAAAAGCATACTTATTGCCAATCGGACTCAAAATAAGGCGGATAGGCTGGCTTCAATGTTCTGTGAGTTCCCTGATGTGTCTTCTGGGGGGTTTAAAGAGCTTTCTTCTCCTTTTGATCTTGTCATTAATTCTACTTCTGCAAGTTTGTCAGGAGAGCGACTTGATGTTCCCACTTCAATTATAGGACGAGAGACTGTTGTCTATGATATGGCATACGGTCAAGGTCTGACTTGTTTTAATCAATGGGCGATAGAGCAAGGTTCTCCTCGTGTGATTGACGGCTTGGGTATGCTTGTGGCCCAGGCGGCAGAAAGCTTTGTTCTTTGGCGAGGGATCCGTCCTGGTACGCATCAGGTTTTAAGAGAGCTTCGTCAAAATTTTGCTGGATAAACAGAGATAAGGAAAAAAGAACCTTTCTTAACGTTTTTCATCAAAACTCACGTGTGAGGCAGGAAATGAAAGAGAGTGTGACGTTTTTTCTCCCTCACGTACATCTTCAAAGATCTTGGATATAGTTATTTTTCAGTTCAACATAGTTCGTTGCAGATTTTTTTAAAAAGAGGCGTTCTTTTTCTGTTAAAGGACGAATTTGTTTTACAGGACTGCCAACATAAAGGTAACCCGAAACAATTTTTTTACCGGGTGGGATTAAGCTGCCAGCGCCAATAATAACTTCACTTTCAATGAGAGCGCCATCTAACACAATACTTCCCATTCCGACTAAGACGCGATCAGCAATGTTGCAACCGTGAAGCATCACCTTGTGACCTATCGTGACATCATGACCAATAATGAGGGGGTGACCATTCGGATTTTCTATGTTTTTATGAGAGACATGAAGAACCGATCCATCTTGAATGTTGGTCCTATCACCTATATGGATAAAATGCACATCCGCTCGCGCAGCCACTAAAGGCCAAATGCTGACATCATCCCCAAGTCGTATTTCTCCCACAAGAACTGATGAGGCGTCTATATATGTGTTTTTTCCTATTGTTGGAAAAGTTCCTTTGTAGCGACGAAGGCTGGAAGTCATCATGATGTCCATTAGAAGCATGTTGAGGCTCAAGTGTATCGGTTAGGTATGAAAAAAGCCTAATTATTCATCAATTTCAGCTTGATTCTTTATTTAATGATAAAAATAAGTAAATAATCGATATAATGCTTGCCAATCTATTAAACCTCCCTATAATCGCCCCCTCACCGACGCGAGAGTGAATTCTTAACAGGATGTAGCTTCTTTTAGAAAGTGAAAAAAGGCTTTTAAATTGATTGAAAATAACCGCTTGACGGAATGTTCAAAATCAGTAA
>CAMRDW010000069.1 GCA_947041315.1 uncultured Enterovibrio sp.
GAGAGGACTTTTCGATGCGTTATCGAATGATTGCCTCCCTCGCCTGCTTTTGCCTTTATTTTGGCTTCCTTTACCTTGCCTTTTTAGAGGCTTTTCTTAACATCAATCGGCTAAAAACGGCGTTTAATTCACATTAGAAACAGAAGCCATGTCTTTATCTTCTTGTTTTAAAAGACTGTAAAGCACTCCGGTTATCACGGTCCCCACCAAGATGGCGCCAAAATAAAGGAAAATCGGTGTGACGGCATTCGGGATGAAAAATACAAATACCCCGCCATGTGGCGCCATTAATTTCGCGCCAATCAGCATAGAAAGCATGCCGGTTACAGCCCCCCCCGCAACGCAAGCGGGGATCACGCGCATCGGATCGCGGGCGGCAAACGGAATGGCGCCTTCTGAAATAAAACAAAGCCCAAGAACAAACGACGCTTTTCCGGCTTCTTGCTCTTGTACTGTGAATTTTTTGCGCGCAAGAAACGTGGCAAGCCCCATCCCCATTGCAGGTACCATGCCTGCAGCCATCACAGCGGCCATTGGCGTGTAAATTTGCGAGCCCAATAAACCCACACCAAAGGTATATGCGGCTTTATTAACAGGGCCACCTAAATCAAAACACATCATAGAGCCGAGGATCAATCCCAGTAATACGGCATTGGTCGAACCCATGTTGTTCAAAAAGGTGGTGAGCCCTGCCATCACATCGGCAACCGGTCCACCCACCACAAAAATCATGGTCAGGCCCGTCACCAAACTTGCAACCAAAGGAATAATCAAGATGGGTTTGAGGGCGGTCATTGAATTTGGAAGCTGAAGCTTATCGGCAATGAATTTTGCACTGTAACCTGCGATAAAGCCTGCCACAATCCCCCCAAGAAAGCCGGCGCCAAGGCTAGAAGCCAACATCCCACCGATTAAGCCAGGCGCAAGACCGGGGCGGTCTGCAATTGAAAAAGCAATGAAACCCGCTAAAACAGGCACCATCAAGGCAAACGCACTGTCTCCCCCGATTTGCATCAAGGCGGCGGCCAGTGTTCCTTTTTCTTTAAATGCATCAATCCCAAAAATAAAAGAAAGCGCAATACAAAGGCCCCCAGCGACCACCAGCGGAAGCATATGCGAAACGCCCGTCATCAGGTGTTTGTAAATACCGCTTTTTTCATTCTGGGTCGAGGCATTGCTTTTTGTCCCTGAATGGACGTAAATTGGTGCGTTTTCAAAAGCTTTTGCAAGTTCTTCTTTTGTTTTCTTTAAGGCCGCGCCCGTGCTGGTTTTGTAAACCCGCTTCCCATCAAAACGCGCCATGTCCACTTCAATGTCAGCGGCAATGATCACCAAATCGGCTTTTTCTATTTCGTCCGCCGTAAGTTGGTTCTTTGCTCCCACAGAGCCACGCGTTTCAATTTTTACGCACATGCCTTGCGCTTTGGCTTCTTCTTCAAGGGCTTCTGCTGCCATAAAGGTATGAGCCACCCCAGTAGGACACGCTGTGATCCCCACAAGATGCACAATGGAAGAGGCACTAGAGGTGGTTTTTTTTACATCCAGGATGTCTTTATGTTCATACAAAGTGGCTTCAGTTTGGGCTCTTTCAAGAAGCGCTTGAGGATTTTCAAAAGTATCAGCCACAGCGGCTTGAAAGACTTTTTTACCCGAAAAACGCGCCATGTTCTTTACAGGACCCAGCGCCACAATCAATTCAGCCTGTGCAATCGTGTCAGCTTGTACTGGCTCTGCATTTTTAAACGCGGTTTGGCATTCAATCGCCGTTTCCCACTTCAGGGCGTTGGCTGCATTTTCTAGCATTTGGGCAGCAATGACCGTTGTCGCAATACCGCCCGGGCAGGATGTCACTATTATCGCTTTCATCGTTTAACCCTTCTTCGATGTTTGGTTATGCAATGTTTCTTTTTGCAATGACTCGTTATTCAAGGTGTTTAATTTGATTTCAGGTAAAAAGGCATGAAGCGCTTCGCGGTCTTCAACACCCACATTCACTTGGGTGACAGCCAAAGCAGACAAGGCCGTGGCAAAACGAAGAGAATCGTCTTCATTCCAGTGTTGCAATTGTGCCCAACAAAACCCAGCAACCAAGGTGTCTCCAGCCCCAACCGTGCTGACCACCTTCATTTTTGGCGGCAGGCTTGAATATACCTGTCCATTTCGAAGCCACAAAACCCCTTTTGAACCGCGTGAAATCACCACATTTTGGATTCCGGTTTTGCTGAGTTTCATGCCCGCTTCAATGAGCGCGCTTTCGTCTTCAAGAGGCTGTCCGGCCCATTGTGACAATTCATCATCGTTGGGTTTAATCAACCACGGTTTTGCTTTTATGCCTTCTTTTAGGGCTTCATTGCTGCTGTCAAAAAAGACTTTTTTTCCCATATTCCCAAGGCGCTCAATCCAGGATTTTAAGGTTTCAATTGGCATCCCTTTCGGTAAACTGCCCGCCAGTACAAAAATGTCATGAGACAAGGCCAGCTCGAAAAGTTTTTTTTCAAGGGCGAGTCTGTTTTTTTCAGTGACTTCAACCCCAGGGAAATTAAGATCGCTGACCCGTCCTTCTTGCTCCACCAATTTCACATTGATGCGTGAGGCACCTGACACGCGAATAAATTGATCATCGATGTTTTTTTGAGAAAAAAGAGAGACAAACGCATCTTGATTTTCATCCCCCAAAAACCCCGTGACAGTCACTTTTGCTCCCAGCTCAGCCAAGACCTTCGCCACATTAATGCCTTTTCCACCGGGATTGATGCTGGCTTTTTGAATTAAATTCACATTGCCCGGAGTCAAGCACGCCATCTGCCCGGTCATATCAAGAGCAGGATTAAAGGTCACAGTGACCGCTTTTGGTTGGCTCATACTAGCGCCCCTCCCCTAAGCCGTTATTGATGGCGTTTTCTATAGAATCAAGGGCTTCTTTTGCATCTGCCCCTTCGGCGATAAATTCCAATTCATGGCCCTTCTTCACGCCTAAGGCAATGACTTTCATCAGGCTTTTCGCATTCACTTGTTTGCCATCCCCGTTTAAATTAGAAACCCACACTTTGGCTTCAAAGGGTTTGACCGCATTGACCAACATGGCGCCAGGACGCGCATGCAAACCGTGTTCGTTTAGGATTTTAAAAATACGGGTTAAACCTGAATGCGACACCGCTGTCAGGCTTTTTATCAGATCCGATGCATTTTGATGAGAAAAAAGCCCCTCAGTCTTACGATTGAAGAGTAAAACACCGAGGTTTTTTAAAATTTCTGCGTATTCAAAGCCCGACGCCGCAAGAACAAATAGCCCTTTGACCTCTTTTCCTTCATGAAGAAAAGGCGTCGCGGCGCCAACAAAAGACATCGCCGTTTGCTTGACGCCTTTGTCAGAAGACACAACCCACACACCTTGTCCAAGACAAACGGCAGGACTTTCGATGAGTTCAGAAACAAACAAAGGCGAGACCACACCGGCTTGAAATAGTTTCCCCGCAGAAAGGGCTGTCAAAGAAAGAAGATCGGATCCCGGAAATTCAAGGGCAATGAGACCCTCATCAAAACGAAGCTCTTGTTTGGCTTTCCCGTTTAATACCGCAAGCACCGCGTCTTTTGTTTTTGCATTTTTAAGGGCCTCTTCGACCCCATCATCAGAAAGCACGCGGGTGAGTTGTTTTAAAATACTTAAATGTTCATCTGATTTTGCCGCAATGCCGATAGCCAAATAAACACGCTGCCCTTCGCCCCAATCAACGCCTTGAGGAAAATGATGAATTTGCACACCGGTTTGTTTCACTAAATTTCGGGTGTCCGTCGTTCCATGTGGTATGGCGATCCCATTCCCTAAAAAGGTTGAATTTTGTTTTTCACGGGCCAGCATTCCGTTTTCATAGCCTTCAACCACAAAGCCTTTTTCCACAAGATCCTTGGCAATATTTAAAATTGCCTCTTCTTTATTGTTCGCGTTCTTTTCCAAAGAAATATCGCGAGGGGAAAGCTCCAACATGATTTTAATACCTCTGTTTTTGGTGAGCTAAATTCACCTTTTATTGACCTCTACGTCAACACGTCAGAGGCAAAGATTTAGGCAAGGAATACGAAAGTTTAGACCGAGAGTGCCCACACAAATAATGCAGCAAACACGCTTATTTCCTAAAAAAGAGAATGCGCGATTCAAAGTCCTTTACTTCCTTTAAATTCTAAGGGTATTTTAAAAGAAGATAAAGCTGCTGAATGGTTTCAGCTTTTATGCTGAATGGTTTCAGCCTACAATGCAAAAGATTGACGCGATCCTTCGCTTATTTTTTGACGGCGTCCACAAGATCAGGAAAAAAAAGCATGAAATTAGAGGAAGTAGCACGATTGGCTGGCGTTTCCCGTACGACAGCCAGCTACGTGGTGAATGGAAAAGCCGAAAAATACAGGATCAGTGCGCACACACAAGAACGCGTTCTTGCGGTCGTAAAAAAGCACAACTATCGCCCCAATCTAACGGCCAGTGCATTGCGTGCAGGCATGAGCCGCACGATTGGATTAGTGATCCCTGATCTTGAAAATGCAAGTTACGCAAAAATCGCAAAGCTTTTAGAATGCAACGCACGAGAATCGGGTTATCAATTGATCATTTGTGGCACCGACGACAACCCTGAAACAGAAATAAACCTGGTCAATGCCTTGGTCAGCCGTAAAATTGATGCCCTGATTGTGGCCTCCGCACTCTCCCCCAACACCGCTTTTTATCCTGAGATTTTAAGCAAAGGGATCCCCGTTATCGCCATTGACAGAGCTTTAGACGATGCACTTTTTTCTTGTGTGATCAGTGAAGATCTCGAAGGCGCTTATCAATTAACCCATCGCTTGATTGAAAATGACATGTCCAGCATTGGCTTGATTGGTGCGATGCACGAATTCGGAATATCAAAAGAAAGAGAACAAGGTTTTCTTCGCGCAGTCCAAAAAACAGGGCGCCGTTATCACTTGGCGTATGGTCATCATTTTTCGCAAGAAGAAGGAAAGCGATTAATCCTTCATTGGCACAAACAAAACATCTTACCTGACGCCATATTAACCACTTCTTATGCCCTTTTTGAAGGGGTGCTCGATGCTATTTTGGATTTCCCTGAAATTGGGTTAAAAACGAAATTTGCGACCTTTGGAGACAACCGAATGCTCAATTTTATTCCCATAAAAGTGCATTCTCTTCCCCAGCAATTAGAGCTTCTTTGTGAACGGGCTTTAAAATTAACCTTCAAAGGGATTGCAGGCCAATACCAAACCGGCATTGAAGTGATCCAACGAAAGCCCGTATGGCGACAATGAATGTTTTTATTCAAGCGGCCTAGAGAGAAGTGCGGTTAAAAAATGGCTCTCAACGCAAGCATTCAATCATGATTTGTCGTAATGCCAGATTTAACCATTTTTGAATACGGATCATGCTCAGGGGCTACACCCACTTGCCGCAGGCGCGCAAGTTCAAGTTTTTTAGGTTTACGAATTCAAACTAAAAGAAGACATTGAAATCGATGTCTTCTTTATTGAAGCGTCTAGTCAGTCCAATTTCATTGCGTATTTTGTTCTTTAAGACGCATTTGCTAAGGGCTTTTTGGTCGAGGAAAGAGCAAACCCCCAATACGAAATAGAAGACAAAACAGAACACAATGCGATAGCAATGCACATAGGCCACGCAGAATCTTGGTGTAAGCTGGCCACAATGACGCCCACCACGGTTGCAATGGCAAATCGCAAAGTGCCTGCAATAGAAGAGGCCGTACCGGCTTGTTGAGGGTAAACACTGAGCACAATCGCCATTGCGTTACTGCCGATGACCGAAATCGTCCCCACATAAAAAACAATCGGGATCACCGTCCCCCATAAACCCAGATCTAAAAGTTGCGCGCCAATCAGTGAAAGCCCAGCCAGAAGCTGGATCAATATCCCGATTTTAAGCATCTTTTCACTGCCCGTTTTGCGTACAAACTTTCCATTGAGGGAGGTCATTAAAATCAAACACAAGATATTCAATCCGAATAAAAAACCGAAATTCTCTGAACTCACACCGTAATAATCAATATAAACAAAGGAGCCTGCCGTTAAAAAAGCAAACATTCCGGCAAAAGAAAAGCCAGAGGCAAAAATATAACCAAGCGATTGTTTTGAATGCAATATCTTAATGTAATTACGCAAAGTCGAGCCGATACGAAGAACAGGTCGGTTCTCTGAAGGCAAGGTTTCAGGCAACAAAAAGACAACCAACAAAATCACCAATCCCGCCAGCACCGCAAGCAACCAAAAAATAGAGCGCCACCCTAACCACAAAGACAAATAGCCGCCGATCATCGGGGCCACAAGCGGCGCCAGCGTCGTCACCAAAGTAATAAAGGACATGCTTCTTGAAAATTCTTCTTTATCAAACATGTCTCGAACGAGGGCTTGAACCACAACAGCGCCAGCCGACCCAAAAAAACCTTGCGCAGCACGTACATAAGTCAATGTTTCAATGTCATCTGCCAACGCGCAAAAAACAGCCCCCACCAAAAACAAGAAAATCCCCACAATCAATACGGGTCGTCTGCCATAACTGTCAGAGATGGGTCCATGAAACAACTGCCCAATGGCAAAACCTGCCGTATAGGCAATCAAGGTTTGTTGGACAGCGCCTGGCGACACCAGAAAGTCCCTTGCAATTTCAGGCATTGCAGGAAGATACATGTCAATCGCGAAAGGCGTGAGCGCAGAAATGCCCCCGAGAATAAAAATCAATAAGAGCGTTAACTGTTGCGCTGGCTGTGGGTTGGTCTTTACATTTACAAAGTTTTTCATAGAGGCCTTGGGACGCAGAAGAAAAAAACCAATGGCATCAAAAAGAAGCCATTGGTGTGAAAGTCACTTTCATCATAAATCAATTTTTCACTGCATCACTTTATACCTAACACACTTAAATATACAACGGTATGTACACCTGAATATTGCACAATGCCGCTTGCTGGACAGAAAAAAAATCCGTCAGTGTCAATGCCCAAGATATTGGAAGGTTAAAAGCCCTCCCAAGCACCTTGCCGCCTCAAAGGCCAGAGACAAAAAAGCGACGCCTTCTCCGAGAAGTTCACCGACAATGCCCTTGCTTTCAAAGGCGGCGAGGATAAGATAACGCCTCCCCCAGCATCCAACGCGACACGCACAAAAAAGAATCGAAGCAAGCCCCCTTGTTTTAATCTTCTTTGAAAAAAGCAGGGTTATTTTTTGGCATTAAACAAGGCAATTTCACTTTCACTAAGAGGACGGTATTCTCCCGGAGCCAATCTGGGATCCAATAATAAACCGCCAATGGCGTCCCGATGTAATTCAACCACTTTATTTCCAATCGAGGCAAACATGCGTTTAACTTGATGATACTTTCCTTCATACAGCGTCAAATAAAGGTGCCTTTCATCCAATATTTCGATTTTTGCAGGCAAGGTTTTTTCCTTTTCACTTTTTAATTGGAGCCCTTCTTCAAAAAGTCCAATGACCTCATCAGTGACAGGCAAAGCCAAAGCAACGCTGTATTTTTTCCCACATTTCTTTTTGGGTGATGTCACCCGATGCGACCATTGACCGTCGTCTGTCACCAAAAGCAATCCCGAGGTGTCCACGTCCAATCGCCCTGCAATGTGTAATTTATCCACCCCCCTTTCATCGAATAAATCAAACACGGTCGGATGGGAAGGGTCTTCTTGTGAACAAACATAATCAAGGGGTTTGTTCATCATAAAATAACGAGGGCCCGACAAACACAAAGGAGCGCCGTCGTACAAGACAACCGCCATTTCGTCTATTTTGACCGCCCCGCTTTTAATGATCTCACCGTCAACCGTCACACGTTTGTTTCTCAATATAATGGCCGCTTCACGGCGTGTCACACCCACAGTGGCACAAAGATACTTGTCTATTCTTATCATTTTTTATTCCCCATTATTTTTAAGCGCGACAGTATATACCGATACCCAAGACACTTGAAGATGCAGGTTATCGCCAAGCAACCGAAGCCCATGAGCATCGATGTGCGCCAGATTGGGCTTACAAGAATGCCCCAACCTCGCACGCTCAAAGGGGACGGGTATAAGGGATACACGAGATGTTCAAGAGCGTGGAAAATCTTTCTTTTTAGCCCGAATAACAAAGCCATGCCTCCCTCAAAAGAGCTGCTACAATCTAGAGCCAAAACAATCAATTTTTCTGATTGATTGATTCAATACACACTGTTTATCAGGGAAGAATTTATGAATATTTCACTGCATTCTCCTTCCATTGAGTTCATGCCTCAACTTCTTGCTCTTTCAAAAGAGATGCACACACATGAAATCCTTCCCTACGATGAAGAGCGCCTCACCTCTTTTTTTCTTTTTTTAATTGAAAACCCATCTTATGGCGACATTTTTTTGATCTCCTCCAACGAGGCACAGGAAAAAAACATCCTTGGATTTGTCGTAATATCTTATAGACAAAGTGTTGAATTTTTGGGAAAAATAGCCATTTTAGAACAAATGTTTCTTTTAACGGAATGGCGACGTCAAGGGGTCGGATCTTGTATTTTGCCCTTGATTGAAGCGCACGCCATCTCGAAAAAATGCCATGCCCTCACTTCTGAAGTCAACATCGCCAACAGCCATGTGCGCGCGTTCTATGAACAATTTGACTACATGCTGCACCGCCAACACTGCATCATCTCAAAACGCCTTGACCCAAAAACCTAGTATTCCCTTTCAAGCCCCGTTAAACTTGGCCGCTCTTTGGGCGGCCTTTTAAATTGCATGTATACCCTACGTTCCTATCAATCCGACGCGGTGAAAGCCGTTCTCCATTATTTTCGCCGTCAATCGGCCCCAGCTGTGGCCGTGCTTCCTACGGGCGCCGGAAAAAGCTTGGTCATCGCAGAGCTTGCAAAAATCGCCAAAGGTCGGGTTTTGGTTTTAGCGCATGTGAAAGAATTGGTTGAACAAAATCATGAAAAATATGAAAACTACGGCCTAAAAGGCGGCATTTTTTCAGCCGGTCTTGGACGAAAAGAAAGCACAGATAAAATCGTTTTTGCTTCAGTCCAATCCGTTGTGCGCAATCTTGACGCCTTTGTTGACCAATTTTCACTCTTGGTGATTGATGAATGCCATCGCGTTCCTTTGGATGAAAACAGCAGTTACCGAAAGGTGATCCAACATCTTCAAAGCCAAAATACGGGCATTAAAATTCTCGGATTAACGGCCACCCCCTATCGATTGGACTCCGGTTGGATTTATCAATTTCATTCATCAGGACGCGTCCGAAGTGAAGCCCCGCGATTTTTCAAAGAATGTATTTTTGAGTTGCCCATTCGTTATCTTTTAGAAGAAGGCTATTTAACCCCGGCAAAACTGTTCGATGCCCCTGTATTGAGCTTTGATTTTTCGAGCATTAAAACCAGTTCAAGGGGCCTGTACAGCGAAAAAGAGCTCGATCGCGTCATTGAAAACAGCCCAAGGGCCACCCCCGAAATCATTCAGCAAATCCTCTCTTTTTCAACAACGCGAGAAGGCGTCATGATTTTTGCCGCCACCGTCAAACACGCACAAGAAATCATCACGCACCTTCCAGCATCAAGCTCTGCTGTCATTATTGGTGAAACCCCCACAGACGAGCGCGCAAGGATCATTCAAGCCTTTAAAACACGCGCCCTAAAATACCTGGTGAATGTGTCCGTGCTCACAACCGGATTTGACGCCCCTCATGTGGATCTCATTGCCATTTTACGCCCAACCCTGTCCGTGAGCCTCTATCAACAAATCGCAGGGCGCGGGCTGCGTTTGTCCCCCAATAAAAAAGACTGTTTAATTCTTGATTATGCAGGCAATGTGTATGACATTTACGACGCAGAAATAGGGGATCCTAAACCGGACAGTGACAGCGAAATCGTCACCGTTCCATGTCCTGCTTGTGGATTTAACAACAATTTTTGGGGGAAACTGGATAATAATGGTTTTCTTTTGGCGCATTTTGGACGGCGCTGCCAAGGTTTTTTTGAAGATGACGAAGGAGAGCGCGAAATCTGTGGCTACCGTTTTCGAGCTAAATTTTGCGAACAATGCGGGGCCGACAATGACATTGCAGCCCGTCAATGTCATCAATGCGCTCACACCTTGGTGGATCCTGATAAAAAATTAAAAGAGGCCCTAAAACTCAAAGACGCCCTGATCTTTGCTTGCATTAAAATGGACGTGGAAGCATGCAAAAATAAATTTGAAAAACCCCAAATCAGGATCACTTACACCGACGCGGCTGGCGCACAATTGCATGAGATATGGCCACTTTCAACAGGCCGTCATAAAAAGGATTTTTTATCGCTTTTTGTCCCCCCTCACCTTGTCGACAGGCATCGCCCTTTTCTTCATACCGCAGCCCGCAAAATTGAACAATCAGAGCACCGTTTTCGTTACCCAGATTTTATTGTTGCGCGAAAAAAAGGCCGCTTTTGGTCTATTCGAGAAAAAATATTTGATCTGGCTCTTTTTACAGGAGAGCGTGACATACACACCTGGCTTAACAGAGGATAAAAAAGCGCCGTGCCTTTGATCTTTCTTGTTATAAATAAAGAAAAATGATAATGTGCGCCTCGCTTTATATATATCTAGTTTGGTCGCAAACCTAGATGAATTTTTAACTCACAATTATGAGTGTTAACCATGAAACTTGAAGCTATCTTACGTACAGATCAGGGTAAAGGTGCGAGCCGCCGCCTGCGTCACGCTGAACAATTTCCTGCCATTGTTTACGGTGGAAAAGAGCAACCTATGGCAATCGTTCTTTGTCACAATGCCGTGATTACGAAAATGGACAAGCCTGAATTCTATGAAGGCATCACGTTAGTTATCGACGGTAAAGAAGTCAAAGTGAAGCCACAAGACATTCAACGCCACGCTTTTAAACCAAAAGTCATGCACATGGACTTCATCCGCGTTTAATTTTGTTGCGTTTGCAAAAAAGTGCCCTAGGGCACTTTTTTAATTTTTATCTTCAAACAAATCACGTTACGGTTTTTCTTGTATCTTCTTTTTTATTTTTTCTTCTTGCTCTCGCAACGCCCTCAATACACCTAAATACCGTAAAGACGCTAAACGGATCACATTGTGCTTTTGTTGAACCGTGTATTTTT
Organism: uncultured Enterovibrio sp.; assembly: GCA_947041315.1. GTDB lineage: Bacteria > Pseudomonadota > Gammaproteobacteria > Enterobacterales > Vibrionaceae > Enterovibrio. The sequence continues at coordinate 11,141 of CAMRDW010000069.1, forward strand.
TCCAATGTAAGCGTTCTTCGCGGCTTCTAAAACAACCTTTACAATATCCATTATCATTTAACTGACAAATCGCAATACAAGGACTGGAGACATTAAAAAAATCACCTTGTTTCATCTTCTCCTCCTCTTTTCCTCTTCAAGTCAATGCGCTCTCTTTTCATTAACACAAGCCACGCACTCAAAAGGCCGCTTATTCCCCGTTACTGTCACTCTTTGATCATTCTTATTTGTTACAATAACCGATAAAATCGTTCTCAATTTCTCAATGAGAATAACGCATTATCAAACATTTCAGCCTTGTTCTGCATGATTTTTTTCAACGCGATTTCGGGTTAACGACTGGCATGGTATATCCCCAAGACACTTGAAGATGCACGCCTGCGGCAAACGAGTGAAGACCCTGAGCATAGATTGACTCTGTGATGGGCCAGAGCAGCCAACACCCACGCCGTTTCAAAGGCGACAGGAATAAGAGGCAATGGGACAGTGTTTATTTTGGGGTTTGTCTTGGATAAGCTCAATCAATTCATAAAGTAAAATAGTCTTGAGACACCATGACCGAAAACCCTTTTTAAACACAAGCCCTCCCCTTTTTGTATTTTCACGCATTCAAGCATCACGGGTTTCGCCTGCTGCATTTTATGTGTTTTTTTGAGCTTTAATTTGGCTTATTTTCAGGCTTTGTAGATTGATCTTTATTTCGCGAAAAATCAAGCATCTTCAATGATAAGGGAAAGATATCCAACCTGTTTTAAAATGCAGATAAAATGCAGATAAAGACCAAAGAAAAATCACTGAACATCCCTGCGCGCCTTGACTCAGCTTTGCTTTGCAGGCCTGCGTCAGAGCGGCAAGTCGCTATCAAACATTCCAGCGTTGTTCTGCATGATTTTTCCAACATCCTTTCTGACTGACGACTTAAAAAAATGGGTATGACTGGAATAAACATGATTTAAACCTCCTTGGAAAAAGAGAATTAAACCACCTCTTGACTTGTCTATGGCTTTACAGTTTATCTTTGCTTTCATTGTGCAAAACATCATTGCGCTCAAAACATAAATGGCATGATCTCGTTAGGCTAACGGGAACATTCACAACAAGAGCACCGAGGGTTTTTCCCCGCAAAAATGAACAGTGGCGAATAACGATGAGGACAAGAGAATAAGAAGAAAAGGGAAAAAGCAATGAAGGGCGAATATCGAATTTCTGAATTGGCTGCACAAGTGAAATTGTCGCGAACCGCGTTATTGTATTATGAAAAACAAGGTTTAATTAAAGGGACGCGCCGCAGCAATGGTTATCGGGTGTACAAGGACAGCGATGTGCAACGAGTGCGTTTGCTGCAGCAATTGCAGTTGGGTGGCTTAACTTTAGCTGAGTGTAAAACCTGCTTAGACGCGAAAATTGACCCTGAGCTATTAACGAAACGCTTGGCTCTCTTAGATAAAGAGATCGCTCAAAAACAGCAAGCACGAGATTTACTCGCAGCATTATTAGGGAACGGCTCCTTGCGTCTTTGGCATCAAACCGTAGACACCTTAGCGCCTGATGCACACTTGGCTTGGTTAAAACAGCAAGGCTTTAATAAAAAAGAGGCCTTTCACTTAAAATGGTTATCAAAAGACATGAATGAACATCAAAGCTACATGACAGATTTTATGAAAGTATTCGAAAAGGTTGAACTTTGGGGACCGGGATCTAAAAAAGATTCATTGCAGGCCTTCTCCTTGTTACCAAAAATACCAACATCCATTATCGATATTGGCTGTGGCAAAGGCGTTTCAACGATCACCTTGGCAGAACACAGCCAAGCACAAATCACGGCCGTTGATAATGAACCGAATGCATTGGAATTATTGCGCCTTCGAGCGGAAAAAATGGGCTTAACGTCGCGCATTAAAATTGAATGCGCTTGCATGACGGACTTGCCTTTTAGCAAAGGTCGTTTTGATCTCGTTTGGGCTGAAGGCGCGGCCTATATCATGGGCGTTGAGCGAGCTCTTAAACAATGGACGTCATTGTTAGAAAAAGACGGAATGATGGTGATAAGTGATCTCGTCTGGTTAACGGATCGTCCAACCCAAGAGCTAAAAGATTTTTGGAAAGGGGAATACCAAGACATGCAAACAGTGGCAACACGAATCGCACAAATTAATCAAGCAGGCTTTGAGTTGTTGAGTCATTTTACCTTGAGTCGTCAAGCTTGGGAGGATTATTATCTTCCATTGAAAGTGGCATTGGCTGAGGTCTATCTAGAAATACCCGATTCTGCCGCATTGAATGCAATGAGCCGTGAAATGGCAATTTATGATCAATATTTAGGGCAGTTTGGCTATGAGATGTTCATATTAAGAAAACGCTAATATTCTGCAGGGATATCCCGGTATATACCCAAGACACTTAAAGATGCGTGCAGGCGGCAAACGAGTGAAGGCCCTGAGCATAAAGAGACGATGTGATGGGCCAGAGCGAGAGCAATCAACACCCAGGCGTTTCAAAGGCGACGGGTATATTTGACGTTAGAGATCGAGGTCAATAACAAAAAACCGCTGAGCATCGACGCTCGATTTAATGAGATGAGATGAGATGAGATGAGATTTTGAAACCCCAGCCAACACCTCAGCAAGCTCAATGACTTTGGGATGAAGATGTCTTTTAGCTCATCAATCCAACAAAATTTAAGACAGGCTCAAAAAGCCGCAAACCCGCATCTTCAAACACGACAGCGTTATCACCCTCTTTGGCCATTGACCCGATTTTTTTATCTTTCCTCTTTCATTTTTTCTTCTTTTTTATCATCTCATTATCTTGTTTGTCTTTCTTTTTCTAAGCAAGGTTATTTTGACCTTCCTTCTAAAGGAGACAAGACGTCGAGAACAAAAAAATCTTTCCCTGTTTTTTTTGAACAAAGGAAGGGCTCAAAATGGGTCTTTTTCAAAAAATAAGAGATTTAAAGTCTGAGTAAATAAAAAAATAACACAATTTCGTTCTTCTCCTCAAATAAGCAATGCATATCACAAGATGAGGTATATAAAAGGTTTCAAATTAATCCAATATATTTTTATTTATGAAAAAGAAGGTTAAATAGATATTACTTTTAATGACACCCAGGATTCGAAATACATTTGATAACATTTTATTGGAAGCAAGATCACACATTGATGACTAGAAAAAGAGACAAAATAAAGTGATTCGGTTAAGCTGTTCCTCGTCAAGAAAAGGCAAACCACGTCGAAAGCGTGGGACGCAAAGCTTCCGGCCTTCCAATTCAGAATCGTCTGTTTTGTTGGTAGCGGAGTTACCGATGATGTTCGCATTTCTACGGATCTTGTTCTTTAGATCTCTTTGCATTGCTTCGTTGGTTTTTTACTTTTCTGTCTTAAAACACACTAATTGAGAGTAAATCTGATGGACAAAGCTATCCTAAAAAACACACTTAAATTCTTTGATTCTTTAGGCAAAATTAAATCTCGCTCTATGTTTGGTGGGTTTGGTATTTTCTGTGAAGATGCCATGTTTGCATTGGTCGTTAATGAAACGCTTCATATTCGTGCAGGAAAAGAAACCGAAATTGAATTTAAAAACAATGGAATGCGTCCATATAAATACACAAAACGTAATTTCCCTGTCACCACAAAATATTATGCAATCCCTCATGCTTGGTGGGATCAATCTGAATTATTAATGTCTTATGCAAAAAATGCGCTCTTCATTGCGTTAGACAATAAAAAAGAAAAAAAATCCGCGCTTCCAACGCGCATTAAGGATTTACCCAACCTTCGATTGAACACAGAACGTTTATTACGAAAAGCGGGCATAGACTCTCTTGAACAATTAAAAGAAGCGGGCGCGTTAGACGCTTTTCAAGCTTTACAAAAAACACACAATAACAGTTTGAGCCTCGACATGTTATGGGCTTTAGAAGGTGCACTTGATGGCAAACATTGGACGGTCATAACCCCTCAACGCCGCAATGAATTATTGGCAGGTTTAAACCTCTAATTTATCAAAATAAACCTGAAAATGCAGCTTGCACAAAACCTCAGAACCCCTTGACCATCAGGAAGATGGTCACGGGCTCCCCCTCTTCTTCTCTCGGTCTTTAACCTGATGTTTGATCCCTCTAAGCGGTTAAAGCATTAAGAGCATAAAGCCTCATCCCATTAGATGTCTTTATAGCTGTCGCCTTTGACGTTAGCGGGTGTTGGCTAGGCTCGCAGCGCCCAATGAGACCAATTGCATTCAGTCGTTAATCAGAAATTACGCCGAGAAAATCACGCAAAACAAGGCGTGAATGGTCGATAACCAATGATTCTCATTGAGAAATTCATAACCATGCTCTCTGTGATTTTAACAAATAAGAATAATCACATCTTTAATGGGATGGGTATTGCATCGTCCATCTGCTAAGGGGGTTTACTCTTTTTCCGCAAGCGGCCATCTTCAATTCTTTTGGGGATAGGCTTAAATTCGAAAAGCAAAAAGAACATCTAGATCTAAAGCTTACAGATCAAGAATCTAAGAAGAGGTGCCCTAAAATTCGTCCTGCGACTCACAAATAAGATGCTGGATTTCTGGACAAAACCACAGTCAATTCGTGAGACTGCTCGCATTTTCAGTACACCGTCTGGAGCACACTTCGCTTTCTCTGTATTTTTGGACTAAGCCAAAGTAATGAATGAATTTCTGGAATATTATGAATTACAATAAAGCTTCCACAAATGAATTAAATAAAGTATTTCAAGACCGTTTTAAAAAATGGCCTCGTCGCTTTCAATGGAGTGTTTTTTTCTGTTTTCTCTTTCCCGTCTTTTTTTATCTTCTCATCAACAATAACGACATCAATAAAGATTTTCATTCCAGCGTATTTGGCTTTTTATTCGTCATCAATCTTTTGATCCTTTTATGGGGGATCCGACTTCATATTTATTCCAAACGTTATTGGCATAAAAATTATTATATTTATATCACCTGCATCTTGGCCCTCATTCCTCTTCACGCACTCCTTTACCAATACACTCAATATTGTTTGTAATTCTTTATTGCCCTCTCTTTTGCTCTTCCTCTTTTCGCAGCATGAGCGCCCAAAATGATGCGACGATTTGCAGGATATTTTTCGCTCACTTCGATCTTTTAAGAACCCTGTCAAGTT